>ONQL01000064.1 GCA_900319985.1 uncultured Methanobrevibacter sp. | reverse complement strand
ACATTACACCTGATGCAATTTTGGAAGTTTACGAAAAAACTAAAAATGTGCCTGAAAAAGAAGTCACATGGATTGGACTTAAGGAGGAATAGATATGGTAGACATACCTGATAAAAATTTATTGGCACCAGGACACAGAGGTTGTGCTGGTTGTGGAGCATCTATTGCAGTTAAATTGGCTTTAAATGCATTAGGAGAAAATACTGTAGCTATTTCCGCTACTGGTTGTCTTGAAGTTATGACAACACCATATCCTGAAACTGCTTGGGAAGTTCCATTCATTCACGTTGCATTTGAAAACTCCGGCGCTGTTGCATCCGGTGTAGAAAGTGCATTAAGAATCCAAGGAAAAGACGATGTTAATGTTATCGCTTTCGGTGGTGACGGAGGAACTGTAGACATCGGTTTACAATCCCTTTCCGGAGCTATGGAAAGAGGACATAACATGACCTACATCTGTTACGATAATGAAGCATACATGAACACAGGTATCCAAAGAAGTGGGGCAACCCCATTCGGTGCAACCACAACTACATCCCCTATGGGAAGCGCAAGTTTTGGTGAAGACAAACCTAAGAAAAACATGCCTATGATTATGGCAGCACATGGAATACCTTATGTGGCTACAGCATCAATAGCTTTCCCAGAAGATTACGTTAAAAAAGTTAAAAAAGCTGCTGAAACCAAAGGACCAGCTTACATACACTTGCAACAACCATGTACTACCGGTTGGGGATTCTCTTCTGAAAAAACAATTGAAATGGGCAGATTAGCTGTGGAAACCGGATCCTGGATTTTATATGAAATCGTGGACGGCAAGTTCGAAATCACTTACAGGCCAGAAGAACGCAAACCTGTAAAAGAATACTTAGGACCGCAAAAAAGATTCAGACACTTGGATGACGAACTCATTGCTAAAATACAAAAATACGTTGATGCAGAGTGTGACGAATTAGGTTTATAGGAGGCCGAACAATGGAAAAAATTTCTGTAAATAGCAATTTATGTGATGGATGTATGAATTGTGAAAACATGTGTGCATCTGTCCACAGTGCTAGTAGAATAAAAATTATAGAACATAATTCTTTATATTATTCCATTGTATGTCAACATTGTGAAAATGCACCATGTATCAAAATCTGTCCAACCGATGCGATTGACGACAGCGGCGTCGATACCGAAAAATGTATCGGTTGCGGATTGTGTGTAATGGTTTGTCCATTCGGTGCAATGACATTCCAAGCAAGTATTGCTGAGAAATGTGACCTCTGTGCTGACAGAGAAGAAGGACCTGCATGTATTAAAGCATGTACCAAAAGAGCCATTTCTATCGTTGATCCTGCTAAAATCAAATCTAAAAATCAGGAAAAATTCTTATCCAAAATGGCAGGACTATATGAACCCGAAGGTAAGAAAAGTGGCTTTGTCCATGTAATTACAAGTCAAGCAAGAGCAAGACTTGTTTTAGACGAATAAAATAGAATTATGTTAAATTCAGGAAATTGTACAGATTGTACAACCTGTGGAAGTTGTCAACAAACACTAAATGTTGACACTCCCAACTTATTTTGTATGAATTGCCAACCATCAGAAGCACCATGCATTAAAGCATGCAGACAGAATGCCATCGAAGTTTTGGGCGGTGCCATCACAATAAATGGTGAAAAATGCAATAGATGTGGAGACTGCGTTGAAGTTTGCCCAATCAATGTAATTAAGATTTAAATATCTTGAAATCAAAAAATAAGATTATAAAATTTACAAGGGTTTTATTTTGATTTCTAAAGATACCATTAAAGATACCGTTTATGAACTTTACAAAAAGGCCGTCATTGTTCTAGGTGAAGATGTTAAAAAATCACTTGAAGATGCGCTTAAAATTGAAGAACATGATCTTGCAAGGTTAAATATTGAAGCAATTTTAAAAAATATTGAACTTGCAGAAGAAAAAGGCATTCCAATGTGCCAAGATACAGGTCTGCCAGTGATTTTTGTCAAATTAGGAAATGTTGAAGTTGAAGACTTGCGCGGAGGAATTGAAGAGGGGATTAAAAAAGCCACAAAAGAAATTCCAATCAGACCAAACATCGTGGATCCGCTAACCCGTGAAAATACCAACGTCAATGTAGGAGATTACATCCCACCTATTGACATTGAACTGATTGATGAAGATTATATAGAAATTACAATATTACCAAAAGGATTCGGTTCAGAAAACAACAATGCATTAAAAATGGCCCTTCCTGCAGAAGGAATAGAAGGCGTGAAAGAATTTGTTGTTGAATCAGTCCTGAAAGCAAAAGGAAAACCATGTCCCCCAACAGTTATTGGTGTTGGAATAGGTGGAACTTCAGATTTATGTCTGAAACTTGGTAAAAAAGCATTGCTTGGAAAAATAGGTGAAAGAAATCCCGATCCTCAATTAGCCAAATTGGAAGAAGAAATATTAGAAGAAATCAATGCGTCCGGAATTGGACCAATGGGACTTGGTGGAAAAACCACCGCATTGGATGTAAAAATTTTAAAAGCACACACCCACACCGCAGGCTTGCCTGTTGGAGTATGCGTACAATGTTGGGCAGATAGACATGCCACAACAAAAATATATGATAACTAGATTGGTTTAATCCAATCCTTTTTTTAATTTATCTGAAAGACCTTGGAGTGGTGGATCTAGGAATATTTTCATGGAATTCAATGGAAACGTCCATTATTTCAACAGAAATGTCACCCATCCTTTCAAAGGCTTTGATAACTCTAAATAAATAAATAAAATAATTTGAACGCTCTTTTTCATCAAAAGAATTCTCAGCCATTTGAGTGGCAATCAGATTAATAGCTTTAGATTGGAGAATATGAATTGAATCTTCCAATTCCATTAAATCCCCTTTTAATTCTGTTTTACCCTCAAGGAATGATTTCATAGCCAAACGAATCATCTTTTGAGCAGTCTTATACATTTTCTTTAATTTCTTAAGGATATTCCCATCAATCTTATACACATCATTGATTACGAATTTTGCAATATGGCCGCAATAATCCCCAATCCTTTCCAAATCATATGCAACTTCATTATAAAGCATCGATTTTGAAAATTCCGAATGCTTATTGATGCTGACTATGGTTTCAACAGAAGTTCTGATTTTTTCAACCATATTGTTGGTAGCAAAATCCATTTCCAAAGCGTGATTGGCCTTTTCCGCATCATACTCCAAAACGGCAGTGAATGACTCTTCAAGCTGGGAATGAACATGCCTTGCCATGTTGGCCAGCATATCATTCACCAGGACATTTCCTGAACTTTCTTTAGGACTAACATAATCGCTTAATGATTCGGCAATCTTTTCATATCCCTTTATGTCAATAACATATGCCCTTTTGATAGTGCCATCTTTAATTAATGGCTGCAATAATTTAGTAACATATCTGCGAGTTATCCCTAGTTTTTCTGCAATTTCATCCTGAGTGGAGGGATTTTCATATAAAATCAAATCCAATATATCCTTCAGGGTTTTGTCTTTTTTACTCATATTACCTCTTACTTTTTATATTCATCCAACAAATCATTGGATTCAAATTGGATATTTTTAGAAGACTTGTTAATCTTATGACCTTTCTCAACAGGCTCCGGTTTGACATCCTGCTGAGGCTTTGAAGCTTTTTCATTTGATAAATTTTTAGAGAACTTGCTGTTTCTGTGATGTTTATGAGTTGCCTTATTTTGATATTGGGATTTGGAATGGGCAACCCTTCTATAGTTTGAATCACCATATTGAGGTTTTCTCCTAACATGTATAACTTTTCTATCAGAATATCCTTCATCCTGTTGGCGATAAAACTTATTTTTTTCAACGAATCCATTTACATCCTCTTGTGAAACAGATTCACTGGAATGGTCTGAATTCCAGGCGGAACTTAAAATCCTCACTATTACAGTCACCAGCAATATGAATGCAATAACTGCAATAGGGAAATCGAATACTTCGAATATAGGGTGGTAGAGATTAGTGACGGGATTTCCAAAATCCACGAATCCTCTAGCTAAAAATATTACACCTACAATAGCTATAATCACACCATGAACTTTTTTAACGTTTTCAGGCTTTAAGAATAATGGATAGACACTGATAATTATTAAAGCCAAACCTAAAATCCTGTACAAATTATTATCAGCAAAATCCTGAAGTGAAAGATAAACATTTAAGAAAGTTCCAGGCAATATTCCCCACTCTGCCAGGAATGAACATATCAACAACAATTGGATCAATGCTATTACTATCAATGGAAATACATATGCAACATCCCATTCAAATTCATGTTTGATAGACACATTGGACACCGGTTTTTCTAACGCTTCGGAAAGCATATTATATAACACTGATGAAATAACAGAGCCTATAACGGTACCTGCAACCCCTAAAACAGATGTTAAAATTGCAACAAAAGCTGAAATAAAACCAACCAATATTATTTTTGAATAATTCATTACTTCCACCTCACACATATTACATATTCAAAGACATTAATTATATCTTAAATAGATATATTTTTCAAAGTATTTAAAGTATTGTTAATCTACCATGCATCATTTTAAAAATATCATCTTTTATCGTTTTAAGAGAATATCACTTGCCAAAATCATTAATAACAACATAGTGACCATTTCCATTCTGATATTGATAATTATGTGATTAATTCAATTCGGAATGTCATCAAGGCCTGCATAAAATAAACGATTCTGAAAAAAATGTTAAAATCATGAAAAAAATAGCTTAAAGCCTTAGGGGGGATTCGAACCCCCGACTTCTACCTTACCAAGGTAGCGCTCTACCACCTGAGCCACTAAGTGCAAGGGAAGGGATTCGAACCCTCGAAGGCCTATACCAGAGGATCTTAAGTCCTCCCCCTTTGGCCGCTCGGGCACCCTTGCATACAATATTGATATTTGATTTCGTAGTATATAAATGTTGCGATTTTTTTACATAAATCCAAAAAATAACACAAACTACACATTAATATTATCCAACAAAGTATATAAATATTAAGATAATCAAATCTTTATACAATAAAGTTTTTTTAAATTCAAATAAAATGGTGTATTAATTGCAAATTGATATGGAAGAATGCGGAATTTGTGAAGATTGTATTGACGTTTGTATGGAAGAGGCTATTACAAAAAGAGCCTATAAAGTCATCATCGACAATGAAAAATGCGATTCCTGTGGCGAATGCGTGGATGTTTGTCCAGTGGGCGCAATTTACGAAGATTAAACAAGGTTGAAACATGAAAGACATTCTCAAAAAGTTTTCACTGGTCGACTACATAATCATCATATTGGTGATATGTGCAGTAGTTTTCGCTTTCATACACATCACTTCGGATGATTCATCACACGTACAGAAAACCGCTTTCGATGCATCAACCATAAACAAGATATCTGACACATACTTCCCAAATTACCTGGCAGGAAATGTGATGAAAGCAACCGTAAAGGGCACTAATGCGACAAATGGCGAAGAGGTAACTGTCAATGGTACAGTAGAATGGTTGGATGATAACGGAGGAACAAACGTCAAGGTATTAATCGATTCTGAAAACAAACCATATTTGCTTGGATTATACAAAAGCATTCCTGAAGCAGACATCTACATCAAAACACTTTCCATTGAAACAAACGGCACAAAATATGATAATCTAGTTGAATTCAACATAAAACCTATGAACATAACATCATTAAATGATTTAGTAAGCAAAATTCCAAACGGCACAGATTATGAAATTTCAACAGAAATATCAACAAAGTCGATTGATTCAACCAAAATGCAGGAAATTTCAAATGTTTTAAACAGTAAAGATAAACGTGAATCAATCAGATGTCAGGACATAGGTACAAATTCAAAACTAAAAATCATCAAATCAACCGATGAGAACATAAAGGACGGCAATTCAGTTTTAGGTAATTTCAATGGAATCACAGATGACATAACAATTAGGGTTTATAATTGCAGTGATAGCCAAATGAATGCAATTAAAAACAGCTATGATGTGTTATCTATTAGAAACTTTTAAGTTGGTAAAATATGAGCCTAATATACTCTAAATTTACTTCAATTGTAAATAGAATCAGTTATGAATTCCACAAATCACTTCTGTTTACAATAATTTTTTCCATTTTATCATTCCTAGAAAACCAATGGCTCAAAAGTTATTTCAAAAAGTTCTACCCAAGCGAAAATTTCCTAAACTTCCTAAACAGAAACAACATCATAAAAAATCATATATTCAATCCGCTGATTGTGATTTTGCTGTTTTCAATATTTTTATTGCTGTCAATGAATTCTATATCAACAAGTTTGGCCATCACACTAGCCATAGGATTTGCCGCATTCATTATTGGATCAGCAGTTCTTCCAAAATTTTTACTAAACAACAATACAAAAACAGCAATTGAATTTAAGCGGGACGATATTTACTCACTTGGATTTTGTTTGATGTTAGTAAGTATAGCATTTTTCTTTTTAAGCATTGCTTCTGTTGGAGGAATTCCAATTCTAAAGCCTTCAATTAGATATTTACTCAAACCAGCATTTACAATGCCTGTTTTTTTAATCATTCCCTCAACCTGCTTAATTGCAAGTGCATACCTTAAAGATTTTCAGATGAACAAACTTACTCGCCCACAGGTGAGATTCAGATTCCTATTATTGCTGGCGATTGACTGTGCATTATTATTAACTCTAGGGTATAGGACACCACTACTTGCATCATTTCTTATAATAATAATTATAGGTTACTTTGGAAATATTGTTTCTCCATGGGAAGTTGTTGTCGGAGGATTAATTGGTGTATGTGCAATCATAGGAATTGGTTATTTTAGATCAGTTAAGGAGTTCAGCATAACAACTGCAACAAACCCCTTGAGCACACTCCAAAACAGGGCGGACTTCACACTGCATGTTTTAAACTTGCTTGATTTTCTTGGAGGAGATTTCGGTTTAACACACGGTAAATTATTGGCCAGTGCAATTCCTGGAAGCGAACTGGGACCAAGAATGACTGTAGGAAAGCTAATTGCATGGAGAAGTGAAGTTACAATAACACCCACACTTATAGGGCAGATGGTAATCGATTTTGGAAAAGTGGGTGTTGCAGTGGAAATGTGCATTTTAGGTTTCATTTTAGGAATCGGATTTAAAATTATTCAAAAAACCAAAGACTTCTTTTATATTGGCCTTTATAGTTTACTTTTAACATATGCAATTTTAGGCATTGAAACCGGAATTTTAGACATTCAAGTTATCGTATACTTTTTAATAGCTATTTTAATTTATGCAATTTACCTGGCAAAAGTAAAAAATTAATTACTTTTTTTATACTTCAAGTATTACAAAAAACTATAGATAATACTAATTTGTATTACTTTAATAACATTTATATATTCAATATCTTTATAACTATTATACATCAAGTGAAAATAGTAATTATTACGCATTAAATTTAAAAAAAATACATTAAACTTGATATTTTAGGAAAATACTAAATTAAAAAAGAGATAAGTAATACATAATATATAAATTGAAAACAAAAAAGTATTACTTTTTGAAATATGGAGGAATGAAAATTGCATATACCTGACGGATTTATTCCTATTTCACAATGTCTAATATACTATGTGATTCTAATAGTTGCATTGTATTTCTCTGTGAAATGGGCAAGAAACAACCTCGATGAAAAACGTATCCCTCTTTTAGCTGTATTGGCTGCCGGTATCTTTGCAATCATGTCCATGAACATGCCAATCCCATTCGGTACAAGTGGACACATGGTTGGAGGAGCATTAGTAGCAATCGTATTCCTTGCGCCTGAAGCTGCAGTATTAGTATTTACAGTTGTATTATTAATACAGGCATTAATCTTCGGAGACGGAGGAATCACCGCATTAGGAGCCAACGTATTGAATATGGCAATTATTGGAGGATCTGTAGGACTTTACACATTTAAAGGATTACAAGGAATGATTGGAAAATACGCAGCAGCAGGTATCGGTGCCTGGTTAGCAACAGTTATTGCAGCACTTGCATGTGCTATCGAAATGGGAATTGCTGGAACTTTCCCAATGAACATTGGTATTCCATCAATGGTACTTTACCATGTCTTCATTGGAATAATCGAAGCAGTATTAACCGTAATTGTTCTTGTAGCTTTAGATAAATTCAGACCAGATTTACTCGCATGGAACAAAGAAGATGTGAACGAAGGAGATGCATAATATGGATAAAAAAGACATGACATTAATTGGAATTGCAGTCCTAATCTGTGTTGTCATTTGTGTTCTCTCACCATACATCGCATCTGGCGACCCGGACGGATTGGAAAAATCAGCGGAAGACGCCGGACTTGACGAAAACTTCACAGTAGAAGAAGTCAACGGTGTTCCAGAAGCAGCCCTCCCAGATTATGCATTTGCAAACGATCCTGAAAACCAAGCATTGCAAGTCGTGGCCCTGATAATAGGTGTACTTGTAACCTTGGTAGTAGGATATGCTGTTGCAGAAATTGTAAAACGTAGAAATTAATTCACCTAATTTCTACTATCCCTTTTTTTAAATAATAATTGAAATTGATTAAAATTAACATAAGCAAATAATAATATATTACGAATTTTTAATATTATAATAGTGAATTGATATGGCAGACATAACACAGATAATAAGATTCGATGATTTGGCTTCACAGGACAGCCCCATACATAATTTGGAAGGCAGGATTAAATTAATCTCAACAATTTTTATAATCGTTACCTGTGTTGTCTCCAACGAAATATTCATGCCAATAATTTTAGAAGTCTTTTTACTCATTATTCTTAAAATTGCCAAGCTTTCATATAAAGATTCATTCAAACGTTTACTGATGCTGCTTCCGTTTGGTGGTGCAGTAATTATTTTTCAACCGTTCATCCAGCCGGGAAACGTTATCTGGAGTTATTCCTGGTTGAACATAACTGACGTGGGACTCAATTGGGCAATTCTATTGCTGGTCAGATTAATTGTGACCCTGACAGCAGTAATCATCTACTCATCAACAACCCCACTTCAGGAGATGGCCAGTTCATTCAGGAAATTGAAAATGCCAAGGGATTTGGCAATGATACTGTCGATCATGGTTCGATTCCTATTTTTATTTGTTGATGAGCTTGCTGCAATACGCAAAAGTCAAAAGTCAAGGAATTTCAATATCCATTCCAAAAACGTACCCTACAAATGGAGAGTTAAGCAAGTCGGATATACTGTAGGAATGATGTTTCTGAAGGCATATGAACAGGGAGAAAGAGTTCACAAAAGTATGATAAGTCGTGGATTTTCAGATACATCAGAAATGTTCAATGAAAAAAAATCTCCTGAAAAAAGCGATTACATATTCCTGATTTCAATAATAATCCTAGTTATAGTATTGGAAATCATATTGTTCAAATTCGGTGGTCAATTAGGTTACTTCGGTCAAAATTTATCAATTAATTAGAGGTTTAAAATGACAGACATCCATTTAGAGACAAAAGATTTATGTTTTACATACCATGACGGTACCCAAGCTTTAAAAAATGTAAATATCCAGGTTAAAAAGGGAGAGAAAATAGCTATTATAGGACCGAATGGTGCAGGCAAGTCCACATTGTTTTCACATTTCAACGGTTTGACCGAACCCACTTCAGGCCATGTTGAAATAGACGGTGAAAAAATCATATTTGAAAGAGAGGAGCTGCTTAAGGTAAGGCAAAAAGTAGGAATCGTATTTCAAGATCCCAACGACCAGCTTTTTGCGCCAACCGTAAAGGAGGATGTTGCCTTTGGACCGATGAACATGGGGCTTGAATATGATGAAGTCAAAAAAAGAATCGAAGAGGCTCTTGAAATGGTTGGAATGAGTGGATTTGAAGATAAAACACCACACCACCTAAGCGGAGGCCAGCAGAAAAGAGTAGCCATTGCAGGCATTGTAGCAATGAGGCCAGACATAATGATTTTGGACGAACCCACAGCAGGCCTTGACCCGGAAGGTGTCGATAAGGTATTAGCCATCCTGAACAAGCTCAACAGTGAAGGAATGAGCATCGTAATTTCATCACACGACATAGAAATGGTAAACGAATTTGCAGATAAAATCTTTGTTTTATACAACGGAGAAATAATAGCTGAAGGAAACAACCATCAGATATTTTCTGACAAGGAATTATTGAAAAAAGCTCATTTAAAAGCACCAGTGACAACCGAAATATTATACAAATTAAAAGAAAAAGGATTGGACGTTGACACTGAAAAATTGAGCATTGAAGAAACAGTAAAAGAAATATTAAAAGCTAAAAATATTTAATTTGTAGCTTTTTTTCTATTTTTAAATTTATTTTTAAGTTTGACAATGAATTCAAACTCTTCCTCGAGTTCCGGATGATTGCCGAATCCACAATTAGGACAGTGAACCTGATTGCAGTTATCATGTTTACCGCAACTGACACAACCCCTGTTTTCTAAAGCGTTTTCATCAAACTCGAAACCGCACATACGACATTTCATAATAACACCGTTGAAAAAAAGAATTAAAAAAATAAATAAAAAACATTGAAGCTATTCAACTTCAATATTTTTAGCTTCCTCTTTACGAAGACAAACATCGTAACCTTTAATAGTCATTTCAATAGGATCTCCTAAAGAAGCTACTTGTTTAACGCGAATTTGAGCTCCCCTTACAAAACCCATACCTAATAAATGTCTTCTTAAGTCTACGTCACCTGTATCGTGATATTTAACTAAGGTTACTGTTTCACCAGGTTTTACATCACTTAATGTTTTCATAATATCACCATTAAAATAAAATAAATTTTTAGGTATACAAAACTTTGTACAACATAGTATATAAATATTTAGTTATAACTAAAAAATTAAAAAATAATGATAATTAGTAAACTAATTACCACCATATGCATTTATCCGAATCCTGCCAATAAACCAACATTGTAAATCAATAAAGATACAATGTATGCAGTTACTAAAGTAATACATACCATAGTTAAAGGCCATTTCCAACTGTTGGATTCCTGTTTGATTGCACCGAGAGATGCAAAACAAGGTACATACAATAGACAAAATGCCATGAAAGAATATGCAGATAACGGAGTAAATGTGTCATGAACTAACTGTGTTACACCTTCTTCATCATCTTCTTCAAGTCCACCTAAAGTAGCAAATGTTGAAACAACCACTTCTTTAGCAACCAAACCTGTAAGGATTGCAATACCAGCTTGCCATGTTCCAAAACCTAACGGAGCAAATATTGGTGCAATTGCAGTACCAATCATACCTAATACACATTCTTGGGATCCGTATTCTACACCCATAGGCAAGTAGCTTAAAATCCAAATAACAATAGCTGCACCTAAAATGATAGTACCTGCTTTTCTTAAGAATCCTTTGGTTTTTTCCCAGGTATGTAACAATACACCTTTCACAGATGGAACCTTATAAGTAGGAAGTTCCATAACAAATGGTGCGGACAATCCTTTAAACATAGTTCTTTTGAGTATTCCCGCAACGATAAGAGCCACAACAATACCTAATAAATAGATAGACAGTAATATCAAACCTTGATTTGCAGTAAAGAATGCTGCAATGAAGATTGAGTAAATCGGCAATCTGGCAGTACATGACATGAAAGGAATAAGCATCATGGAAAGTAAACGATCAGATTCGTTTTCCATTGTTCTTGTTGCCATTACAGCAGGTACTCCACAACCGAATCCCAAAATCATAGGGATGAAAGCTTTACCGTGAAGACCCACTAAAGAGTGCATGATTTTATCCAATGTGAAAGCAGCCCTTGCCAAGTATCCGCTGTCTTCCAAGATACTTAAGAACAGGAACATGAGAATAATTTGTGGTAAGAACACAAGTACTCCACCTACACCACCAATGAGCCCATCTTGGAGGAATGAACCTAACATCTCATTTCCAACCGCTTCGGCCAGATATTCACCAAGTGCAGCAAATCCTGCATCGATTAAATCAACGAACGGAGTTGCAATTGTAAATGTTAGCTGGAACAATAGATACATTATAACTATAAAAATTGGGATAGCTAAAAACCTATTGGTAACGATTCTGTCAATCTTATCTGTTGTTGTTTCTTTTTCTACAGCCGGTCTTTTAACGGCTTCAGCCATCAAACCGTCAATAAATGAATATCTTGCGTTTGCAATAACTTCTTCTGCACCTTCCTGATAAACATCATAAAAGTGACTTGCCACCTTATCCACTTCAACCATAATCTGAGAACTTTTACTGGATTGTTGAACCTTCTCTATTACGATTGAATCTTTTTCCAAGAGTTTAATTGCAGTCCAAATTGAAGGAACATCGAGTAAACTGCTGTCCTGTTCTATCAGTTCCTGAATTGATGCCAAATGTCCTTTAATCTCATTACCGTAGGACAATTTTTCACTTGAATCTATCGGGTTTTTTGAAGCCTTTTCCACAGTTGTCAACAATTCTTCAAAACCGTCTTTGGTTTTAGCATTGATTTCTATAACTGGGAAACCTAAAAGTTCACTCATCAGTTTAATATCTATTATATGATCTTTTTTCTTTGCAAAATCATTCATGTTGAGAGCCATTACCAGATTAGCTCCCAATTCCATCATTTGAACTGTGAGATATAAATTACGTTCTAAATTAGCAGCATCAACTACATTAACAATAACATCAGAGTCGTCATCCACAATGAAATCACGAGAAACAATCTCTTCCATCGAATGAGCACTTAATGCATAGTTACCCGGCAAGTCGACAACATCATAGTCATAGTCACCATGTGAAAAGTGACCCTCTGCCCGTTCAACTGTTTTTCCCGGCCAGTTACCTACATGTTGGCGCATACCAGTTAATTGATTGAATACAGTAGTTTTACCCACATTGGGGTTTCCTGCTAATCCTACAATTAATTCTGTCATTAACCATTCTCCCTTTTATTTAACATCAACAGACAACATTTTAAAAAAAAAATGTCATCCATCTACTAAAAAAAATTATTTCAAGTTTAAGTCCAGACCCGAATATTAAAAAATTAGGTTAACCTAAACATACTTTAGTATTGATTTTTATTCTATATAAATATTTAGGAATACCAAAAAAATAAAAAATTTAGGCATGCCTAAAAAATCGAAACCTTTATATACCAATACAACCAACATTTAAAACAAGTGATGAATTTAGGCACACCTAAATTTTTTGCCTAAACATTGCTTTAAAACAAAACATATTATTAGTCAAGTAATAATACAATCTCCAAAAATATAGAATAGAATATTAAATTAGCTTTTACTCAATTTTCTAATTTAATATTCCCGGAAAATTACTGCCGAATTTTCCGAAAAACACGATTGGTGTTTAAACTCCTCCATATATTTAAACACCAATTACATCTCTTTTTTAAAAAAAATTTCAATATCCCTCGCCATCATACGTTGAGGCATCATCATAGATTTCCTCATCCCAGTAATTATCCTCCATATAATCATCCATTTTTTGGTTTAAACCCCAATTATGATTATCATAATAATTATAGGCATCAAAACTAGGTTTGGATGTTGGTACATTGACATCCTGAGATGAAAAAGCGGAACTGTACTTTTTATCCCCGTCGAATTTTACCTGGACATTATACCATCCCGAATCGTATTTAATGCGAAGAAACTTGCTGTATGACTTATATTTCCATTCATAATGACCATTGGAATCAGTGATTGTATAGTTGATTTTTCCATTGGTATGAATTTCCCTACCCCGGTCATCAACAAGCTTAATTAAAATAACGCCCTTGCCGTTAAGCCATTTATCAGTGGATATTTTTACATTAACGTTTTCTTTTGCAAATGCAGGACTTGTAAGCAACACAAAGCCCACGCAGACAATTGCAAAAATGATGATGATTTTTTTGTTCATGATTGCACCCCATAGTTTGTTGTGTATAATATGTTACAAATACTATTTAAATCTTAATTATTATAATATTATATTAATAAGGAGCCATTATTATGATAGAATATGATGAGATTATTAAAGATTCTCCATTTTTAGTAAACCACGTGATTTCATTGATGAAAACCCATGACTTTTACATGAACAA
>ONQL01000059.1 GCA_900319985.1 uncultured Methanobrevibacter sp. | reverse complement strand
AGCTATGGATTCCCTGAGAAATAAAGAAACCATTTTAACTGATATCAACATGGTCAAATATGGTATTACAAGATATGAAGGGGATGTTGAGTGTTATATCAGAAATGAGGAAGTAATAAAAATTGCAAAGGAAAATCAAATCACAAGGGCTGCGGCGGCTATGAGATATGCGGCAGCTAATGATTTTGAAGGCATTGTTGTTTCTGGTAATGCTCCAACCGCTGTTTTTGAAGCTATGGATTTATATCAAAAGGGTGAAATGAATCTTAAAGCTATTGTTGGAGTTCCTGTAGGTTTTGTGGGAGCTGCTGATTCTAAAGAAGCTTTAAGTAATTCAAATATTCCGAATATTATAGTCGAAGGCCCTAAAGGCGGCACTCCTATTGCTGTAGCATGTGTAAATTCGTTAATTCAACATTTGTAGTGTGATAAAATGTATTCTGAAGAACTGTTCAATGAATCTAAAAATTATTTTCCCGGTGGAGTAAATTCTCCTGTACGTGCTTTTAAGCCATATCCCTTTTTCGTTAAAAGTGCTGGCGGATGTAAAATAACTGATGTGGATGAAAAAACATACATCGATTATTGTTTGGCATATGGTCCTTTGATTTTAGGACATGCAAATCCAAAAGTCGTAAGGGAAGTTTCAAATCAACTGACTGTCGGAAGCGCTTATGGTGCTCCGACTGAAAATGAAATCAAACTTGCAAAAGAGGTAGTTTCCAGGATTCCTTCCGCTGAAATGGTAAGATTTTGTAATAGTGGAACTGAAGCTACAATGAGTGCAATTAGGCTTGCAAGAGGTTTCACAAAAAGGGATAAAATAGTTAAATTTGAAGGAGCATATCACGGTGCGCATGATTATGTTTTAGTTAAAGGCGGGTCCGGTGCTGCAACATTACCTGACTCTCCGGGAATTCCTGCTGATACTACCAAAAATACTTTGTCTGTTCCATTCAATGATGAGGAAGCTTTAACTGATTTGATTGAAAAAGAAGGAGAAAACATTGCCTGTATTATAATGGAAGTTGTAATGGGTAATGTCGGCTGTATAGAGCCTAAACCTGGATTTTTGGAATTTATTAGAAAAATAACTGAAGAAAATGGTATTGTATTGATATTTGATGAAGTAATTACCGGTTTCAGGGCTTCAAAAGGTGGGGCTCAAGAATATTATGGTGTCACTCCAGATTTAACAACATTAGGTAAGATTGTTGGAGGTGGCCTTCCAATGGGTGCATTTTGCGGTAAAAGAGAAATAATGGAACTGATTGCACCTCAGGGACCGGTTTACCAGGCAGGAACCTTTTCCGGAAATCCTATTTCTGTCCAGGCGGGACTTTCCACTATGGCTCAGTTGGATGACAAGTTTTATAAGGATCTGGAAAGTAAAGGAAACTTCCTCAGAAGTGAAATCAGAGCAACAGTTGATGAAAGAGGACTGAAAATTCAGCCTGTTGGTTTGGCTTCAATGTTACAGATTTATTTCAATGAAAATGACGTTTATAACTATGAAGATGCAAAGGCATCCGATAGTGACAGATTTTTAGTGTACTTCAGAGAACTGCTGAAGGAAGGTGTTTTCATACCTCCTAGCCAATTTGAATGTAATTTCATTTCAAGCGCTCATACTATGGAGGATTTGGAAAAAACTTCCCAGGCCATTGACAGTGCATTAAGAGTAGCATTTAAATAAAAAGGTGTTATTGTGACAGATTGGAAAGAAATCGCATCATATGCAGTAATATTGATAATTGTTTTAATTGCTGCACAGCATTTAAATGTAGTTGTTTCAGGAAGTATGGAACCTGCATTTTACCGGGGAGATATTGTAATGGTTCAAAAGGCAAATTTCTTCGGTATCCATGAATTTAATGTTAATGACATCCAGAAGGGTGATGTTGTCGTTTATGATGCAAAATGGTATAATCAACCGGTAATTCATAGAGTTATTGATATTGTAAATGTTAATGGAAGTACGATGTATATGATTAAGGGGGATAATAATAACGCTCCTGATCCGTATTATGTATCGCCAGACCAGATAGAATCAAAGGTTGTAACGATTGGTGACAATTTAGTTGTAATTCCAAAAATTGGTTATCTTTCCCTTTGGTTAAGGGGTTTATGATTATTATAAGGTGAGTTAATGTATTTTGAGATTGAAAAACAAGCTATTGATGCAATTAATAAGGCACTAGACCAGTATGATGTAGAAATTGACAGAAATTTTAAATTAGAATTTCCGCCTAATCCTAATTTAGGAGACTTGGCAAGTACTATTGCTTTTGCACTTACCAAAAAATTGAGAACTTCACCTCCTGAAGTTGCTGCAGATTTGGTTGAAAAAATAGAGGTTCCTGAAATTTTTACCAAGGTTCAAAATTTCGGACCCTACGTTAACTTTTTCATTGACTATTCCAAATTTTCAAAATTGCTTTTGGAAAAGGTCGATGGCAGCTACGGACAGCTTCCTGCAAGCGGTGAAAAAATTGTATTGGAACACACTTCAGCCAATCCTAACGGTCCTTTACATATTGGACATATCAGAAATTCTATTTTTGGAGATTCCCTTTCAAGATTATTGAAGCTGGCCGGAAGAGATGTCATTACCCAATACTATGTAAACGATATGGGAAGACAGATTGCCATCATCGTATGCGGTATAACAGAATGTGGCCTTAAAATCGAAGACTACGAAGGCGATAAGCTTGACCATAAAATCGGAAAATTGTATTTCGATGCAAACAAGGCTGTAGAGGAAGATGAAGTGTTAAACGCTAAAGTTGATGAACTGATTCAAAAATATGAAGAAGGCGAAGATGAGGAGTTAAACAAAATCTTTGAGGATGTCGTTTCAAAATGTATCAGTGGAATGAAGGAATCTCTTTTAAGAATGAACATTGTCCATGATGACTTTGTTTGGGAAGGTCAGTTTGTAAGAAATGGCGAAGTCGATGATTTGGTTAATTATATTCAAAGGGAAGGATTTACAAGAGAGAATGATGTTTTATACATTGACCTGACAGACTTCAACATTGAAAAAGAGTTTGTTTTAAGGAGATCCAACGGTACTTCACTTTACTCCACAAGAGATTTGGCATATCATAAATACAAAGCTACTTTAGGCGACACAGTTCTTGATATTTTAGGTTCAGACCATAAATTGGCTGCAAAACAAATTAAAGTGATATTTGAAGAAATATTTAGACAGGAACCTCCTGAAGTAATATTTTATGAATTCATTACTCTTCCTGAGGGATCCATGTCAACAAGAAAAGGCAAATTTGTATCAGTCGATGAATTGATTGATGAAGCGGTCTTGAGGGCACATGATGAAATCAAATCAAGAAATCCTGATTTGTCCGAAGAGGAAATTGCTCCAATGGCTGAAGAGATAGGTATCGGTGCTGTAAGGTTCTTCATTGCCAAATTATCTCCTGAAAAACACTTGACCTTTAAATGGGATGAGGCATTAAGCTTTGAGAGAGGGTGTGCATCCATTCAATATGCACATGCAAGAGCATGCAAATTGCTTGCAAAATCCGGTAAGGATAGCACTTTGGAAGTTGCAGATGATTGGGTTCCAGATGAGGCAGAACAAGACCTTGTAAGACAAATAGCCAAGTTCCCGCAAGTTGTTGAAGACTGTGCCAATAAAAAAAGAGTTCACAACATTACTCAGTACTGTCAGGATTTAGCCGGTTCATTTAATAAATTCTACAAAACAGAACAGGTTATTGGTTCAGATGTAGAGGATACAAGACTGATTTTGGTTGACAGAGCTAAAACAACTATTAAAAATGCTTTAGATATTTTAGGTGTCAGTGCACCTGAAAAAATGTAGATGAGTGGTTAACTCATCTTTAACTTTCTTTTTTTTTAATCCACATATAGAATATAATCTTCTTTTCTAGGTAATGGTTCCGGTGCGTCCATATCGGGATATCCTAAAACTACATGGCCTATTCCTTCGTAAGTTTCGGGAATTCCCCACTCTTTAAGTAATTCTTTTCCTTTTTCGGATGCAAATTCTTCACGTGCCCTGTGAATCCAGCATGATCCAACACCAACTGCATGGGCTGCATTGACCAGAACTGCCAATACGCTGGAACCGTCTTCAACGTATGTTGGACGTTCGCTATCGGCCAGCACAATCAGCAATGTTTTTGCACCGTAGAAGGGATCCATGTCTTCCGGAACATCTATCGGGAAATAGCTTCTGTTCCATGCTGAAAATTCTTTGATGGTTTTCGGATTTTGAATTACAACAATTTTAGGTGATTGCAGACCTTGTCCTGTTGGGGCATATGTTCCGGCTTCCAAGATTGTTTTCAGCTCTTCGTCAGTGATTTGTTCGTCTTTGAATTTTCTGATGCTTCTTCTTGTTTTTAGATTTTCGATAGTTTCGTTCATATTAAATCCTCACAGATTTTTAGCAATGTATTCTTAAAGATAGTATACTCTTCATCATTTAAATTACTTTTAATTTTTTCATCCCATTTGTCATCATAATTCATTACTTTTCGAGCGGTTTTGGCTCCTTTTTTAGTTATTTTTATAATCTTTTTTCTTTTATCAGGTATTCTTTCGATAAAACCTTTTTCTTCCAGTTTTTTAAGGTTTCTTGTTATTGTACTTTCGTTCAAATGAAATTTTTCAGCTAATTGCTCCTGAATAATTCCCTCATTTTCATAAATCGTTATTAAAATGGGTTGAAGGCCAAAACTCAAATCCTCATTTTTCACTTTTTCGTTTAAGTATTTGGCATGTTCCCTGTAAAGTAGGGATATTAATGGGGATGTAGGAATTGTTTCATCAAACGGCATTGTCTCTACCTCGGATTAACCTGTTGATGTATAATTCAATGCATGCATAACATATCAATGACCCTATTCCACCTCCCAGAAGCATTCCGCAGTATATTCCGAACTCTCCCATGTTAAATGTAAATCCTAAAAGGTATGCAAATATCAACACTAGTATGAATTCTCTGAATGCTGTCAATACAAATGATATTGTTCCTTTTCCAACACCCTGAAATACATTACCTGCACTGGCTCCAAATGGAACATATAGAATAAAAAAGCACATTATCTGCAAGAAACTTGCAATCAATGGTGCTAAATCTGCACTGCTTTGTGAATATGAGAAGATAATCGCTATTTGGTTGGCAAATACGTATAATATAATGCACACGATTATTGATGCTATTAATGCCACCTTGACAGCATATCTTGCTGTCACTCTTAAGTTTTCATATTTTTTTGCTCCATATGCAACTCCGGCGACGGATATTGCTGCAGTCCCAATTCCTATTGCTGGAAGCATTCCAATATTTACTATTCTCCATCCGGCTGTATAAACAGCTACTGATGTCGGTCCTGACACTATTGTAAGCATGTAATTGACGAATATTGTCAAAACGGACAGTATCAGTTGTTCCAAACTTGCAGGTATACCTACAACCAAAATATCCTTGTACATTTTAAGGTCATTATGGAAGTCTTTAAAGTTATATGAGAGATATGTATCTTTTTTGACAAAAATCCAGTATAGCATGAGCAATAAGCTTATAAGCGGTCCTAATACTGTTGCGATTGCTGCCCCTTTAATCCCCATTCCAAATGTGTAGATTAATATCGGATCTAAAATCATGTTGATTATTGCAGCAACGGCTATTGGGATTGTTGCACGTTTTATATCTCCTTCAGCCCTAAATGCACCCCCTACGATTGGAGGCATTAAAAGAGCGAATGTACATGAAAATATGATGAATCCATAGTCCATAGCATAGTTTATTACGCTGCTTGCTCCCATAAGTTCTAGCATAGGTTCCATTGTAATAACAAATATGATTGAAATGATTATTGACACGATTGCACTTAGGATAAGATTGTGTATCGCAGCATTATTTGCTGAGGATTTATCTTCCGCCCCAATGAATCTTGAAATCACTGAATTACCGCCGGCTCCAAGTCCGTTTCCAAATCCAACTATAATCATGAACAGGGGTGTTGTGTATCCTAATGCAGCAAGGGGTTCTGCACCAAGTCCAGCTACCCAAATACTGTCAATAATGCTGTTTGCAAATATTAAAAACATACTTGCAATAATCGGCAGGGATAATTTGTTTATTGCCTTTTTAGGGTCTCCAGTTATCATTTCAATATTTTCATTTTTTTCCATAATTGCCCTCACTCTTGCATATGCAATTATATATTTATGATGGATGTATTTAAATTTGGTGTTGAAAGTTTTTAAAAAAAGAAAAAAGAGAAATGGTTTATTCTAAACCATTTTCAGTAACAATAGGTTGGTTTTTAACGAGGTCCCACATGCTCATACCGTCAGATTGTCCTCCTCTGATTATACCGTTGTCATCATACCAAACATTGAACTCTTCATCATAGTATAAGTTAGGACCAGGTCCTTCAGAAAGGCTTGAACCGGATGAGGAACTTGATGATGAAGTTTTCTCGTTATATTTTACAGTACTTGCAGTGGAATTTCCGGATACCTTTTCGGTTCC
This sequence comes from uncultured Methanobrevibacter sp., assembly GCA_900319985.1. Classification (GTDB taxonomy): domain Archaea; phylum Methanobacteriota; class Methanobacteria; order Methanobacteriales; family Methanobacteriaceae; genus Methanocatella. The sequence continues at coordinate 16,929 of ONQL01000059.1, read as the reverse complement.
TGAAGAAGTTCCCTGTTCAATAGTTATGGTTTGATTTGCTTTACATCCGTTGTATTTGTCGTTACCTCCATAGGTTACGGTAACTTCGTGATTACCGGCAGCTTCATTGTTTAATACAAGTCCTCCTTTACCGTTATTGTCAGTTTTAATTGAGAAGTTTTGTTTTTGACCATTGTCATCAAAAGTAATGTTTATTCGTTGATCTGCAATTGCTTTTCCTTGAGCATCTTTAAGTTCAAATTGCACCATCTCTCCGTTTTTTAAGTGGGAGTTACTTAAGAAATTGATTTGTGTATTTTGTTTATTAGCATCTGCAGCCGCTGATGTTTGTGCGAATGCAACTCCTCCAGCAACAGCAATGATGATAATAGCTAAAATAGCAATGATTATATTTCTATTCATTAATATCACCTATATTTTACATTATTTGTGAATGGTATATTAACTTTTCTAGGCCATGAACTATTTTGAAGTTTAATAAGGTATATGATGTTAATTATGTTATCTATTGAAACATTTTAAATATTTTCAGTTACATATTTTAAACTAATAGGAGACTAGATTATGAAGGTTTTAGTTGTTGGAACTGGTGCTCGTGAACATGCTATTGCTGATGCATTGAAGGATGATGTGGAATTATATTGTTACATGAGTAAAATTAACCCTGGTATGTCCAAAATCGCTGAGTTTAAGCAAGGCGATGAAGGAGAAGTTGAAAAAGTAGCTGAATTTGCAGTTGATAATGACATTGACATTGCATTCATTGGTCCTGAAGCCCCTCTTGGAAAAGGAATCGTGGATGAACTTCAAAAAAATGGAATCAAATGTGTTGGACCGACACAAAGTGCAGCTAGAATTGAAACTGATAAGTCATTTATGAGAAAACTCTTTGAAGACTATGAAATTGAAGGGTCACTTGTTTACAAAGTATTTGATAATTCCGATGATGTTTCCGCATTTTTGGATGAATTTGACCGTGATGTTGTAGTAAAACCGGTTGGATTGACTGGCGGTAAAGGAGTTAAAATTGTAGGTGACCATCTCAAAGACAATGAGGAAGCAAAAGAATATTCCTGTGAGGTCATTGATAATGCAATGGGTGGATTTGCTCAGGTAATTATTGAAGAAAGATTAATAGGTGAAGAATTTACCATTCAGGCATTTTGTGATGGCGAACACTTGGCTCCAATGCCTGCAGCACAGGATCATCCTCATGCATTTGAAGGCGATGTCGGTGCAATTACTGGGGGAATGGGTTCATACTCTGATGTTGGAGGATTATTACCATTCTTAAGCCAAAAAGATTATGATGCGGCTGTTGAAATTATGCAGACTACCTTAAAAGCTATTGCTGAAGAAGCAGAACCATACAAAGGAATCCTATATGGTCAATTCATGTTAACTGCTGATGGGCCAAAACTCATCGAGTACAATGCAAGATTTGGAGATCCTGAAGCAATGAACGTATTGCCTCTTTTAAAAACTCCATTGGCTGATGTTTGTCAGGCTGTTGTTGACGGTACTTTGGATAATGTGGAATTTGAAGACAAGGCCAGTGTGTGCAAATACATTGTGCCTGACGGATATCCTGAAACTGAATATGCTGGTGAATTGATTGAAGTGGATGAGAAAGCTATTGAAGAAATGGGTGCAAAAGTGTTCTATGCAGCGGTTTCCCAGGAAGATGACGGAATTCACTTGTCCGGTTCAAGGGCATTAGGCATTGTAGCTAGCGGTGAATCCATAGAGGAAGCTGAAAAAGTAGCTGAAAAAGCATGTGAGTTTGTTAAGGGTAATGTTTACCACAGAAGGGATGTAGGTACTCAGGAGCTTGTCAACAAACGTGTCGAACATATGAAAGAAATTTTAAACTAAATTTCTTTTTACTCTTTTTTTGGGTTTGGTGATATTATCAAAGATGATGAATCTGAAGAAGTTCATGATCATGAAAGTTTTAGAAATTATTTCAATACTCAACTTTTAGATTTGGCAGAAGACTTAGATGAAGAAGATATCGAAAAAATCAGAAAATTTAAGGCTCATTTTGAAGAAAAATACTTAACAAATCCTGATGTCGAAAAAAAAGTAAATGATATGAAATCTGGCTTTTTTCATAGGGTTATGCAATCTTTTGAAAGTAATGTTGATATTGACCCCGGAAGATTGATAGGTTTGACTGATGGTATTTTCGGTATGGTAATGACTCTTCTTGTTTTTGGTTTGGCCTTGCCTGAAGTTATGCTGGTAACAGATGGGCAATTTTTAGCTTTTTTAGAATCAATTGCTCATAATTTCGCTTTAACTGTCGTTGCTTTTATTCTAGTCGGTTCTTTTTGGATTTATCATCATGAATTTATAAAGGTTAATTCATTAAATATGCCTTATTTATGGATTAATATATTTTATTTAGCTTGTATATCTTTTATTCCATTTTCATCATCTTTGATGGGTATATATTCAAAGTTTTTATTTGCTGATATGTTATTTGGAATAAATATATTCTTGACAATCGTATCCTTTTTAATCATGTATCAGTATGCATATAATAAGGGATTTCTGGAGAATAATCCTTCAAAAACTGAGAAAAAATATGTTTTCAATACATTCATTCTTATTATGCTTCTTACCATTGTTGTATCTGTTCTCAATTACCATTTTTCAGAGGATTTTATGTATCTGTTCCTGTTGGTTCCGGTAATTTCTACATTGAGAGACATTAATTTTAAAATGAACTCATAGAAACATTTAATATATATAAGTAAAATATATTTATTTTTGTTAAGTTTAATTAGGGGAATTATATAATGGGTAATTTAGTATCAATATGTGATGTCAAAGATGATGTTCAACATATTCTTGATTTGGCTATTAAAATTAAATCAGGTGAAATCGAAGAACAGCCTCTTGAAGGTAAAACATTAGCAATGATTTTCCAGAAATCATCTACAAGAACCAGAATTTCTTTTGATGTTGGAATGTATCAGTTAGGTGGAAGAGCAATCTTTTTATCCTCTAGTGATTTACAGATGGGAAGAGGAGAACCGATTTATGACACTGCCAAAGTTTTAAGCCGTTTTGTTGATGGAATCATGATTAGAGCTGTTGAACATTGTGATGTTGTAGAATTGGCACAGCATTCTGATGTACCTGTTATAAGCGGATTAACAAATGTAGAACACCCTTGTCAAGCTTTTGCGGACATTTTAACAATCAAGGAGCATTTTGGAACTCTTGAAAATAAGAAAATCTGCTTTGTGGGTGATGGAAATAATGTATGTAATTCCCTTTTATTGATTGCTCCTATTTTAGGAATGGATATGTCTGTTGCTTGCCCTAAAGGTTATGAACCTAACAAATTCATTTTAAAAATTGCAAAAGAGTATGCTGAAGAAAATAACACTGAAATTACTGTCAGTGATGATATAAATGTTGCATTGGATAATGTGGACGTGGTTTATACTGATGTTTGGATAAGCATGGGTGATGAGGCTGAAGAAATTCAAAGAAAAAAGGACCTGTCTGCTTATCAAGTGGATCTTGACCTGATGGACATGGCTAATGAGGGTGCTATTTTTATGCATTGTTTGCCTGCAGTCAGAGGTCAGGAAGTTACCGTGCCTGTTATCGACGGCCCGCATTCTGTTATATTTGATCAGGCCGAAAACAGATTGCATGCTCAAAAGGCTATCTTATATCATTTCTTAAAAGACGAATAACTGCTGTAAAACAGTGGTTAATACTTTTTTCATATTATTAATTCAATAATCCATTTGATTACTATTTTTAAAAAGATTATTAATCCTAATCCACCAATCAATCCTGTTATGAATCTCAATGCATTGTTGCTTTCTCTAAATTCGAAAAGTTGCGTAAAGCCATCAATTGCAGTTGGAATCATAAGAATCACAGAAATAATTAACAGATTCGGGCTGTAATCAATTTCATAAAAATAATTGTATATCAGAAAAATGACCAAACCCGTATAAAATCCGGTGCATCTGGCACATACTGGAAACTGATGGCCTTTGATGAAAAAGCTTCTCTCAGGCTTTCTATGGCATATTAAGTTTTTATAATTCATTTTTATCTTTTTAATAATTTAAATTTGGATAATTATATATATTCTTGTATACATAAGTTAGTGTATAATATATAAAAAGGTTATTACAATGAGAGGCGGAGAAGCGATAATTGAATCCCTTAAAAATATGGGGGTTAAAACAATATTTGGTTATCCTGGCGGACAAACAATACCATTTTATGACATGTTATATGATGCAGATATAGATCATATATTGGTTAGACATGAACAGGCAGCATCTCACGCAGCAGATGGTTTTGCAAGGGCTTCCGGTGAAGTCGGAGTGTGTTTGGCAACTTCCGGTCCTGGTGCAACCAATCTTGTAACTGGTATTGGGACTGCTTTTATGGATTCATCTCCTATTGTGGCCATTACAGGTCAGGTTCCTACTCATTTAATTGGAAATGATGCATTTCAGGAAGCGGATATTATAGGAATTACAATGCCTATTGTTAAGCATAGTTTCCAACCAAAAGACCCAGATTTAATACCTTCCATGATTAAAACTAGTTTTGAAATTGCTTCAACTGGAAGGCCTGGGCCTGTTTTGATAGATGTTCCAAAGGAAGTTCAAGAAGGTGAATTAACAAAATTTGATGATACTTTAATTGACACACCGGGCTATAATCCAACAGTTAAAGGTAATTTAAGACAAGTCAAAAAGGCTCGTGATTTAATTAAGGAAGCTAAAAAGCCAATGATTTTGGCAGGTGCTGGTGTAATTATTTCCAATGCATGCTGTGAATTAAATCAATTGGCAAAAACTATCAATGCTCCTGTAATGACTTCACTTTTAGGAAAAGGTGCATTTGATGAAACTGATGATTTGGCATTGGGAATGCTTGGTATGCATGGAAGAAAGGTTTCCAATGATTACATTAATGAATCCGATTTGTTAATAGCTATCGGTATAAGATTTTCAGATAGGACAACCGGCAGACTGGACAGTTTTGCACCAGATACAAAAATTATTCACATAGATATAGACCCGGCAGAAATAGGTAAAAATGTTGATGTGGATTTGCCGATTGTAGGAGATGCCCGCAATATTTTATCTTCATTAAATAAAGTTTTAAATGATTACCGCCCGTCCAAAGAAGTAAACAATTGGACAGACATGATTAAAGCAAAAAAACTAGAATTACTTCCTCGCGTTACATATGATGATGTTCCACTTAAACCACAACGGGTTATAAAAGAAATTTCAGAGGTATTGACTCCAGATTCTATCCTGACAACTGACGTAGGTCAAAATCAAATGTGGGCGGCACATTTCTATAATACACAAAAACCTCGTAAATTCATATCATCCGGTGGTCTTGGAACTATGGGATTTGGATTCCCGTCAGCTATTGGTGCAAAAGTGGCATGTCCTGATGACCCGGTAGTATCCATAAATGGTGACGGCGGATTTTTAATGGTTTGTCAGGAATTGGCTACAGTTAGAGAATATGACCTTCCTGTTATTGCAGTTGTTTTGGAAAATAGAACCTTGGGAATGGTATATCAATGGCAAAGTTTATTATATAATCAAAGACATTCTCAAACATTGCTTGGAAACACTCCCGACTTTGTAAAACTTGCAGAAAGTTTTGGTGTTAATGCGCAAAGAGTAACAAAGCCTGGAGAGACTAAGGAAGCTTTAGCTAAAGCAATTAAAGATAATGAACCAATCTTAATAGATGTTGTTATTGACTCTGAAGAGGCGCTGCCTATGCTTCCTCCTGGAGCTGGAATAAATGAGATGATTGGTGAGTACAAACTTGAAAAGGATGTGATTTAAAATGACATTGGATTATCATGTTATTTCCACATTGGTTGAAGATAAACCGGGAGTTTTGCAAAAAGTAGCTGGAATGTTTAATAGAAGAGGATTCAACATTGACAGTATAACAGTTGGAAAATCAGAGGTAGAAGGACAATCTCGTATGGTAATTACTGTTCATGCAGATGAAAAAGGACTTGAACAGGTTACAAAACAATTAAATAAATTAATTGATGTTATCAAGATTAAAGATATTACTCAAACTGCTGTTAAAAGGGAATTGTGTCTTGTTAAGGTCGCCGTTCCTAATGCGAAAGCAAGAGCAGAAATAATGCAGTATACAAATATTTTCAGAGCTCATATTTTGGATGTTTCAGAGCAAACATTGATGGTTGAGCTTACTGGAGATAAGGAAAAGATTAATGCATTTATATCTTTAAAGAATAGCCCGTACTGGCCTTACAGCTATGTCAAGGGGAGTATAAAAATGACTATATTAGAAAACGTATTAAAAGACAACAAGGAATTTGTAGAAAATTTTGAAGGCGAAGAAATGTCTCATCATGCAGCTAAAAAATTAGCTATCTTAACCTGTATGGACTGCAGATTAATCGACTTTTTTGAACCGGCACTCGGTCTTAAAAGAGGAGATGCAAAAATTGTTAGAAATGCTGGAAACTCAATTGTAGGCGAAGATGCAATCAGATCTATCGGTGCAGCTTTATACAACCTAGGTGCTGAAGAGGTCATGGTTGTAGGTCACACAGAATGTGGTATGGCTGGTGCAGATGCTGAAGCTTTAAAAGAAAAAATGCTTGCTCGCGGTATCAAAGAGGAAGACATTGCTAAATACGATTTGGCTGAATGGATTGGCGGATTTGAATCTGAAGAAGAAAACGTTAAAGACGTTTGTGAAAAAATCAAAAACCACCCATTAATACCTGATGTACCGGTACATGGTCTTATCATCGATATCGTAACAGGTGAGTTAAAAGTTTTAGTAGATGGTTATTAATTCCCATCTATTTTTTTATTTTTATTAAGCTATTTTTAGAAATGATGTAGTTTTTATTTCCGGATGAAATTAAAACTTTGTGTTTTCCTGTTTTTAGATTTTTAGTGTTTATTTTAGCAATTCCTTTTTTATTTGTTTTAACTGTGTATGTTTTGAATTTTTTACCTGTAAACACTTTTATTTCAACTTTAACGTTGGAAAGCATTCTTTTTGTTTCTTTATTTTTGATTGTAACTTTGAAATATTTTGATTTTTTGAATTTATTTGTTACTTGTGGAGCTTTAACGATTGTTCTGGCTTTATCAATCTTGATTGATGTTGTTTTCATGATTTCTTTTCCTACAATAACCTGAATTTTATGAACTCCAGCATTGATTTTAGTAGGAATTTTAAAAATCACATCTCCGTCGGAACCTGCTTGTTCACGATATGTTTTGTAGTTTTTGCCTGTAAATACTTTAAAAATGACAGTCCTGTCTGATAAATCACCGGTATGGTTACCTATCATTTTTATTTCTAAAAAGCTATTGATTTTTGAATATCTGTTGAATTTAAAGTCTTTAATTAATTTTATATCTGTTATTTTAGGATTTACAGTCAAATTCACTTGTGTGAAGTATCGTTTACTGTTAAAAAGGAATTCATCATCAAAATAGTATACGTTAAGGCTTAATTCTCCAACAGTGTTAAGGGTGTATTTTGCATTCCCATTTTTATCTGTAAAGACAAAACTTGTATATGGTTCATTTGGATTTTCGATAAATAATTTAACATCATTTACTGGATTTCCAAAACAATCTTTAACGTTGAAAGTAATGCTGTCATTTATGTAATAGGTAATATTTTTATTAAATGATACTCTGTAGAGTGTATCAAAATTAATGTCCTTGTTGTTGATTTCGTATTTTCCGGTATTGTTTATCAAATATGTGTTTTCGATGATGTTGCTTGTATTCGCTATAGAATTCATGTATATTATAATTGTATTGGATAGATTCCCATCGCTGTAAAAGTTTGAATTGTTAATATTTAAATTTGAGATATGGGATTCAATTGTTGTTTTATAGAAATTTGAGTTATTTGACTTGATATTGGTTTCTGTTGCTTTTATCTTAGAGTTTTCAGCAGTTGAATTTTCAATTATAACGATGGATTCATCAGAATAAATGTTCGGTGTAAATTCAAAAGTGGAGTTATTGATTAGGGTATTTTTTAAAATCACTTCACTTCCTTTGCTGTAATATCCTCCTTGAAACATAAGTTCGGAGTTATTTAAAATTGCTTGTTCAAAGTTAATATAGCTATATTTAAGGTCAATTACAGGTCTATCAAATGAGGTATTGCTAACGTTGATTCGGTCTGACCATCCTTTTAAATTTGAATTTTGAAATTTTAAGTTATTTATGTTAATGTTATAATGGGATAGTGAAATTTCTGAATTGTTTAGGCTTGAATTTATCAAATCTATGTTATTTTGCATGAATATTATTGAGCTTCCACAGATAAAAATGAAGTAATTGTTTTTTGAAGTAACTGTAGAGTTATAAAAAGTACAATCGATTATTTTTGAATAGTACTTGTATCCCTGATATAAGTTCAATTCAATTCTTGATTCATTGAACACGCAGTTATCAAAGGTATTATTCAATTCTTTGCTGGTAAAAGTTGTATTTATGAATTTGCAATCCAGAAAGTCCATTTTATGGCGACTTATCAAATTTAAATCTTTAAAGGTAATATTTTTAAAAATAATGTGCTTTCCAGTATTTTTGATGTCGTAAAGGCCCTTTGCAATTATGACTGTTCCATTATAGTCAGGTTCCGGTTCTTTTTCAACATCTAAAAATAAAGTGGAATTTTTCCCTTCAATGATTGTTTTTTCATGAATTCCTTCAATGGAAATGGATTTGTTTAGATATAAGTGTGTTTCCTTTTCAGGATTTAATTCATATGTTTTTTCATCAAGTTTTATGCTTCCTTGATCTTCACATTCATCTATTAAATTTTCAATATCTCCCGTATCGGTATTATTTTCAGATGCAGACACGATTCCGATGCCTAAAAATAAAATTAATGAAAATAACAATATTGGATATAATTTTCTAATAATATCACCTAATAACTGTATACTATATGTTACAGTTAATAGTATTTAAAAGTTATTTTAGGTTACTTTTATAAATATAAAAAATCATATTTATTAAGTGATATTTATTTGATATCTTGACTTTTATCAAATTATTTAACGAGATGATTTAAATGAAAATGTACTACGATGCAGATGTAAATACTGATGCTTTAGAAGGTAAAACCATTGCGGTAATCGGTTATGGTTCCCAAGGTAGAGCACAATCTAGAAACATGGCTGACAGTGGAGCTAATGTTATTGTTGGTGTAAGAGAAAATGGTAGTTCTTGGAACTTGGTCAAAGAAGATGGCATGACTGTAAAAACCATTGAAGATGCAGCTAAAGAAGCTGATATCATTCACATTTTGCTTCCTGATGAAATCCAAGAAAAAGTATACAACGAACAAATTGCACCATATGTTGAATCTGGCAACACCATTTCATTCTCTCACGGTTACAACATCCATTTCGGTTTAATCAAACCTGATGAAGATGTAAACATTGTAATGTTTGCACCTAAAGGACCTGGATCCATGGTAAGAAGAACTTACGAAGAAGGATTCGGTATTCCTGGTTTAGTAGCAGTTCAACAAGATGCTACCGGCGATGCTTTACAACTCGCATTAGGTATGGCAAAAGCTTGTGGATTAACCAAAGCAGGTGTTTTAGAAACTACTTTCCAAGAAGAAACAGAAACTGACTTATTCGGTGAACAAACTGTTTTATGTGGTGGTATTACTGAATTAATCAATGCAGGATTTACCACTTTGGTTGAAGCAGGTTATCAACCTGAAATCGCTTACTTTGAAACCTGTCACGAAGTAAAACTCATCGTTGATTTAATCTATGAAAAAGGTTTTGCTGGAATGTGGCACGATGTAAGTAACACTGCTGAATATGGTAAAGACGGTATGAAAACTGTTTTAAAAGAAATCCAAGATGGAACCTTCAAAAAACAATGGGCTGAAGAAAACGCTACTGACGGCGCTAACTTAAAAGAAATGAGAGATGCTGAAAGTCAAAAAGATATTGAAATTGTTGGTGAAAGATTAAGAAAAGCTTGTGGATTACAAAAAGACGATTAAGTCTTTTTAATCCTTTTTACTATTTTTTTTATTTATTTTTTAAGTGTGGTAAACATGGTATTTGTTGGGATGGACCATGGGACTACTGGAATCTCTTTTTGCATAATGTCCGATGACGGAGATATTATTGATATTTTTAAGATAGGAAGAGAAGAAAGTAAAAAAGGTTTAGTTTCCGCTAGCGAGGAACTGACCAAACGTATTGACTTAAATTCTGTTAAGTTAATGGCTATTACTTATGCAATGGGTGATGGCATAAATAAAATTTTGCCTACTGAAGATGTCAAGGACAGGGGAATTTTATCCATTAACGGCGCAGGCAAGGTAACTGGTGGTGGAACATCAGTATTTTCAGAATTACAGGAATTGAATATTCCTTCAGTAATGATTCCGGGTCTTCACAAGGATTCCACTTCTCTAGATAGATTGTTCAGGGCCGCTTACTCACACCAGGCAAGTCCCGAAAAGGTAAGCATTTCATATAATGCAATTAAGGAAACTGGCTGGAACAACTTCATTGTTGCAGATATCTCTTCAAACAGTGTGGATATTCTAATTGAGGATGGAAAAATTAAAGGAGCCATAGATGCATGTCTGGGCGCTATGGGTATCGTGCACGGACCTATTGATTTGGAAATGATTAGGGATATTGATGAAAACAATGCATCTGCAAACGATTGCTTTTCCCATGCGGGAGCAATTAAAATTGCCGGTATCGATGGCAAGGTTGCCAATATGAAAGGTCAGCTTTTGGAAAACTATAAAAATGGTGATGAAAAAGCTAAGTTAGCTATTGATACATTAATTATGACTGTGGCTATGGAAATTGCCGGTTTGGATATTGTTTGCAATAATGATATTGAAGGTATAGTGCTTACAGGATCTGTCGGAAGTGCCACAGAACCGTTCGATTTCAAAGATGAAATTAACAAATATTTCAAAAATAAGTATCAATTAAAAGTTATTTCAAAAGAGTCAGGTGCAATTGGTGCTGCACAAATAGCGATGGATGTTTTTAATGGTGAAAAAGAGATTTTAGGAATAGAAGTAGATTTCTAAAATTTCCTAATCTTCTTTTAAACTAATAAATATAATATTTCCGCCTTTAATGGTTTCAAGGCCGTTTTCATTTTCAAGGACAAGATTTAAATAATTATCTATAGCAATTACTTTTCCTTCACTTTGATAGTTGCCTCTTAAATCTACGCTTACATATTTATTTTTAAATTGAGAAAAAAGTTTATTTACATTATCTTTATCGTTACTCATTTTTTCAAATCCTTGGTTATAATTCTATTTTTATTTTTTGATGTTTCAACTTTAAATACTTTAATGTTGATAATATATATTATGGCAATTAATCAATTAGAAGAAAATTTAGAAGCAATTACAAGAACAATTGAACAGTTAAAAAGAGATGGATGTACCGATGAAAAGATTTTAAATGAACTTCGTGAAGAAAGAGATAAAATACTTAAAGATTTAAATTTATAAGTATTTTATTTTAACCAGTCTTTTAATGAACTTATATCACTTGTCAAATCTATTTTTAAGGGAGTTACAGTAGTTTTATGCTCCTTACGTAATTCATACCCATCACTTCCAGGTTCATCAAAATCGTATGGCTCTCCACCAATCCAGTAGTATGGCTTTCCACGAGGATCCAGACGTTCATGAATTATGGGTGTATACATTCTTTTTCCTAATGTAACTACTTCAAACTCCTCATTAATCGGATTTTCAGGAATATTCACGTTTAACAAATCAATTCCTTCCGGCAAACCTTTTTTTAAAACAATTTTGGCTATTTTATTTAGCATTTTTGTAGCGAAATCGAAGTCTATTTCGACTTCACCGTTTTCAAATTTAATATCGTCCCTGACTACTTCCTGTGAAATTGCTATTGTTGGAATTCCAAAACTTGCCGCTTCAATAGCAGCTCCTAAAGTTCCGGAGGTTGTCAATTCTGCTTTTCCTAAATTATAGCCTGTGTTTATTCCAGAAATCATGATGTCAGGATGTTCAGATAATATTTCAAATAATCCGATAGTTACTGCATCGGTAGGGGTTCCGCTTACACCATATCCCAAACTTCCGTCTTTTAATGTATATTCATTTACTCTTAATGGCTCATAAAGTGTTAATGCATGTCCAATACCGCTTTGTTGTGTTTCAGGTGCCACTACATATGTATCACATAATTCATCTACTGCTTTTTTTGCAGCAAGGATTCCTGAAGCGGTTATTCCATCATCATTACTTATTAATGCTTTCATATATTTATTAAGGTATAACCTTGTTAAAATATTTTTAGATTTCTAGCAAATTATGATAAACTTTAATAACAATTTAATGTATAAAATATATTAGTAATTTTTTTTTAAAAACACATGCGGGTGGAAATTTGGAAAAACCACAACTTATTAATTTCATAGCTAAGGTAATGGAGGACTCTGGTTTCAAGGTTTATAAGAATTTTAAAACCTCTCAGAAAGTCATAGATATATATGCCATATTGCCAACAACACTTGGGGATTTTGGTGTTGTTGTAGCATGTAAAAACTATGATAAAGACTTTGAAATTGGGGTGGATGTTTTAAAAGAGATGGAAGAAGTTGGAGAAAGTTTAAAGGCATCTAAAGTTACAATTGTTTCTTCTTCTTATTTTTCAAGTCAGGCAACCAATTATGCCCTTCGTAAAAACATTAAATTGGTAGATCGGGATAATTTGCTGGAACTTGCTAAAAAATACCAAGATAGAACTTCTCAAACTACTTTGGATAACACTTCCTATGATGGCGGAGCAGCAGCTTATATTGATGAGGAATATCCTGAATATAGTTATGATGCTTCAGATATGGAATATCTGATGCAGAGACGTGAACAAAATCCTGTTGTTTATAAAAATACTCTTTATAGGCAAGATGATGGAGGAGTTCACCATGGTGGATTTTCTTCTCTATTGAATAGGGGGGCTCACGCTCCGAGGGATAGTAGTTTTGGTTATACTACCTTATATAACTATAATCAAAGAAGCCTTCAGAATTCACGGTTCTTCCAATTAATTCAAAATCCAATTATAATGATTATTGTTGTTGTAGTTGTTGCTTATCTTCTTTCATTTATCTGCGGAAGGCTGTTAAGACTTGATGCTGGTATCACAGGATTAATCGAAATGCTTGCAGCATTGATTTTATCTTATGGTTTATCATTATATGCTGAAAGAAATGGTGATTTCATCGTAAGAGGAACATTCATATTCTTTATTTCATTAGTAATATTAATTATATTAATTTTTATTTAATTTAATATAATTAAAATTCATTATTATTAAAATCAAACCTAAAAGATATAAAAACCAAATCATTATGTCTGTTGGTCCGGTTTCTATCCAAATTAATGTGTGTGTTAATATTATGGAGTAAATCCCTACTCCTATTCCTTCTTTTATTTTATGTACCAACTGTAAAAATGTTCCCATAAATAACATTTGAATTGTAAGTCCGATTAATCCGAAATCAAGATATACAGGACCAAACAATGTGGATGTTAAGCATACGTCATAATGAAGTACATATTGGCCGATAAATGTTCTTGGACTTCCTGATGAAAAAATCATGCTTAATATATGTCCGTGTGTGCTTCCGCCTAAAGGTATTATTTTTTCAAATACTTCTAAAGTGAATGCAGCTCTGTAAAAAACAAGTTCTAATGGGTTTAATGTCCAATGTTGGTTCGCAATTGATTGTGATGCAATGTATCCGACTGCTAACATTCCAACAGCAATTATGGCTATAAAGATTATGCCTAATTTTCTTGATATTTTTTTAAGGTAATAAAGGGTAATAAAAGAGCTTCCTAAAATTCCAAGAACTGAAGTTCTATATCCATTTAAACCGAAAATCAATGCTCCGAGAATTACCAGTAGCAGATATTTCTTACTGTAATACTTTGCAAGCAGGATATTTATCATTATTAAAAATAGTGGATAGGCTACTCTCCAGATATTGGTTGTGGCATTTGATTTCAATACGCTATTGAATAGGGGAATTCCTCCAAGCAATACCATGTTGAGGGTTTGCAGAATCAATGCGATTATGACAAGTGCCAGTATGAGTTTTTCGGATAAAAAATCCAGACTTTTAGTTTTTTCTACATTAATTTTGTATTTGATACATACTGCACCGACTGCAAAAATGATACATGCAAATATGACGGTCAATATTACTTCCGGTTTCAACGGGTCTTCAAATCTGTAATTGAATGAGCCTATATATCCCATTGCTAAAAATATGAGTATTGCAACTACAACTAACAATGGTTGGAAAAAATCAATTTTTTCAAATTTCATTTTCTATCCTCCAAGTTCTTTTGCAGATATGGCCAGATTTCCTCCAAAATCAGGCATTGCAGCTACATGGGTGTGAACATAACTTGCAAGAGTATTTCTCTCAATAAATCCATCTTGGTTATTGTATGATCCTTTTCCTCTCAATATATTGAATGCCAGCTTGTGCTGAATGTTACTTGAATCAACCAATACTTTGGAGTAATGGAATTCGTGACCGTGGAATTTTTCTCCTTTTTTGGATATGATATTGTCTTCGGTAACTTCGGCAATTGTATACTTTAGCGCTTGCACCCTGTCTGTTAAAATTGCTTTGTAAGGATATACATTAACAACTTTATCTTCATGGATGGAATTCATAAGATACATTAAACCACCACATTCAGCAAAGATAGGCCTATCTTCCAAGTGGAAAGTATTAATTTCTTGAAGCATTTTTTCATTTGCGCTAAGTTCCTTGGAAAAGAGTTCAGGATATCCTCCACCGATATACAATCCATCTACATCAGGCAACCCTTCATCGTTTAAAGGTGAGAAATATTCAATTTTAGCATTATTTGCCTCTAAAGATTCTATATTTTCCTTATAATAAAAATTAAATACTTCATCGTATGCAACTCCAATTTTAACCTTTTGTTTGTTCAATTTATTCCAAATCGGAACAATATCTGATGTAATTTTTGGAGCTTCGCCAGCAATTTCCACCAGTCTGTCTAAATCAATTGAATTTTTTATTACTTCAGACCAGATATCAATATATTTAAGTGAATTCTCTTTTTCACGAGCAGGAACAAGACCTAAATGTCTTTCTTCTATTGATATTGCATCATCACGTACAATACCGCCAATTACCTCGGTTTTGGTAATCTCTTCAATTGACCTTTTTGTTTTTTCGTAGTGAGCCTTATTTTTAACTTTATTCAAAATAACTCCGGCAATATTTATTTCGGGATCAAGAGCCTTAAAGCCCAAAACCAAAGCCGCCGCACTTTTAACCAAACTTCTGGAGTTTATGATTAAAATCACCGGTGCCTTTAAGGATTTGGCTATTGAAGCTGTACTTCCTATGTCATTGACAGAATCAATTCCTTCATAAAGGCCACGAACGCCTTCAATCACGGCTATATCTTTTCCCACCATAGCCTTTAGATAGGAATCCCTTACTTGGCCGGATTCCATAAAAAACGAATCTAGGTTTCTGGATACATTTTCGGTAGCTAATGTATGGTAGGATGGATCGATATAATCTGGCCCAACTTTAAAAGGTTGGACATTGTATTTTTCGCTTAAAGCCTTCATTATTCCGGTAGATATTGTTGTTTTTCCAACTGCACTACCTGTCCCTGCTAAAATAATTCTCATAATTAGTAATTTGCATCTTTATTATATAACAATTTTTTGTATAAATCATTTTATATAATATTAAAAATAAAATTTAAACCATAATATACGGTGATTAAATGAGAATTTTACTAATCCATTCTGATTATTTAAATTATACTGTAAAGAATAAAACACCTGTTGCTGAAGAAATTGAGGATGCTAAAATGCAAGGAGCATTCGACGATTCTTTAGTGGTATTTACAAGTGTTGAAAAAGAAGATGAAGATAATCCAGAAGGTATTGTTAAAAATTTAGTCAGTGAAGTTATAAAAACCAATGAACAAGTTAAAGCTGAAAATATTGTATTATATCCATATGCTCACTTATCTTCTTCATTAGGTTCTCCAAAAGTTGCTATTAAAATTTTAAAAGATACTGAGGAAGCTTTGCTTGCTGAAAATTTAAATGTTAAAAGAGTACCTTTCGGATGGTATAAAGCATTTGAGATTTCCTGTAAAGGTCACCCATTAAGCGAACTTTCAAGAACTATTACTGCAGACACTGAAGAAGAAAAAGTTGAAAGAAAACCATCTAAATGGCAAATCCTTGAAGGGGACAAAATAACTCAAATTGATGACTTTAACTTTGAAAACAGAGCTTTCAAACAACTTGTTGATTATGAACTTGGTCAGGGCGCATCTGATGAAGGCGAACCACCTCATGTCAAATTAATGAGAGAAAAAGAAATCTGTGATTATGAACCTGCTTCTGATGTTGGAAACCTCAGATGGTATCCAAAAGGAAAATTAATCAGAGATTTGCTTGCCGATTATGTTTATGACTTAACTGTCGACCGTGGAGCAATGCCGGTTGAAACTCCAATCTTCTATGATTTGGACAATCAAGCAATTTATGAACATGCTTACAAATTTGGTGAAAGACAATACAGAACCGACACTAAAAAGAATTTAATGCTTAGGTTTGCAGCTTGTTTCGGTGCATTCAGATTAATGTCCGATTCATATTTGACATGGAAAAATTTCCCTGCCAAAATTTTTGAATTGACCAGATACAGTTTCCGTTTTGAGAAAAAAGGAGAAGTTGTTGGTCTTAAAAGATTAAGGGCATTTACCATGCCTGATTGCCACTCATTCTGTTGTGATGTACCTTCATCTTTAGAAGAA
>ONQL01000038.1 GCA_900319985.1 uncultured Methanobrevibacter sp. | reverse complement strand
CAATGAAATAAACAAGAAAAACAACTAAATAATAAGAAAAAATATAAAAAAATCATAAACACAAAATTTGATTAAAAATTTTGCGTCACATCCTCAAAAAAGAAAAAAAAGAAAAAAATTCCCAATTATAATTGAGGAATTCTTTCATTAGTATTTGCTCTATCCCAACCACCAAGATTGGAATAAAGATTATTGATTTTTGATTTAACAGTTTTACTTAAATTATATTTGAGTTTAACAATCAAACCTGAAGTGTCGTAATCATTGAAACATGTTTTCATATATTCCACAGTCAACCAATTAGTTGGAATGCCATGACTTCCATGATCATAATCTCCAGAGGGATTACCTACCAAAACTTTTTTACCATCAGCACTTATATCTAAAATAGCAACATAATGAGACCAAGTATGGAAAACTAAAGCACATCCTCCTTTTTTAAGTTCTTTTAAAGCTTTATCAAAAGAACTTTTATAATAATATGAACATTTCATATTAAATTTCTCTAAAGCTTTTTTCAAACCGCTAGTGGATGAACCATCCCAATAATTCGAACCTGCCTTAACGCCCAAATGCCATTCATTGACATAGTTTCTTAAAACCTGACTGCACATACTACAGGATGTCGGACCACAAGTATATCCAGTATCCTGTTCATCCCTTACTTCTGGATAAGTGTAAGCTTTTCCTTTTAGATTTACTGTAATTTGACTAGGCCAATAATTATATTTATTTTTAAGAACAATTTTAGTGTTGATAGCTCTTTCAATTACATTCCATTTTTCTCTTGTAACCATATGGAATAATTTAGGTTGTGCTTTGCTTGTGAAAAATACATATTTAGTTAATTTATTGTGTAAATATAAAGAATAACTATCCCTTTTAATAACATTACGATATTGGGTCTTTAAAAGAGTGTATTTTGCATCCCCATCACCCATTACGAAACTAGCAGTCATATAATCGAGGTCAGGAACACCATTTTTTGATGGAACTGCACTGTTAAATGGATTTTTAGCATTTCCTTTAATACCTGAAACATTTTTAGAAGCAGATGAAGCTGCAGCATCATCATCACCTGCAAAAGTAACAGTTACCAAATATGTTTTGGTACTTAATTGAGGTTTAATTACTACAATACCTTCAGAATTGGTTTTTTTAGTGAAATTTTTATTACCTACAGTTATGGTTAAAGTTTTACCAGAAATCGCCGAAGCATAAGCACTTTTAAGATATAATTTCAAATATCCATTTGTAAGTAAAATATCATTACCAATGATAATTGAAGTGGTTTTAAGAACAGTTATTTTGAATGTTTTTGAAACAGACTTATACTCATCAGTTCCTTTAAATGAAGCAGTTACAGAATAAGAACCAGGATTTTTTGAAATTTTAAGACTGGCAATTCCTTTAGAATTAGTAACTGCGTTATAATTTGTACTGTCTAATTTAAAAGTTACATTAGCATTTTTAATTACTTTATTATTTGAATCTTTTAAATAAATTTGGAAATAATTCCCTTTAACAACTTTATTGCTGACAGAATTGATATTGGAATTTAATTTTACTACTTCTTTTCCATTTGCATTAACATGATTATTGTCTTGATTTAAATCTTGATTAAGAGTATCTGAATTATTATTTAAAGAAATTACATTTTCATCGCTAACACTGCTCAATTTGTCTGCATCATTGCTGTCAATTGCAATTGAATCCTCAGCATGATTTAATCCCAAATCAGTGGAATTAACATCACTGGCAGAAACAGCAACAACATTAAACAAAGCAAAGATTAAACAAATTAATAGCAGCTTCGTTTTTGAATTCATATTTTCACCGAAATTATTTCAATCCTAAAATTTTTGCTGAATTTTCATATAGGATTTTATTTTCTTCATCGGGAGTCAAACCAATTTTATGGAAAAGCTCCATTTCACTTTCTGCTTCCCACATGGGATAATCAGTTCCCCATAAAACTTTATCAACTCCATATTTATAAATTAATTTTTTTGCATCCTGAGAAGATAACTCATAAAGACTGGAACTTAAATCCACATAAAGATTAGGAGTTCCTGCAAGTTTTTCAGTTGCTTCTTGCCAAACACTCCAACCTGCAAAATGAGCCCCAATAATTAGCATGTCCGGAAACTTATCAAGAAATGGCTTAAGCTGATCGGGATTTGAATAATTGTACCTATAATCCCCACAATGAATTAGAACAGGCACATTACCTCTATTAATAACTTCACCAAGTTTAAAAGCTTTTTCTTCATTTAATGCAAATTGCTGAAAATCCGGATGGAGTTTAACTCCTTTAAGCCCCAAACCAACCAAATGTTCAAAATCACCCTCTATATCATCACTATCCGGGTGAAGTGTTCCAAAACCTGTAAACAAATCAGGATTTTCTCTTACAACACTACTAATAAATTCATTGATTGAACGCACCTGCTTTGGAGTTGTTGCAACAGAATGAATCAAATAATGTACAACACCAACTTTGCTTCCATCTTCTATAAGATTATCAACTTTACCATTTAAAGACATATCCAAATCATAAAAATCCCTAATTCCCATAACTGCCTTTGAAGCAATCTTTTCAGGATAAATATGACAATGAGCATTTATTACTTTTTGCATATTTTATAACCGCCATACAAAAAAATTGATTTATATGTATAAAATTAGTTTTTAATCATTTATAAAAATAATGTTTAAATTGCTAAAAATTAATTAAAAAAAGTAATACTACAATTTTAAAAAAATAGACAGTTTAAATCCATTTTAAATTTTTGAATATTTAAAATGAAAAAAGTTGGAATACATAGATATATCAATACCTTTAATCCAGTTAATGCTTTAAAATAACTTATTTAAATATATCTATGATTTACATTGAATACGAATCAAAATATCAAATGAATGAGTTATAAGTTAAAAAATATCAAATTACAGTCAATAGCCATCAGTTTTGAAAGAAATTTTACAAATGGGGAATTAATTGTATTTGAATGGTACGGACCTCTTGATAACTTTTTAGTCAATAACATTAATTCATTGGCATGAGTCAACAAACAAGAAAAACTATTTTCTTGCCTTACCTACACGGCGTGCGATAACCATTTCACCGACAGATATTAAACCGGCAAAGAATTTTTCCAAACCACCAGTAGCCCAAATAGCTTCACCGAATGTGGAATTCATAATATTTTCTTCATATTCCTCAGCAGAAATCTTTACACCAGTGGTTTTCTTAGAAACTAAAGCTGATGCAGACATTAATTCATCCCATGTTACTCCCTTAAGCTGATGTTGCATTGCTTCATATAACTTATATACCTTGATATCATATAAGTCAGATAACAATTCTACAATATCACATGCCCTAACCATACCTATTACCTGATTATCATCATTAACAACAGGTACGGTAACAAATTTATTGTTTGCTGTCAATATTACTGCTTTTCTTGCAGGATCCATTTCATGAACAGTGGCAATTTCTTCATACCCACTCATGATTTCAGATATTTTTTCATTTCCTTCTCTTAAACCACGTGTAATATCAAAAGAAGTTATCCATCCCACGAGTTGCTTGTTATCATTAACAACAGGACAGGTAAAACGTCTAATTTCTTCCATTACTTTTGAAACTTCAATAACATTATCATCACAGTTTAAATATACAAATTCTTTATCCATTAACTCTTTTGCTCTCATAAAAAAAACCCCATTTTTATTCTATTTCAATTCGTTTTAATGCACCTACAGGACAATGATGAGTGCATTCAACACATCTTATACATTTATCATTGTCAAGGACAACTTTTCCATCGATTAACTCAATAGCACCTGTCGGACAATTTTCTTCACATAAAAAGCAATTTACACAGGATTCGTGATTAATATCAATTTTCCGGCCATGGACAATAGGGCCGAGATACCTATCAAGTTCAATTGCATTGCTATTTAGTGAAATTTCAGCACATGCTCCACATCCAATACACATTTTTTCATTTATATATGGATACAGTTCATTTTCAATCAATTCAATGCCTAAATCCATATTTAAATTCTCAAAGAATTCCTTAAATTCCATTGTAAATGCGTTTGTCGGACATAAATTAGCACAATCATCCCAATTATTATCAATTGAATAATCAATTGAAATACTATTCATCCTAACTACCCTATGAGGAGACCTGACATTGCTCAAGTTATACTCGATAACATCACTTTCATCCTCACTGTCATAAACAACTGAATTGTCAATTAATTTAATAGCTGAAATCGGACAAGTTTGTACACAAATTTCACATTTGACACATTTATCAGTTATTTTAGCTATTCTAAATATATTAGCTGGTTCGATTGCATTAACTGGACATGATTCAACACAGGTATTACATCTTACACATTTAGGTGCGACAGCGATAATTTCCTCATTGACACTAAATTCATTTAGTTCAAATTGGAAATCCTCCCCATCATCATCTAATTCAACAGATTTCAAAAGAACTTCACGTTCCAAATTTTTCATCTGTTTAATAAAAGATACATTCATATTATTACCAACTAACTAAATTATTATCATCAACTTATTTAAAAAATTCATCCAATTCTTTTGCAGTAGGGAATTTATCCATTCCAAAACCTTGAATGGCTCTGCTGGCCACCCAATTTCCAATTTTACAAGATTTTTCCAAATCATATCCTTTCAAGAAAGAATATAAAAATCCGCTGTTAAAACTATCACCTGCACCAGTGGTATCAACAGCTTCACATTCATATGCTTCAGCAAAACATTCTTCGGAGTTATTAATTGCAAAAGCACCTTTGGAACCCTGTTTTACAACAACAGTACCAATTCCTAAATCCAAAAGATTTATGGACAATTCCTTTAAATCAGCATCATTATCATTACATAACAATCTTAATTCCGATTCATTGATAAGCAAAATATCAGTTCTTTCAAGAATTGGCTTTAGCTCATCAAAACCTTTTTCAACATACAGCATTCCAGGGTCAAAGCTCAAAAGAGTCTCTTTATTTAACTTTTCCAAAAGCTCTATTTGAGTCTTAAATGAATCGCCAACAAATGAAGTGTAATGCATGATTTTACATCTCATGATATTCAATGGGTTGATTTCACCAATTTCAATATCATCATTAACACCTGGAGAGATGTAAAGGCATCTTTCACCATTGCCATCAACAAAACCAATGCATTTTCCTGTAGAACCGCTTTCGGAGTAAATTAGATTATTTGTATAAACTCCATTAATTGCCAGATTATATTCTATCAAATCGCCATCTTCATCTTCGGCAATTTTTCCAATGATAGATGTGGAACATCCCAAACGTGATAATCCAACTATAGTATTTGCTGCAGAACCTCCAGGAGTATCGGTTTCATCTGTTATAAAACTTTCTTCATCATAAGAAACAATTTTATCTACAGAATAAAGCTTATCGACATTCAAAGCTCCAAATCCAATTATTTCTGCATTAAGATCATTATCAAAAATTTCCATTTTAAAACCTTACTTTAAGATATCTAATAAATTTATATTTTTATCTCCCAGTTTACCTTCAAAGTTACCTGCAGATATTTTAACTACCCCATCAAAGCCCAAAGCAGCATCAATACCTGCCTTAATAGCTTTGTTCATAGATTCCTCATTGATTGCATTTACAACAATTTCAGGAATATAATTAACACCGTCAGGAACTTTAGATTCTTTACCTAAGGATTCTTTTAAAGACGGACAATAAACGTGATTTGTAGTGGGTCCTATTTCCGGGAAATTGGTTTCAGGCTTTGAAGCCGCAGAACAAATTTCAAACGGTGCAGTAGCCCCTTCAACATCCATTATTGCATTGATAACTGCATCACCTGCTTCAAGAACAGCTTCCGGAGTTGAGCATAAATACCAGAAATTACCCCCCATAATTCCATCATTAATCTTGAATTTTTCTTCAATCTGGAAATCCGGAACTGCAATTGGAACATTTATCATTTTTCTTCCATATTCTTCCACAATCCATTCATAACCGTCACCACAGTGGCCAACAATGTCCATCATTTCAATGTATTCATCACTGTCTGAATCGGAATAATCAAATATTCTGGTAAACGGCTTGACTAAAACGTCCTGCCTTAATCTGTAGGACAATTCAAATGCAAACTTGTCTACATCATCGCCACCTAACCAGTATTGTACTATAGCACCATATCTTCCATCAGGAGTTTGACTTTCATCTAAAAATCCTTCAACGCCACCTTCAACCCTGCCAATTACAGCACTTGGAGTTGAAGTTGAATCATATGCTGCCCTTTTAACAATTTCCTTCATAGGTCCTGTGATTAAAGCCCTTACGTATTTTCCTTCAAATGCTTCAAAAAAGGTGTCTTCAACTTTATCATAATTCATTCTATTACCTTCTATAAATTTAACCTAATCCTCCAATATCCTGACCTCTAATGTTATTTCTCATGTCTTTACTTAATTTTAGGATATTATCGAAGTTATTTTCATCTATAATTTTAATCAAAGGATAATTATCATTGCTGAAAATATCAAAAAACTTATTTTTTATTTCCAAATCAATATTAAATTCGTCAAACAAATCCATCAAATTATTTGACTCATTATACATCCCAATAAACTTTAAAACATTATTTCTATTACTTTCTGAATAGATATTAGCTACAACACAAGTTGCAATCGCACTTGGAGATACAATAGCAATTTCTGCAACTTTAAGAGGATATTCATTACCGTTGAATGAAATGCTTATTCCATTATTTTTCCTTGCAAACTCTAAAGGTTCAACATCAGTTATGCTGTCCCCAATATACAATATTTCATCTGTATCGATTCCATCTCTTCTGATTATCTCATCAATAGCTAATTTTTTGCCTTCACCACCGACAACATCTATTTTTTTAATGTTTTCATAGATTTCCATCTTTGGAATTTCATCAAAAAAGATTTTGTCAAAAAGTTCATAATCATCAGGATTTTCCAATATTTCCTGTTTGAATCCAATTATTTTTTCAATTTCTTCATCACTTAAACTCAATGCATCTACATCTACTTTTGTATAAAATGTATTTTCAAATGGGAACTCCATATAATTAGAAAGTGCTTCGATATATTGGCCATAACTGGTACTAACTATATATGTATTCATAGTTTCCTTCAAATATTTTAAAAGGAATTTTGAATCGTTGACTGCGTAAATATTATTTTGTGAAAAATCAATCAAATCGGAATTTTTAATACCTTCACAAACAAAGAAAGGCAAAATTAATTTTAAAGTGTTGCCCGCCTTATAATTATTTTTTTTAACGACATCAACCAAATAATCATCATATAAACTGAGAACCTTAAATAGCTCACCACCATCTTCAATGAAATGAGCAGACATCTCAAAAGCATTATCATTTAAAGTTAACGGACCTTCACAATCAGTAATAAATGATTTTTCAAACATAATTTCACCTAAAGTTAACAATTCTTATTGCATTAAGAGGACAAATCGCTTCACAATTCCTACAGTAAATACATTTTTCACTGTCAAAGTCAATCTTATCATCATTTAATGTTAATGCCTCTGTAGGACAGTTTTTAACACAGATTGCACAAGCCTGACATTTTGTGCTTGAAAGTGAAAAATCACCTAACCTTTGATAGTGCAGATAAGACCTTGCATAATATAAATCAGTGTCTTTGCTGTAGAAATAATCATCATAAGCTCCGATTGCATCAAATTTACATTGTTCTACACATTTACCACAGTAGATACACTTATCATTAATTTTAATTGGATTTGGACCGTCTAGCTCTATTGCTCCAACAGGACATACATTAAAACAATCACCACATGCAATACACTTGTTTTTATAGACTTCAATGTTTCTATCCATCAGGTAAGATCCAAAGAGTTTTGAAAATTTATTTAATTCAATGCTTGAATCCAGACTGATTTTGAGTTCCCTTTCCATCAAATCATTTACATTATACTCAATGAAATTTTCAAAGTTTTGGTCATTGAATTCCAAAGCTATTGACTTTCCAACTTTTTCAAGAACCTTATTTAAACTTATCAAATCAAGAGACAGCTGTTTCATATCATAATCGATAATGCCGGACACAATATCAAAAGATTTGATTTCACTATACATCTTATAAGCTTTTTTACGTGAAGAGTACTTGATTGCTGTTGAAGGACAAGAGTGCATACATTCTTCACATCTTGCACAATAACCCGGATTAATATAAGGCAACTTATTGGTTCTTCCCACATTTATTGCACCCATTGACGGACAGACACGGGTACAGGTCATACATCCTATACATTTATCCTGATTTACGACAATTGCCTTACCTCCCTTAACTGTTTTAGGAAGCAACTGACCATATTTGATTGCATCTGTCGGACATACTCTAAAACAATAGCCGCAACGAATACAGGTATCCTTATCAATTTCACTGTGAGGTTCCTGTTTTCCGTCAGCAACAATATGAATGGAACCGTTTTTACATGCCTGAACACATGCACCACAGGCTTTGCATAATTTGACATTGATGTTTGGAACATTTTCCTTTAAAGGAGGATCCATTTTTACATCAAGAGAAATTGCATCAAACGGACAAGCATTACGGCACAATACGCAACCAAAGCAAGTATTTTTTAATTTAATAAGATTATCATCCTCATCCAAATAGATTGCATCAATAGGACAGGACTGAAGACAGGGTTTATCTTCGCATTTTGCACATTTTGTTTGATCAACCAAATAATCAACGTCAACGTGTCTTAATGGTCTTGGTGTTTTAGTATAACTATCAATCATAACACTCACTCCATAACAATATTCTCATTTAAATTGGATGATTTTACTGTCGTATGAATCATTTTTCCATCTTCAAGAGAGAATTTGGCAATGAAATACTTAATTACTGAAAACGGACAAGTTTGGTAACAGATACTACAACGTAAACATTTATCCTTATCCCTTACAATTGTATCTTTATCCTCATCAAACGTAATGCACCCTGTAGGACATTCAGGAACACAAAGTTGACATTTTTCACATTTGGATTCATCCCAGTCAATTATCCTAATTTTAAGCCTATTTACTGCATTTGTGATGATTTCCAATGAGATTTCCTCATCAGGAATGATTTTCAATGCTTCATCCCATATTTCAGAAAGAGGAACATCATACTGTAAAAGACCATCCTGCTCTAAAGACCTCAAATCATCTTCCTTAGAGTTGATATATTCTTCAAGATAATTTACGGTTAAAAGAATCAGGTCTTTTTGGTCTTGTAAATTTTCAACAAACACCCCTTTCATAGCGCCATTTACAGGACATACTTCCAAACATTCGCCACAGGAAATACACTTAAGCTGATTAACATGAAGTTTATCGTTAACAAGCTCTATTGCATCAACAGGACATTTTTTCATACATTTCTTACATTTTATGCACAAATAATCATCAACAATGTACTGTCTTTTAGATGGAATAATATTGAATTCAGGTAAAATTAAATGATTTAAACCACATTCCAATGTTTTCGGATCAGTAGGACAAACTTCAGCACAAAAACCGCAACGGATACATGCACCAGGATTTATCACAGGATAAGTCATTCCTTCAGATTCTTCACTATCCTTTTCCCTGACAATTTTGATAGCGTTAGGTGAAGGACAAGAAACTGTACATGCTCCACAACCTATACAATATTCCTTATTAACTTTTGGAAAATCTCTAAACCGTTCTGGCTTTTCAACAATTTCATGTTCGGTTTTTGCATTTGCAAATGCATCAGTCCATGCTTTTCTTGCAAAATCATAAATATACCACATCAAAGAGGACATTTATCTCACCTCATCCCATTTTTTGATTGAGGTCTTGCCTGCTTCATTTGTAATTGCTACCCTTTCAGCGCAGGCAACACAAGGATCACTTGTGGCATAAGTTGCAACAGCATCCGCAACTGTTGGAACATCACGAATCATATATTTTGCACAAGAGTCCATATTTGCAATACTTGGAGTCCTGATTGAAATATTTTTAATCAAACTTCCATTAGTTTCAATCATGTATGTAACTTCACCACGAGGAGCCTCATTTTTACGCATTGCATAACCTGATTTTAAATCAACAGGAGTACGAATTTCACCATCAGGTATGTTTTCAATAGCTTGCCTAACCAAACTGATTGATTCTGGAATTTCATCAAATCTGGTTAATGTCCTTGCGTAATTATCTCCTTCAGTTCTTCTGATAACCTTGAAGTCAAAGTGGTCATCATATGTATAGTGACCGTTTCTGTAATCTTCCTTAACACCGGAAGCTCTTCCGATAGGACCGACCGCCCTTCCCTTAATTGCTTCTTTTTTGGACATGTAACCAATGCCCTTGCATCTCAAGGCCAGTGCAGGACCTTCAGCAAATAATGCGCGTGTTCTTTCAAAACCTTCCTCAATTTTTTCAAGATTTTCCAGTATAGGCTTGAAATGGCGTTCATCTGCATCCATTCTCACACCACCAACAACATTCCACCCCATATTGACTCGATTTCCAGTTAAAAGTTCAATAGAATCCATTGCATATTCTCTTAACTCCAAAACACGCATAAATAATGTTTCATGATCCATTGATTTGAAAAATGTGGAATTTCCAAGCAAGTGACTTTGAATTCTATCTAATTCATTTGTAATAACTCTTAAAAATTGAGCCCTGAGCGGAACATCAACATCAGAAATCTGTTCGATGGTTTCTGCGAAGGTCTGGGTATGTTCATATGAACAAATACCGCAAACACGTTCTGAAAGATAAATTCCTTTCTGCCAAGTTTTTCCTTCAATTATCTTTTCGATACCTCTGTGAACATAACCATATTCAATTTCTGCTTTAACAACTTTTTCACCTTCAGTTTGAAGTTTGAGTCTGATAGGTTCCTTTAAAGCAGGATGAATTGGACCAATAGGTACTATCATTCTTGTTCCCTCCCACGATCTGCAATAGCTTGTGGACCAACGGCCAGAATAGCTTCCAATATTTCACTAGGTCTAGGCGGACATCCTGGAATAGCTGCTGCAACTGGAATAAAATCTGAAGCAGGAGCATGAACATGACCCCCTTCCTGATTAAATACATCACCAGACTGCGGACAGTTCCCCACAGCTACTGCAATTTTTGGTTCAGGAGCTTTATCATAAATTCTTTTTAAATTATCGACCCACTGTTCTGTAACAGCTCCAGTCAATAACAAAACATCAGCTTCACGAGGATTGTTGTGAACATAAATACCATATTGCTCTAAGTCATATCTTGGAGATAATAATGCAACACATTCAACGTCACATCCATTACATCCGCCACAATTTACGATACAGACATGAATTGAGCTTTTTCTCACAGCATCCTTAATCGCATTTAACATTGTACTCCCTCTTTAATTTCAATAATATTAATAAACATTAGTTTTCAGCTTCTTTCTTCAATAATTGGAATAATTCTAATTTTCCCTCTTTAACGGCATCTTCATAGGATTTACCGTTTTTAATTTCCTTGACCAATTTCATTTTTAAATCTCTTCCGGATTCTCTTGGAATAACCTCTAAAGTATCAATAAACCAACATAATTTCAAATCTGCATTTAATTTTTTATATAGGCAAATATCTTTAGCGGATTCCCATGTTGCATGCAAAGCTTCAAGAGAAGACATGTCAAACAAATCAAAGAATATTTCTTCAACCTCATCAACAGTACAATTGAAATCCTTGGAAAGCGGAACGATTATGTCTCTTTGCCAAGCATAACTCTTGATAATTCTTTTTTGCATTAACTCCAATTTTGCATCGTCATCCATATTATCACATCATACTGTCAATTTCAATAATAAATATAATACAACTGCCACAATTAAACCTAAAGCAGTTTCTTTTCTACCGTATCCCGGTCTTTCTCCCATTATCAAACCACCTAGGAGAAATCCGACAGCTGCCAAAACGACATTGCCTGCATTGAATGCCAAACACCAGCCGATAATTGATACTGCAGCTGAAGGAATATTAAAGTCTGATACTGCAACATATGGTTCGCCATGCTTTTTATAACTGTAAAGCAAACCAAGAATTGATCCAACAGCAAATGCAAGTATATAAATCATATAATCTAACATAATATCTCCTACATTGGTTTATAAAGTAATATAAATGAACAAATTATTGCTATGAAAGTTATAACAAAACATAACTTCTCAATGCTTTCTATTTTATGTGAAAAATTTCCGCGCGCCAGTAATACAAATATTGATAAAATAACTCCTATAATCACTATCGGAGCAAGAGTAGTTGAGTGCAAGAATGTTGCTAGAATTCCAACAACTATTATGCCGATAGCAACCAATGCAGTTAAATAAACAATTACGTCTTCACTATTCATGCTACCACTCCTGTAAATATCATTAAGATTGTTCCAAAGAAGCAAATTGCCCCTATAGTAATTTGAGTCATAACAGAATGATTTGGACTTAAAATTGGTGTTGTAGCATTAATAAATCCTGTGACAAATGTGATTGCAATCATTCCTATTAAATATCCCACAGCATTCAAAGGACCAAAGAATATTGTTAAAAATACCCAAAGCATTACATACCAAGCAATGGACTCTGAAAACAACATGAATCCTCTTAAAAATCCAAAGTGTTCTGTTTCAAATCCAGAAATTAATGCCTTATCTTTTGTAATTGCAAACGGAGAGTATGGAGATTTGGTAATAATTAACATGAAAAACATTAATGCTGCAAGTGGAATTGAAAATACTAAAGGACCATGTACTGACTGATAAGTAATAATTTGACCAATATTCATTGTTCCAGTTACCAGATAAACAAATACGATAGCTGCAAACAAAGGAAGCTCAGTTGCCGCTGAAAGTACAGCCCTTACACAGCTTAACTTACCGTAAGGTGAACCTGAACTTGAACCGGAGTTATGCTCCACAATTTTATAAACTGCATAAACACCAAACAATATCAATAAGGAATCATGAGCTACAGGACCAACAATGACCCCCACAATCCAAACTAAGGCCAAAATGAAGACAATACCTATGTAAAATACTTTAGATACAGTTTTTGGAATTGCTGTCTCTTTAAAGAAAAATTTCAAAGAGTGTATCAGATGCTGGACAATAGGCGGGCCCGGACGTTTCTGAACACGTGCCATGACTTTTCTATGCAATCCCAAAAGGAGACTTCCCGCTAGAAAAGCAATAATAACTTGAATTAAAATTTCTGCCATTAAATTCACAATACCACCCTAATATCCAGTAAATGGTTCTTTCACCCTTTCTTCTGCATCTTCAGGTTTTGGTTTAGCCATTGTTAATAAACCTAAAGATAAAATCCATAATGGAATACCGAAAATAGCTACTGTATATACAATCCATGCCTCAAAGTCTATAACCAGACAGGCAAGAATAGCTATTGTTGATAAAACCAATAATACAATACAAATACTTTTTTGACTATCCATACTCACCACTTACCACAGTACCAATAATAATATTTCAACAGCCCTTACAATAATAAATAATGAACTTAAGTGAATAATAACAATAAATGGAGAACCTGCAGTCCTGAACATTTCTGCCTTACTTGCGAAAAATGGCGCTACTCCACTTTCACCCAAAATACCAATCAGCATCAATACTGCACCGAATACAACCATCGGACTTGCAGGCATTTGAGACAATACTGCAAGAGATAATGTACCAGTTGCTGCCAAAATAATAGCTGCACCACCGAATAATGGTAAACTACACATCATTGCAATCAAACCATAATTAAATGCTGAATTTAAAACAGTGGTTTGTTTTACAGCTGATACAATACCAATATTTAATATACCGACCAATGCCATGAATAATGTAAAATTAAACAAATCTCCAGTAATCATTGCACCTGCAGACGCAATACCACAAATAATTGATAAAAATCTTCTTTGTTTGAATTCTTTAGGACCGACTTTAACTTCAGTATTATTTAAATTGTGCATAGTAGCTTCAACTTGAGTTTCAGGCTTACTTAATGCAATCAATAAAGTGAATCCCAATAAAACTGCGAAAAGGAACAGGTTGAACGGTGTGACATACAATACGATATCTCCAAGTGGAATTGTTCCAAGCAAATTTCCTCCAAGTGTAACGAAATCCATATAACTCACCTACTCCTTATCAATATCTTCTCTCATAAGCAGACCAATCAAGCCTACTTTGGAAGCTACTTTTAATAATAATCCACATGCTGCAAGGAATAAACTTAATAACCAATATTGTGGTGCTACAAAGAACAATAAAAATCCGATTATCCATAAACACCAGGATATTCCGGAAACTCCAGCAATACCATCCAACATCAGTACCGGAAGTCCCCTTGCTTTTTTAGACAATGCGTATAAAACGATTCCTCCACCAGCTACTGCTCCTCCAGTAAAACCTGTCAAGAAAATTCCATAACCAATTAAAACTAATGCAATGAAATTAGGTGCAGTAGTCATTATTTCCATATTTAAAGAAAATGGCTGTGGAAATATTGAAGAAGATTTAGATAGATTTCTTCTAGGGTCTTGTTCTATTATACGCATTTCACGAGTAATCAAAATTTCAGAAATCGCCAAGGTTTCAGCCAATTCTACAACCAAACCAGGTAAAATTAAAGCTTCTGCCAAGTCAGTTCCAACAGCAGATACAACAAATATCATGGCAAGACCGACCAAATCAGTCAAGATAAGAATGTGAATTTCTTGCCTTTTCATTGCAATTGCCATTGTTGCAATGAATCCTACAATCAAACCTGCATAAATTGCCGGCAGATACATAGTCAAAAATGCTTCAGGAACATACGGAGGTATAAATAACATCAGTTATCCCTCCTCAATTGTTTTGATCTGGCTTTTAAGTCATTGACCTTGACTTCATTGGCAACTTGTGTAGATTCATTTATGGCTTTTTTAACATCTGCCTTTATCTCCTTTTCATCATTTTTTCTGTTCATGGTATAATTAATAGACAGCCATGAAGCAATAATGAATGACATCATCAGGATACTGGATTCCAAAATTGTATCGAAACCTCTTGTATAATATAATATTTCATCTATAAGTCCTCCAGGAGATGAATAAATTGATGTTCCGAAATATGGAGATATTGATGATATCCATTGTGCCGGAGGAGACATATACCCAGTAATCATTCCCAGTGCCTCTGCATTATCAGGATACTGTGGTTTAATTATTCCAGGTTGTGATAAAACCTCACCACCTCTGTCGTAGGGAGCGATGGCTAAACCTTCATCCACCTGAACCTGTGGAGCAGGTCTAGGATATAATTGATCAGGATTTAAAGCCATCGGTACTATAAGACCAACTATCAAAATTATTCCCAAACTGAATGCAAAAAGACGAGGAATATTTTTTGGGTCAGCTAATTTATTCCATAAAACTCCAATCCTCATACATCTGCCCCCATCTCTTCTAAACGAATAATTGCTCTGAATAAGATTAATGAGATAATTACAGTTGTTGCAAGTAAAGTCAGCAAAGCTAAAACATGATTATAACACAACAACACTAAACAAACACCGATAGATGCAACTTCAGTGTTAAATGTTCTGACAATCGGGTCATTTACTCCAGGACCCCATGCAGTAGCTAAACTTCCCACAATAGCTAAGAAAATACCAAAGTAAAAGAATATTTGAATATCCATCATTGCAACTCACCACTTTTTACCTTGTTTTTTCTAATTTCATTAATTTTTACAATAGCTAAAATGAATACTAATGTTGATAGTGGGTCTGCCAGTGCCGCAAACAGAGCAACATCCAAATATTTGAATGCTACGATGACCAAAACAAAACCCGCATCAAGGATTGAAAACATTATAACTTTGTCCAATGGTTTCTTTAAGCTATTGCAATTATTGATACAATTTCCATTTTAATGCCTCACTCCAAAAGTATCTCATCATCTAGCTTATTTAATGTATATGCAATTGCATTTGCACTAATTGTGGAACAAATAAAGAATGCAGCAGCAACTACAAGAGCAAATGGAGTATTGATTACCAATGCAATTATTGCAGAAACTCCAAAACCAATAACATTCAAATAAAGCAATCTTTCAGCCCTATTTTGAGTTATTAAAGCTCTCAATGATACAAATACAACTATAATTCCAATAATTTCAACATACATATAATCACTCCTCTGCATGCCTATTGAATTTTTGAGCTATCTTTCCTAAAAATATAGATGCTCTAACCTGATCTATTCCTTGAACGGTTAAAATTGCAATAACCATTCCAACAATAAACATTTCAGGAGTTAAACCAACAAAAGAACAAATAAACACTATAATTGTTGCAGTCAAACTTCCAACAGTTCCTGCATATCCCGGATCAGCACATAATCTGTTTCCAATAAAGATTAAAAATGCTGCTATAATCCCCCCAGGAATTCCTAAAAGCAAATATCCTATAGCGGCCATTAATGTACCTGCAGATGCGTCCGGAGAACATAAAATGTTTCCTTGGAAAAATCCCCCTGCAATATCACCACCTCTCCTTTTGACATCTTCACCAACAATCCGGGCTCCTCTAACACCAGGTTGCTCGGGAAGTCCAAAATAAGTGTCGACAATGACAAAATTTAGCCAACATAGAACAGCAGCAATTATAATTCCAATTACTTCATTCATTGTATATCCTCTCCACCATCTTCATCTAAAGGCTTTGGAAATACAAAATCAAATAAATATTTCACAAATAATGCAGATATAATACCTATAATAGCTGCCAATACAATTCCATTATAAATAAAAGTATAATTTAAAACCAAGAATATTGAAAAAATACCAATAGCTATTATTGGAGTCGGATATAATGCACTTACATCAAAAGAATACCTATATGGTTTGCTAGGCAATAAAGGAAGCCTTAAAACTAATGCAACAATAATTGAAACTAAAATTGCTACAATATAAGCTAATAAGACATCAGATAGACTAAGAGTTATGTTACTCAGTCCGTAAATATTGCCAAATGAAGCAAAAAATATGGTATTATACACCAAATCAAACATATTATTAGACTCCTCTTAAATAATAAATATACATATAAAAATATATAAATATTGTTACTTAAAAATAATAGATAATAGCTTAAATATTATTTAAATTAATAAAATTTTGTTTAACATTATAAATTATAATTATAATACTGTTTAAATTATAAATTATGGATTTATATGCATCTAATTAATAAAAAAACAGAAATAATGAGCCATATTAAATAAAACAAAATTATTTTAAAATAAACATTTAGTAATAATATATCCCATGAACTAAAAAATGTTGAGACCAGAATATGGACAAAAAAGTAAAGAATTTCAACACCCGCCTTAGAACCATACAAATTTGGGAACTGGCTTTAGCAGCAATACTCTCATTTATTGCAACTGAAGTGTTGGCGGTCATTTTTCCAGCAATAGATATGAATGACGATTTATTCATGATTGCATTGTTAGTATTCATTTTATTGTTCTTCATCTGGTGTTTAAAAGATACTGAAGGACTTTCAAAAGATATTGGAGAAGTCAAATTAAAAGAAAACAGAAATGAAATATTGTACGTATTCATATTGAATATCATTTTTGCCTATCTGTTTCTATTTTCAGTAGCTACACTTGACATGATTTTTGGAATGGGCGACCCGACATGGGTAAGCATTATGGACATCGATTCAGTCAATCTAACTCCGGGAGCATTAATATTCAGCACAATAGCATCAATCATTTTTGCACCAATTCTTGAGGAACTAATTTTTCGCGGAGTCCTATTCAACAGACTGAAAATTAGAATAGGAATAATCCCCGCAATGATAATATCCTCTTTTCTATTCTCCATTGGCCATGACTTCGGAGGAATAGTAAGTGCATTTCTATTCGGATTATGCATGTGCATACTATATCTAAAAACAGACAACATTCTAATTCCAATAACCGTGCACTTTATGAACAATATTGCCGCAGCATTAATTGACATTACACCTTTTGATTCAATTGTAACCACATTTCCATGGATAATACTGCTTGGAATAATAGTTCTGGCAGGCACAGTACTACTAATAAAATACATTATTTCCGAAACAAAAACACTAAAGCAAAAGTTTAGCTAAAAAAAAAAGAATTAAATTAGTGGAATCCACATCCACTACAAGTTTCACATTTTTCTTCTTCTAAAGGATCATATTGTTTATCTTCCTGCAAGGTCGCTGAGATAAAATATTGGTCCAGTTCATCATTATTTTTCAAGACAGGGGAAAGACCTTTGAAATCGCATTTGATATCTCCAGTTCCTCCAATATCAACCAATATTGGTTCACCTAATTTGAATCTCTTAAAATATGATTCAACCTCACCTATTAAACTTCCAGGAACTCTAAAATTAATAGATAAAATATTATTCTCCTTCATTTTTAAACCAACATATTTTTGGTCGATTTCATAATTTAAACCTAACTGTTTTTTAAAAATTACATTGGTTCCAATATCATTAGATGACATTTCATTAACTCCTTCACATTATTAAATTAGAATTATTGTTAGGACTATATAAAACTTTCTTATTAATGTCCAAAAAGTTACAGTTAAAAAAAATATTGTTCAATGAATTTATAACGAATTATCATGATTTTTAATAAGGTTTATATAATGTTAAAATCAAAACATATAATATTATAATATATATTATTATAGTGATAAAAAATCAATGAAAAATAGGTGTTTTTATATGAATGAATACAACCAAGATATTGGAAATAGAATTAAAGAATTGAGAGAACTTTCAGACATTACTACTAAAGAAATTGCAGAAGAATTAAATATTAAAGAAGAAACTTATATCCAATATGAAAATGCGGAAGTAGATATTCCAGCTAGTTTTTTGTATGAACTCGCACATATTTTTAAAGTTGATTTGGGATTATTATTAACAGGTGAAGAAAGCAGAATGCATATCTTCGATGTTACTCGTGCAGACAAGGGTGTATCAGTAGACAGAAGAAAAGAATATACCCATCAAAACCTATGTTCCAAATTCATTCACAAAAAAGCTGAAACATTCCTCGTTGTTGTAGACCCTAAAAAAAATCCTATACCATCACTTAACTCACACCCCGGACAGGAATTCAACTATGTCCTCGAAGGATCCCTAAAAATTTATATACACAATAACGAAATCGTGTTAAACGAAGGAGATTCCATATTCTTCGATTCAACACACAGACATGCAATGGTAGCACTTAACGACAAACCCGCTAAATTTTTAGCAGTAATCATATAATATTTATGGAGATAATTAAATGACATCTTTAATTGGAGATTTTGTAGAAAGAGTTGAATTCAACTCTTATGAAGACTTTTATAAAAATTTTAAACTTACTTACAATGAAGACTATAACTTTGGATTTGATGTTGTTGACAAATATGCAGAAATCGATCCTGATAAAATCGCATTAATCTGGACCAATGATTATGGAGAAGAGCATATCTTCACTTTCAAGGACATGAAGGAATATTCCAACAGAGCAGCAAACCTGTTTAAACGTTTGGGAATTAAAAAAGGAGACCGTGTAATGCTAACCCTTAAAAACAGGTATGAATTCTGGTTCTGTATGGTTGCATTGCACAAAATCGGAGCAATACCAATTCCAGGAACACATATGTTAAAGCTTCATGATATTGATTTCAGAATAAAAGAGGCGAATGTGAAAATGGTAGTGTCAGTTGAAGAGGACACATTACTTCCAGATTATGAAGAAGCTGAAAAGTCATTAGGAATTGAAATACCTAAATTAGTTATTGAAACCGACAGAGACGGATGGATAAACTTTAATAAAGCCCTAAAAAATGAAAGTCCCAAATTTGAAAGACCAACAGGTGAAGAAAAAACATATGCCGAAGAAATTTCATTAATTTACTTTACATCAGGAACAAGCGGACTGCCGAAAATGGTTTCACACAAACATACATACTCATTAGGCCATATTCCTACCGCCAAATATTGGCACAATGTCGTGGAAGATGGAATTCACCATACTTCAGCCGATACCGGTTGGGGAAAAGCTGTATGGGGAAACATTTACGGACAGTGGATTGCAGGAACTTCCATATTCATTTATGATTATGAAAGGTTTAACGGACTGAAATTACTTGAAAAAATCATAGAATATAATGTTGATACATTCTGTGCACCACCTACAATATACAGATTCATCATTAAAGAGAACATTGAAGGGTATGACCTTTCAAACTTAAAATATGTTACAACAGCCGGCGAACCTTTACCTCCCGAGGTT
Organism: uncultured Methanobrevibacter sp.; assembly: GCA_900319985.1. Taxonomy (GTDB): domain Archaea; phylum Methanobacteriota; class Methanobacteria; order Methanobacteriales; family Methanobacteriaceae; genus Methanocatella. The sequence goes on along the minus strand of ONQL01000038.1, from coordinate 8,671 downwards.
TCCGAAAGATTTTATAAAATATCCGGTTTAAGAATTAAAGAAGGATTCGGTCAAACCGAAACAACTTTATCCATCGGAACATTCATCTGGTTAGATGCAAAAATCGCTTCCATAGGTAAACCTTCCCCATTATTTGATTTGGAATTATTAGATGAAGACCACAATAGAGTGGAAATTGGGGAAGAAGGAGAGCTTTGCTTCAAAATGAATGATGGGCCTAATCCAGGATTATTTAAAGATTATGTAAACGATGAAGAAAAATACAAAAAGCAAATCCACCATGGATACTACCATTGTGGAGATACTGCATGGATAGATGAAGACGGATATGTTCACTTTGTTGGAAGGAACGACGACATTATCAAATCTTCAGGTTACCGTATTGGACCTTATGAAGTAGAAAGTGCAGTATTATCTCATGAAGCAGTTTCCAACTGTGCAATTACCGCTTATCCTGATGAAGTGAGAGGCCAAATTGTAAAAGCGACAATCATATTGCAACCAGGCTTCGAGCCATCAGATGAACTTACTAAAGACATTCAAAATCATGTTAAAAGAGTTACAGCTCCTTATAAATATCCTAGAATGATTGAATATGTGGATGAAATTCCAGAAACAATCAGCGGAAAAATAAGAAGAGTTGAAATAAGAGAAAACGACGATAAAAATTAGTTAGATGATATAAATGACAGAAGAGATATCTTATCCAGTTATCAATAAAGAGATATGCAAAGGCTGTATGCGCTGCATAGTAGGATGTCCTCAAAATGCAATATTACTTTCACAAGACATGAATAACGCAGGATATCAGTTTGCTTATTATAGTGGAAATGGTTGTACCGGATGTAAAGACTGTTACTTTACTTGCCCAGAGCCATTAGCACTTGAAGTACATCAATTGAAAAAAATTGTTGATGATTCAGTCGGGAAAATGATTAAAGCTAAAGTAGCTAATAAAAGGGGGAAAATAAATGAGTAATCAAATGGTAAAAGGAAATACAGCAGTTATCATTGGTGCAATGTATGCAGGATGTGACTGTTTCTTCGGATACCCAATTACTCCTGCAAGTGAAATTTTACACGAAGCATCAAAATACTTCCCTATGGTTGGAAGAAACTTTGTTCAAGCCGAAAGTGAAGAAGCATCCATAAATATGGTTTATGGTGCATCAGGTACAGGACACAGAGTTATGACTTCATCATCAGGACCAGGTATAAGTTTAATGCAAGAAGGATTTACTTTCCTTGCAGGTGCAGAATTGCCTGCAGTCATAGTCGACATCATGAGAGCGGGACCTGGACTTGGAAATATCGGACCAGAGCAAGGAGACTACAATCAGATTGTTAAGGGCGGAGGGCATGGAAACTATAAGAATATAGTTTTGGCACCAAATAGCGTTCAGGAAATGTGTGACCTAACAATGAAAGCATTTGAACTTGCAGACAAATGGAGAAATCCTGTTGTGGTATTGGCAGATGGTACATTAGGCCAAATGGCTGAACCGTTAGTTTTCCCAACCGAAGCGATTAAACCGAAAATCGATGAAACCTGGGCAGTAAGAGGAAATAAGGAAACTATGGAAAATCTTATCACTTCCATTTTTAATGATTTCAATGATTTAGAAGATTTCAACTTCAAACTTCAGGAAAAATATGCAAAAATTGATGCTGAAGAAGTTATAGTTGACGAATATCAAGTTGAAGATGCTGAAATTGTTTTAGTTTCATTTGGTATCAGCAGCCGTATTGCAAGGTCAGCTGTTGATAAAGGCCGTGAAAAAGGAATAAAAGTTGGACTTTTAAGACCTGTTACTTTATCACCGTTCCCAGTTGAAAGAGTTAAAGAATTGGCAGACAAAGGTGTTGAATTCATATCCGTTGAAATGAGCAATGGTCAATTACTAGCCGATGTTCAGTTTGCAGCATTAAGAAGAGAAGGCACACACCTCGTGAATAGAATGGGAGGTAACCTAATTGAACTGAAACATGTACTTGCCAAAATTTATGAAATAGCTGGAATTGACGAAGAAATCGATACTTCAAAAAGAAGTGAAGAAAAGGCAAGTCCAAATATTATTGATTAAGGATGTGGAAAAATGAGTGAACAGACAAATAAAGATTATGAAGAAAAGATACGTAGAAATCCACAATCCCTTTTAGAAGAATATCCTAGAAAAGGAACCAATATCCAATCAACACATTACTGTGCAGGTTGTGGACATGGAATTATACATAAATTAATTGCAGAATGTATGGACGAACTTGGAATACAAGAACGTTGTGTTATGATATCCCCTGTAGGATGTTCAGTATATGCTTACTTCTACTTTGACTGCGGAAACTTCCAAACCGCACATGGAAGAGCTCCTGCAGTAGCTACAGGTATTTCAAGAGCAGAAGACAATGCAATTGTTATGAGTTATCAAGGTGACGGAGATTTAGCTTCCATCGGTTTAAATGAGACTTTACAAGCTGCAAACAGAGGAGAAAAAATTGCTGTGTTCTTTGTAAACAACACAGTTTACGGAATGACCGGTGGGCAAATGGCACCAACCACATTAATCGGAGAAAAAACAGTTACATGTCAAACTGGAAGAGATCCTGATTATGCAGGACACCCTACCCACATGTGTGAATTAATCAATACATTGAAAGCTCCGGTATTCATTGAAAGAGTATCCCTTGCAAATCCCTTAAAAATAAGACTTGCAAAGTATGCCATCAAACAGGCATTGACAGTTCAAAAAGAAGGAAAAGGATATTCCTTTGTTGAAATATTATCACCCTGTCCAACTAACCTAAAGCAAGATGTAAAACGTGCACAGGAATTTATTGAAAATCAAATGGAAAAGGAATTCCCGGTTAAAAACTTCAGAAATAACTTATACACAAAAGAACCAGTCATAAGACCTGAAAGTGACTTTACAACTGAGTCCCTAGACAAAATATTTAATGTTTCAAGAGGAAAAAGTACCGGATATGTGGATGATGACATCAAACCATTGAACATTAAGGTTTCCGGATTTGGAGGTCAGGGAGTACTAAGCGCAGGACTTACAATAGCCCAAGCGGCTTGTGCTGAAGGAAAACATGTTTCATGGTACCCTAGTTACGGACCAGAGCAAAGAGGGGGAAAATCAAATTGTTCTGTAGTAATATCCAATGAAACTATCGGAACTCCCGTAGTTGATGACATTGATATACTCATCGCTTTGAATAAACCTTCCCTTGAACAGTTCTCCCAAGATGTGAAAGTTGGCGGAACAATACTTTATGACGCTAAAATCGGAGAATTTGAAACCGACAGGGACGTTAATGTAATTGCAATGCCATGTGTTGATATTGCAGAGGAACATGGAAATGCAAGAACTGCAAACACTGCATTGATAGGTGCATTAACTGAATTAAGTGATGTTTTAAAACGTGAATCTTATGAAAATGCTATTCGTGAAATGTTTGCATCTAAACCAAAAGTCATCGATGTAAACATTGATGTGCTCGAAGCTGGAGCAGAATGGATTAAAAACAATTCCTAAGTGTGATTTAATGACATATAAAGAAAATGCTAAAAAATATATAGAAAATTACGATTTGAGTATAGGAGATACCATCAAAGTAAATAAAGAGGATATCTCATATACTGGTATTTTGCTTGACAGACCGGAAGACGCTGATGACGGATATTTGGTTGTTAAATTATCAAGCGGATACAACATCGGTGTGGCCATTGAGGGCACTACAGCAGAACTTGTTGAAAAAGGAGATAAACCGAAAATCGGTTATGATGAGGAAGAAATTCCAAACGACCCTTCAAAACAAAACATCTCCATCGTGTCAACTGGTGGTACAGTATCCTCTGTTATCGATTACAGAACCGGTGCAGTGCATCCTAAATTTACAGCATCCGATCTTGTTAAAGCAAATCCGGAATTATTGGATTATGCCAACTACAATGTTAAAGCTTTATATAATATTTTAAGTGAAAACATGAAGCCGGAATACTGGGTAAAGGCTGCAGAGGAAATAGCTAATGACATTTCCGAAGGTGCAGATGGTGTTGTAATAGCTCACGGTACAGATACCATGCATTACACATCAGCAGCATTGAGCTTCATTTTGAAAACACCAGTCCCAGTTGTCATTACTGGTGCTCAGAGAAGTTCAGACAGACCTTCAAGTGATGCAAACATCAACTTAATTGATTCCGTGGTTGCTGCAAAATCAGACATTGCTGAAGTTTGCGTCTGTATGCATGGAAGCCTTAATGACAGGTACACATACCTACATAAAGGTACAAAGGTAAGAAAAATGCATACTTCAAGAAGGGATACTTTCAGAAGCATCAATGCTCAACCGATAGCTAAAATTGAAAATAAAAAAGTTGAAATCAACCCACAGTACAATTACACCAAACGTGGAGACAATGAATTGGAACTCAACACAGCTATTGAAGAAAAAGTCGGATTCATTAAAAGCTTCCCAGGAATATCCGAAGAATACATAGAATACCACATTGACAAAGGATATAAAGGTCTTGTTATTGAAGGAACCGGTCTTGGACATGTTCCAAATAACCTGATTGACTCATTTAAAAGAGCGCAAGACGAAAACATTCCAGTAATCATGACATCACAGTGCCTTTACGGCAGAGTAAATATGAACGTTTACTCAACAGGACGTGAAATTCTTGATGCTGGAGTCATTTCAGGTCTTGACATGACTCCTGAAACAACATATGTCAAATTATGCTGGGCATTAGGTCAAAGTGACGATTACGAGAAAGTGAAAGAGATTATGCAAACAAACATTGCAGGTGAATTTTCTGAAAAATCCTAACATTGCAGGTGAATTTTCTGAAAAATCCTCAATTAAGGATTTCTTAAATTAGGTGGTACAATGGATTACGAAAAATTAGGATTAAAAATGGGACTTGAGATTCACCAACAGTTAAACAGTGAACATAAGTTATTCTGTCCATGTAAAACAGAGCTTGTTGATGATGATTTTGATGAACTAATTCAAAGAAAATTAAGACCAACACAATCTGAACTTGGAGAAATCGACCGTGCGGCATTACAGGAATCACTTAGAGGATTGAATTTCAAATATGAAAACTTTGAAAAACATACCTGCCTTGTTGAAAACGATGATGAGCCACCTCACAGTTTAAATGAAGAAGCATTGGACATTTGTATCACTATCGCATGTTTGATGAACATGCACATTGTCGATGAATTCCATACAATGAGAAAACAGGTTATTGATGGAAGTAACACCGGAGGATTCCAAAGAACAGGCATGGTTGCAACAGACGGTTACCTAGAGACACCTTACGGAAAAGTAGTCATTGAAAGTTTAGGTCTTGAAGAAGATGCTGCAAGAAGAGTTGAAACTAAAGACGGTTTTACCGAATTTAGATTGGACCGTTTAGGTATACCACTGGCGGAAATTACAACTGACCCTTCAATGCACCATCCAGATCAGGTAAGAGAAGTTGCATATATGCTTGGTCAAATATTGAGAAGTACAAATGTTAAAAGGGGTCTTGGAACTATCAGACAGGATTTGAACATTTCAATTGCTGAAGGAGCACGTGTGGAAATCAAAGGTGTGCAAGATTTAGACCTGATGGCTGAAATTGTAAACCGTGAAGTGAAAAGACAATTGGAATTAATCGACATTAAAAAACAATTAGCCGAAAGAAATGCTGAAGTCCTAGAAGAGATTCATGACTTGGATGAACTGTTCGAAGATACAGAATCCAAAATTTTAAAATCTGCCGAAACCATTAAAGCAGTTGTTTTAAAAGGTTTTGATGGTCAAATTGGTCGTGAAGTTCAACCGGGCAGAAGATTTGGAACTGAAATTGCAAGCTATGCCAAAAAACGTGGTGTTTCCGGAATTTTCCATTCTGACGAGTTGCCTGCTTACGGAATTACCCAAGAAGAGGTTGACAAGGTCAATGAATTCCTGAACATTGGTGAAAAGGATGCATTCATCATAGTAGCACATGATGAAGATATTGCAATATCAGCACTAGAAGAAGTCAAAAGAAGAGCAAACCTAGGTTTGGAAGGTGTTGTTGAAGAAACAAGAAAAGCTCTTGATGACGGTAACACCGAATATATGAGACCTCTCCCTACTGCAAATAGGATGTATCTTGAAACTGATATTCCACTGTTTAAAATTACATCTGAAAGAATTGAACCAATAGCTAATGACTTACCTGAGTTACCTGATGTCAAACAAGCCAGAATCATTGAAGAATACAAATTGAGTGAAGATTTAGCAACACAGCTTGTTAAAAGACAAGAAGCAGACATGTTTGAAGACATCTTAGCAGATGTTGAAGTTGATGCAACCCCTGTGGCATCACTTCTTGCATATGACCTAAGAGAAATCAAAAGAGAAGGTCATGACATTGACATATTAAACTCAGACCACTTCAAAGGCATTTTCACTTTATTGGCTGGTGGAAAAATCGCTAAAGATAGTGTGCGTAAATTAACTATCGAAACAATTAAAAACCCTGAAACCGATATTGCAGAAATCGCTGAGAAAAACAACTTAACCATGCTCAGTGACGAAGACGTCAGCAAAATCATTTCAGAAATTGTGGCTAACAATGAAGGAATGGTAAAAGAACGTCAAATGGGTGCAATGGGTCCTTTAATGGGAATGTGTATGAAACAACTTAAAGGAAAAGCAGACGGCGGACTTGTAAATAAAATTGTCCGTGAAGAAATTCAAAAATTAATTTAAGGAAACTCAAATGAGTTTCCAAACAACTCTTTTTTTTAAAAAAAAATAATTCATTTAATTGATTTTAACAAATCATATATTTCTGGAATTACCTTTTCGAATTTAACTCCATATGTATGAGTTTCATCACCAACAGTTTTTTCAATTGCCTTTTTGGTTAACTCCCCAGCTATTTTTGCAGCGGCAGATGGAGATTTACCACACATGGTGGACCCTACAAATGTGGAAGCAAATACATCCCCTGTTCCGTGAGATACATAATCCACTTTATCATTGTATACAATATCAACAGAAGAGTTTTCCTTATCCAAAATAATCATTCCAAGTTTGCTTTCTTTATGAGTGTCACCTTTAAGAATTACATATTTTTTTGTAAAATCAGAAAGTTCATTTGCCATTTCCAACATTTCTTCATGAGTAAATTCTTCTTTCCAAGGTTTATGTAATAAATAACATGCTTCAGTTGTGTTTGGAAGAATAAAATCCCCCAATTTACAGAGTTCACCCATCTTATCTGCAAACTCCTGGTCGAATCCGTTATAAAATTCACCATGGTCGGCCATTGCAGGGTCAACAAAAACAAGACCGTCAGGCTTAAGTCTAGAATCAATAATCTCTTTAATATAATCCAATTGCTCTATTGATCCTATGAATCCAGTATAAATTGCATCAAAATAGATTCCTTCTTTTTCCCAGTGCTTACGAATATCCGGAAGGTCTTCTGTCAAATCTCTAACAGTATAACCTTCAAAACCAGAAGTATGTGTAGATAAAACTGCAGAAGGAAGGACTGCTGTCTCAATTCCAAAAGCAGATACTATTGGTAACGCTACTGTTATAGAACATTGCCCAAAACAGGATATATCCTGGATAGTTAAAATTTTTGTATTCTCATTCATCTTATTCAACCTAATCATATTCAATTGTCCTATTAGTTATATTAAATTATTAATATATAAATTTTTACTCTTTATCAAATTTATTTTCCACAAATACTATTTTAAAATCATTCAAATTTAAATTTAAGAATATTTAAATTTAAGAATATTTAAAATTATAATCATTAATTGAGCCCAATTAATAAAACAAACGTTCTTATAAACGGAATATATCAAATATCAATATAAATATAACAATTGTGATAATATAAAAAATTTAAGTACACTATCGTTAAAAGAGCAATAATTAATGACTTATGGACTGCAATGCTTTAAAAAAAAAACAATTCAATCAAAATAATTTCAAACTATGATTTATTTAGGATTACCTAAAAATTATAGAAAGGTTTATATATGATGACAACATATGTAATACCTAGAGTCATATATTTAGGCGTGCCTAAAATACTCTCATATTATTAGTCAATATGATTAATCTCCGAAATTAGAATGTGTTGAATTAGATTTTTGCACAATTTCTCTAATTTAATACAACCTAAGAAATGCAAAAATGCAGGATTTGTAATACTATACTGCCAAATTCAGTATTATAAAATCCCAAAATACAAGTCGTTGGAAAATTAAAAAAATCTGCCAAAAAAATAATTTTCCTCAAAACACTGGTGTTTAATACATCAATTAAACACCAATTACCTCTCTTTTTAAAAATTTCATTATTTTCATGTTAATCCAATATGATTGAATATCAAAATATCACACCAATTGCAGATTGTGACTAATGCCAGTTTTCAAGATTTTACAACATATAGTAAACGTCACACTTACATATAATAGAAAAACTACTCACTCCAATAACCGATAAAACCAATGAAAAACTGGCTGAAATTGATGGTGATGTTGAATACCATCCTATTTTATCTAATTAATGCAAGAATACCATGACTTCTACAAGTCATGGATGAATTGCACAAATGTGGGTATTACTTTCCAAATGCTCTTTGATGAAATTT
>ONQL01000040.1 GCA_900319985.1 uncultured Methanobrevibacter sp. | reverse complement strand
ATCTCTATAATAAAAGATTGTACTTCATAGTATATAAAATTAAATAAAAAATAAACAAAATAAAATTAAAAAAAATAGTGACTTCGTGTCACATCCTCATTTTAAGACTATTTTTTGTTATTTTCAAGTAAACTTTATAAACTATTTTTTATAGATATTACAATATCTTTTAATAATTTTTAATTATACTTGTATAATTGAAGATTATTTGAGACAACAACCTCAATGGAGGTGATAAGCATAGGTTTGAATAGAAAATTAATATTGGGATTGATTATTCTTTGTATTATTTCTATAACATCAATTTCTGCTGCTGAAATTGACGTTAATGATACTTCAGACTCTTTAGATTCTGTTGAAGTTCAAAAATTATCTGTTGATAATAATTCCATATTGTCTGATGTGGATGAAGAAGTTCCGGATGAGCCTGATTTGGTATTCAATGATACAATTTATATTACCTCTCAAAATTTTGATGACTATTTTGACAACAATGTTTTAAAATCAAGATGTTCAGGTAAAACATTGATATTTTCACAGAATTTTGAAAATCTCGGTAAAATAGCTATTCGTGCAAATAATGTAGTTCTTAAAGGAATTGGATTCACTTTAAAAAACACAGTATTTGAATTGGATGCAAAAAATATTACGATGACAGATTTAAAAATGGATTTGGATAGTGAATTTGCAAGAAACGATCACGCAGGAATATTGATTTATTCTGATGATGCTGTTTTAAACAATCTCGATATTAATTATATTGTTCCTCTTAATGTTCAAGCATACGGTATTTTTGCTGATGGGAATGAATATAATACGGTTAGAAATCTCAAGATTCGCAATTGTAGAATAAATTTTGAAGGCCATAACAATGATATTGATGTGTACAATTGTGCAATGAAGTTATCGTACTGTACAAATGCGATAATAACTAATAACACAGTCAGTGCTGCATTGCCTTTAAAAGACATCATATTCGGTGTAAATGGTGCTGAATTGGCTTCAGATTTGGTTTTAACAGTAGGTGTGGAGTATTGTGATAATTTATCATTTGTTGGAAACACCCTTTTGTCTGAAATCAATAAAAGGCCTGAAAATTCATATCCTTCACAGGATTGTATGCTGATTTCAAAATCTCAAAACTCATTAATAGCGAATAACACTATTAATATGGTTGATTTTTTAACATTTCCAGGTATTGACAATTATCTTTATGGGTTAGACATCTATAATCTAAATAATTTGACAGTCATTTATAACAATATTTCTATTATAACAACTGGTGGTAAATTAGCTGCAGGTACTGCATATCCTATTCAGATTACAGGTCCGATTTCTGATGTTAACATCACTAGAAATGATTTATATTCATTTTCCAACGGTCCGAATATAGGAATTTATTCTCAAAATTTCTATGGTGAAACATCATTATCAATCACTAACAACAAGATTAATGTTACTGGTTTGGCAGGTACCCATGAATGGGCTTTAGTGGCAGGTATTGAATCTCAGGATACTCATTCACACATTGCCAATAATACAATTGAAGTGCATAGTGTTGGGGATGTATCCGTGGATGATAATCTATACGGTATTAGTTACCGTCAAAGTACTTCAGGAGACCATCAATATAACATTCATGATAACACGGTATTCAGTGATGGATATTATTCCGTTAACTTATTAAGTTCTGTGGATTCTAAAATATTCAATAATTTATTGGTTTCATATAATCCAAATGCTGATCCAAGCAAGAGCGGATATAAATATGGAGACATTTCAGCACATAAAAACATGGAATTCTATAACAATCCAATCATGAAAGCATTCGATTACTTTGCTTCTCGTGAAAATAGTGTTGATAATGGCAATGAATTTAATTATAATCCGAATAATGATAAGGAGATTTCCAATAATGTTGATGGACGTAAGATATCCAGTGGTGAAACAAAAAAACAGTATTCATTCAATCCATTGATTCCTGGTTCTAAAAAAAGTTCAGGAAGTCAGGATGATGGTGAAACAGGTAAAATTCCAACAGATGATTCACAATCAGGTGAAGATAAGCCTTCAGATAATAAAGACGAGGGCTCTAGAAATAATCAACCAAGCGGTTCAAAATCATTAAAGGATTTATTGCTAAGTTACATCAATTCAAATTCAGACAGTGGTAAAGGAGATACAAATTCAAATACTGATGGTGGAAAAGTAAATACGACTTCTTTTGATGGTCATCAGCAGAATGTAAATGTGGAATCAAACAGTTCTGATGTAACTCCTTCAACCGAAGGTACTGATTCCGCTGCCAGTGAATCAAAATCAACCGCAAGTTCGGATTCATCCGCAGGTGAATCTTCAAGTGTAAGTAAAAAGATTTATGAAATTGAGGAGGAAAACGAAATTGAAAGGTTCATCCCTTCAATTGTCATGATTATTCCGGCTTTAATATTATTATTGGTTGGAATCAGACGCAAAAAATCAACTTTGGAATAAATTAGTTGCTTAAAACTAATTTATATTCTTTTTTTTTTAACTACTATTTTTTCAAGATAATTATATATATTTTATTTTACATACCTTAATACATCATTGACAAATGATTATTTATAAAATTTAATTTAATCAACATGAGGTATTTAATTTGAAATTTAATAAAGTATTATTAATAATTTTTATTATCTTTTCAGTGTTTTTATTAATATCCTCGGTTAGCGCTTCCGATTTAAGCGCTAAGGAATTTAATAATTTATCTGAAAGCAATAATGATTATTTAAATGACAATGGAAAAATAATCTATGTTGATAGTGTTAATGGTAATAATGCAAATGATGGGAGCTCTAAGGCTTTGGCATTAAAATCAGTGGATAAAGCATTAAAATCATCTAAAGATAATTATACTATCAATTTGGCAGATGGAACCTATAAAGGTACATCAAATACGAGGTTAACCATTGACAAATCACTAACTTTTGTCGGTTCAGGCAATACGATTTTCGACGGTCAGGGAAAGGATTACATTTTTATAGTTTCCGACAATGTGAAAGTAACCTTTAAGGATATCAAGTTTGTGAATGCATATAAATCTCCTGTTTCATACTCCGTTTCCTACAAGGATAGTGTTTATGGGGCTGCATTGGACATTAAGAAGGCTGATGTTGTCATTGATAATTGTCAATTCATAAACAGTGTCCTGTACTATGATACTGTTGACAAGTACATTTATGGAGGGGCAGTAAGCAATTTTGGAGAGTTGAAAGTATTCAATTCCTATTTTGAAAACAATACTGCACTGTCCACATCAGGTTTGTTTTCTTATGGAGGATCCATTTATAATAAGGGGAACCTGTTCATCAATAATTCCAAATTTAACAAATCCCAGAGCGTTGATTTTGGATATGGTGCAGGTATAGCCAATGACGGCAATGCAACCATGGAAAATAGTATTATAACAAATTCATACGCTCTTCATGAATGCAAAGGTTCTGCAATTTATAATACTGGCGATTTTATTTTATTAAATTCCATAATCGAAAACAATTACATTGAAAGGGCTAATTTCAACATTATTTATGGTGCGATTTATAATTCCGGCAATCTTAAAGCCAGAGGATCAATATTCAGAAACAACACAGGAAATTATGAAACTCCAATGCCTGCATATAAAGGTTCTCCAAACATTTATAATGCAGGTAACCTGAATTTAACTTACAATGCATTCATGGACAATGCCATATTTGATGGAATTTCTCGAGATATATATTTCAACGGCGGAGAGGCAATTTGTTTGGATAACAATTGGTGGAATACTAATGATAATCCTTATGTGGACGGTTCAAGAGTCAATATCAATCAGGTTAACTCATGGATGGTATTTACTTTGGTGCCGGAATATTCAATGTTAAACATTGGCGAATCAGTTAAAATAAATGCTTCATGGACAATTAACAATAACAAAATACCTCAAATCAATCTGTTCCCAATGTTTAATGTAACATTCACAACTTCTTACGGTGAAACATTACAAAAACAATTAATCAACGGTAAAAGCGATTTTATATTTAATCATTCTCAAAACAAGGGATCATTTTCAGTATATGCCAACGTAGGTAACTTCTCTCAAAATGTAACTGTGGATGTAGGTAAGCTTTACACTTCACTTGCTGTAGAAAATAATGAAAATATCACATTTTTAGATGCACTTAAAGTTGCAGTTACAGTAACAAGCCAGGATAAATCAACTCCGACAGGAGTTGTATCCTTATATATTGGCGATAATGTATATAGGCTGGATTTGAACAATGGGAAAGCCAATACAGAAATAACCGATTTGCTTCCTGGGGACTATACCATGAAAGTGGTGTATGAAGGGGATGAAAATCACTTCAAATCATTTTTCAACAAAACAGTTACAATCAAAAAGCAGTCTGTTGATTTATCAGTACATATTCCTGAAATTAAAATAGACCAAAGGGGTTCTGCTATTGTTACTCTTCTTCCTAAGGGAGTTCAGGGTCAGGCAATAATGTATATTGATGGTGTCAGAAAGAAAATTGTTTATCTTTATAACGGAAACACAACAATTTCATTAAATAATTTTGGAGAGGGTGAATACAACATTACCTTCGGATTTGTTGAAAGCAATTATTACTATGCAGCCAATGCAAGCGCAATATTAAAAGTAACAAAATATGCTTCCAGCTTAAACGTATCTGCCCGTGATATAGAAGTGGGTCAAAATGCAACAGTCCTTGTTAATGTAGTTCCAAATACTCTTAGAGGAGAAGCAATTTTAACAGTTAATGGCGTAAATGCTACTATCTATCTGGACAATGACACCACATCAATCAATTTATACGGATTGCAGGCAGGAACCTATGATGTAACTGTCTGGTTTGAGGGAGATGCCAAATATGTCCCTTCAAATGCATCAACTTTATTTAAGGTATCAAGACAGGAAACCTCTTTGGATGTAGTGATTGATGAGGATGAAAAAAATCTAAACGGTACTGTCACTATAAATATTAATCCTGCAAAATGTACTGGATTGATTGGACTTTACATTAATTATAATCACTATACTGCAAATATCACTGATGGCAAAGTAAAATTCAATGTCAAATTCGACAAAGGAACAAATTATGTCTTTGCATATTATGAAGGAAATGAAAACTGCTCTGATGCAACATGGAATACAACAATTGGCGTTGCGGATGAATTTGTTTTCATAGGTGAAAATTCAACAGGTTGGAATTATAATGAGTTTAATTATTCGGTAAGATTGTTGGAAGTGACAGGCATTCCGATGCCCAACAGGATTGTAACAGTAGATTTCAATGGAAACAAATACAATATAACAACAGATGATGATGGATATGCCTACTTTGCTTTAAATCTCCCGACAGGAGGTTATTCCATTTCAGCAACTTATAAAAATGCAACAATCCATAATGATTTGACAGTAAATGACATTAAATTTAATTTAACAACTGAAGATATTCATTATGGGGAAATGGAAAAAATTAAAGCCGATTTTGATAAGGGTGTATCTGGTAAGGTCAATTTCATAATTGAAGGAATTTTAAGCAAAACAGTTGAAATTGTTAACAGCACTGCAATATGCGAGGTATCTGGTTTAAACACTGGAAAGTATACAGTTAAAGCAATATATTCAAATGATAAATTCACAAGTGAAGAGATTAAAAGCACTTTTTCAGTAAATAAGGCTAATTTGATTTTAAATGTTTCTGCAGATGACTGCACATATGACGTTGACCAGATTATTGGGGTGTTTGACCTTAAAAATGCTAGTGGAAATCTGACTTTTAAAGTTAATGAAAAGGAATATGTTAAAGAGATTAAAGGTTCTGAAGTTATTCTAAACTTATACAAACTATCTACCGGCAAATATTCTCTGGACATTTATTATTCAGGGGATGGTAATTATCACAATTCCACTTTCAGCACTATTTTTTATGTAAAGGAGATGGCAAGCGATGTAATTCTGCAGGTGAATGATACAGTATATGGTGAAAGCATAATTGTCGTTGCCACCCTCAACGATAATGCAACAGGTATCGTACGTTTCAAATCCGGCAGCATTGCAAAAAATATTGAAATAGTTGACGGTGTTGCTGTCTGGACATTTTCAGGGCTCGATGTTGGAAATTATAATGTAACTGCAGAGTATTTGGGTGACCATTACTATATCAGCTCAAAAAATTCCACATCATTCAATATCTCTAAAACCAAATCTCAGATTTCAATATCTGTCGGTGAGGTATTGCTTAATGAAAATATTAGAATTTATGCTAATTTAAGTCCTAATGCAACAGGAAAAGTAATTTTCAGTATGATTGGCTATTATTCACCAAGAAGTAAGAACATTGTTGATTCAAAAGCCATGTGGTACATTTCTCCGTTACAGACTGGTGAGTATACAATCATTGCCAGTTATAATGGTGATAACAACTATTATGCCTCAAATACCACTTATGAATTAAATATAACTCAAAAAAGATCCATATTAACAGTTGAAATTGATGATGCAGGTTTGAATGACAGGGTAGTTGCAAGAATCAATTTAAATTCAACAGAAGGCGATTTGATTAGCGATAGGATTACCTTAAAAATTGCTGATAAGTCATATTCAATTTTTGTTAACAATGGAAAATCATCCTTTGTCATTGGAAAATTGTCTGAGGGCAATTATTCTTTCCAGGCTAGCTATGAGGGAAACGAAAACTTTTCAAAAAGTTCATGTGAAGGCAAATTTATTGTACGCGATACATTATTGAACGTTAATTTAACTGCTAAGGATGTAGTTAAATACTATAAGGGTAGCGAACAGTTAATCATATATTTAAAATCCGAGTCAGGCAAGGCCATTGTTGGTGGGACAATTCATGTTAAACTTAACGGAAAAGAGTTTGAAATTTCAACTGACAGTTCAGGCAAGGCTGTGCTTGATTTGAATTTGCCTTCAGGAAATTACGTTGCATTAATCTTTTTCAATGAAACTGACAGATATCGTTCAGCTTCAACCAATGCATCAATTAATATTTCCAAAACTGTTGAAGGAATTGATGTAATTAAATTGTATGGTACCGGAACACAGTATTTTGCAATATTTTGTGATTCCAACGGTAAGGCTTTGGGAAATACAAAGGTCACATTTAAAATTGGAAGCAATTCCGTTACCACAAAAACATTGCCTAATGGAATATCCAAACTAAATATTAATTTTAAGGTTGGAAGTTACACTATTGAGGCAAAAAATCCTGTAACTGGTGAAAAGGCATACAATAATATTTTGATTTTCAAAAGATTAGCTGGAAATAAAGGCTTTTCACAATACTATGGTGCGGGCAAAAATTATAAGGTACGTGCCTATGGAGATAATGGAAAACCAGTAGGTGCCGGCGTAGTCGTTAAAATTAAAATCAACGGAAAATCGTATAAAGTAAAAACAAATAAGAAAGGCTATGCACTGTTCAAAATTAAACTTAAGCCTAAAACTTACACCATTACAGCTACCTACAAAGGATATAAGGTGTCCAATAAAATTAAGGTCAAATCAACAATAATTACCAAGAATTTATATAAAAAGAAATCAAAAACTGCAAAATTCAAAGCCAAGTTGGTTAACAAAAAAGGCAAAATATTGAAAAATAAAAAGATTACTTTCAAATTCAAAGGTAAAAAATATGTTGTTAAAACAAACAAGAAAGGAATAGCTGCCATTACTATAAAATCATCTTTAAAAGTGGGCAAGTATAAAATAGTCACTAGTTATGGGAAACTGAAGGTTTCTAATAAAATTGTTGTAAAAAAATAGGGGTTTTTCAAAACCTTTAATTTTTTTTATTTTTTCATGTAGATTGCCGAATTCATTTTATCTGATTTTCATCATGCTTTCATTATTTTTAATTTATCCATTCATTATTTTGCATTTGTGAGTTTAATATTATAATATAATTTGTCAATATTTCATTTAAACGCAATGAAAAATCTTATTAATTTTTTCATCCAAAGTTATAATCATGATTTTCAAACTTCAAGCCAAAGGCCACAAAAATGTAACCTCTCATCACAAGTCCACTTTTGAAATTACAAAAGATCCAGAAATCGGTCCAACTGCAGATTGCATTGTCGGAACCAGTGCCGACAAATCAATGCTTGACTTTCCACAGGAACTTAAAGATAAAATAGCCAACTCAAATAGTAGAATAACTGTTATTTTGGATACAGAAAACGGTCATGATGAAATAGTTGGTTTTGGCCATGAGGATTTGACCTTGACTCATCCGACTGATATTGTCTGTAGAACCAGTGATTATACCTGCTCAAGGACATTGATGATTAAAGCAGATAAGGCTGCAAAGGATTTGAATCAGGATTTGATTGAAGATTTAAAAAATGATAAGATTATGGAAGTTACCATAAATGTTGATACTTAAATTAAATTTTTTTTTAGAAAAATTAGCTTTTTTTTTTAATGTCTATATTGTGAGTTTTACCTCACAATACTCATCACTTAGACATTAAAACCATTTAATAGATTTTTAGGTTTTTCTTCATTGAATTGAACTGCCTCAACTTATAGAAGTTGAGGATTCTTACTTCACGGGCTGTATACTCCATTATGTATAGGATTACCGTGCTATCCCCTCGTCCCGATGGTTCATGCAATTTAATAGTGTTAATTTTTATTTTTTAACTTGGTTATCGTTAAAAGTATTAACTTGTCATTGCCATTTATTATTTTATATTGGGCTGTATTTAAAGCTTGTTGAAGTCATTTGAAAATATTGCTTCCATTTAAACATATTATTTAAAAGTTTAGTTGCCAATATTGAAAAATAACTATTTGCAACATTTTTTGCTAATACTTTATTTTTAATTTAATTTATGATATGAGAAATGAAAATCGTGAAAATTTTGCTAAAAATAGTTAACTTTAAATAAGTTAATGGATATATTTTTTTATATGCGGGGGTGGTCGAGCGGTCAAAGGCGCTAGGTTGAGGGCCTAGTGGGTCAGTCCCTTCGCGGGTTCAAGTCCCGTCCCCCGCACCATTTATATAAAATTCTTGTTTTGAAAAATTTATTAATTATTAAATCAAATATATTTCACAATTGGAGGAATTTAATTTGATTAAAAAAACATTTTTTATTTTATCAATTTTGGCATTGATTGCCGTATCTCTATCCTGTGTAAGTGCCGCAGATACTGGTAATAATGCTACAGCTAATCTTGAAGACTTGGCTGGTGAAATCAACTCAACTGATGTTGGTGAAACACTTAATCTAAATCAGGATTACAAAAGCACAAATTCATCAAATCAAATTATAATTTCAAAATCAATCACAATTGATGGAAACAACCATACAATCGAAGCTCCTGATGTGAAAAGGGTGTTTTTGGTAAATGCGGATAATGTCTGCATTAAAAATTTGAATTTTATCAATTCAAAAGCGACCGGCCTTGCTGGTGGAGTCATCTCCTGGTGGGGAAATAACGGTACATTGTCCAATTGTAATTTTGAAAATAACTCTGCTTCATCAGCTGCAGGGGCCGTTTTGTGGAAGGGAAATGACGGACTCATTGAAAGCTGTAATTTCATAAATAACAATGTAACTTACGGTCCTGCAGTCGGCCTAACAAGCGGTGAGAGTTTTGACCCTCATCAGATTCACATTCAGGTAGTAAACAGTGAAGGGGGAGCTCTTTATTTGCAGGGATATAACCTTCTTGTCAATAATTGCAATTTCCTGAACAATCTTGCACTTTTTAATGGCGGTGCAATTTGCGTTCATTGGTATAGCAATGTCACAATTTCAAATTCCCGCTTTAAAAACAACTCTGCAGCAGAGTATTCTGGTGCACTACATTTGGATGGAGATAATCCAACTGTTATAGGATGCGATTTTGAAAATAATCATCAGAAGGATTTGCAGATTCATGCACATGCAGCTATTGTCAATTCCACTTTTGATTGTCTCTCTTCTATTGAAGACGAGTATAATTCATCTTACATTAATGTAACATTCAGATATGGCAATTCATTTGAAGATTTGTCTTTAAAAATTAACAACACTCCTGAAGGAGGTGTTTTAGTTTTAGATAGAAATTATATCTATATTAATGGATTAAACAAGGGAATTTTAATTAATAAATCTATTGTAATTGATGGCAATGGCCATACACTTGACGGAAATAACGCCTCAAGAATTTTTAACATAAGTGCAGACAATGTAGTTATTAAAAACATCAATTTTATCAATGGAAATCCGATTGCAAAATACTTCTCAAGAGATATTGGGGGCGGAGCAATTTATTGGAATGGCGCAAATGGTAGGGTTAAAAACTGCAACTTCTCAAACAATGAAATTCGAGGCATTGAAGATGATCCGTTCGATAAGGAAGAGGAAATTGTTACTGAAGATGGGCTTATTATCCACACTATCCGATTCCGTCAGATGGGTGCAAAAATAACTGAAGGCGGAGCAATTGTCTGGAACGGAACAAACGGGACTGTTTCAGATTGTGTATTCAGAAATAATCATGTCGGATATGCAAATTCCGGTGGAGCTGTCCAATGGAGAGGCAGCAACGGAAAAATATTGAAATCCCAATTTTACCAAAATGACGCATGGTGCGGTGCTGCTGTCTGCTGGGTTGGAGACAACGGATTTATAAGCGAATCAATAATAATGGACAACGGATTTTTCGATGGAGGAATATACTGGTTCGGTAAAAACGGAACAGTAGTTCACTCAGTTTTGGTTGGAAATAACTATCCTTTGGTATTGAGATCCAGCGAAAAATTAAATGCAGACTATAACTTCTGGGGAGATACAATTTACAATATCTCTAAAGTGGAAAAACCTGCTTTTGTATCTAAATGGCTGATTTTGAATTACAATCATGACGGTAAATTTTTACTCAAAGGAGATAACATAACCGTTAGTTATGATTTATCCTATTTGGTAGATATATCTGGAAAAATATCACGTTATGATGGTGCTTCTGGACTTTATGGTGGTAAAATTAATTATACTGCAGAAAAAACAGGATATTTGGATATAACATTCAACAATGGCATCAAAATAAAAATAGATGCTAGAGAAGCTATTGTAAGCAGCGATTTAACCAAATATTATCAAAACAGCAAAATTTCTTTTAAAGTAACAGTATATGATTTAATCGGAAAGGTAATTTCCAAAAAAGTCAAATTTACAGTCAACAGCAAGAGTTATTTTGTCAAAACTGATAAAAATGGTGTTGCTACTTTAAAATTAAAATTCAAACCTGGAAAATATACTATTTATTCTGCTTATGGGGATGTTAAAGTTAAAAATAAGATAACAATTAAAAATACTCTAATTACTAAAAATCTTTACAAGAAATTTAAAAAATCAGGTAAATTTCATGTTAAGGTTTTAAATTCAAAAGGAAAAGCATTTGCCAAAAAAGTAGTTAAGATTAATTTTAAAGGGAAAACCTATAAAATAAAAACCAATAAAAAAGGAATAGCAACTTTCAAGGTTTCTAAAAATTTAAAAATTGGTAAATACACCATAAAAACCAGTTATAATGGCTTAACAAACACAAATAAGATCATAGTTAAAAAATAACTATGATTCTCTTTTTTCATGTTGAAATATAATTTTGGAGGGTTTGCATTCACACCTTTCAAAATCTAATTTTTTTCATAACTTATTTAAAATATTAAAATAAAATATTATTAACTAAAACTTATATGGTGATAAATTATGAAAGCTGTAATTCCGGCAGCAGGTTTCGGTACCAGATTTTTGCCTGCTACTAAAGCACAACCTAAGGAAATGCTACCAGTTTACGACAAACCTACCATTCAATATGTTATCGAAGAAGCGGTTGCTTCTGGAATTGATGATATCTTGATTGTTACAGGTAGAAACAAAAGGTCAATCGAAGACCATTTTGACAAATCCTTTGAACTAGAACAAACTTTGCAGAGTGCAGGTAAGGATGACCGTTTAAGGCAAGTTCGCGCAATCACTGATTTGGCTGATATTTGCTATGTCAGGCAAAAGGAGCAAAGAGGTTTGGGAGATGCAATCTACTGTGCTAAAAAGCATGTCGGCGGTGAACCATTTGCTGTTCTTTTAGGTGATTCAATCACTAAAGGTCCGACCCCATGTACAAAACAACTGATTGACGTTTATGAGAAATATGATGCATCAGCAATTTCACTTGAAGCTGTTCCTAAAAATAAGGTGGAAAGATACGGTATCATCAAGGGAAAAGAAGTGGAAAAGGATGTTTATAACATTGAAAAGCTTGTTGAAAAGCCATTGGCTCATCAGGCCCCATCAAATCTTGCGATTATGGGAAGATATGTTTTAACTCCGGACATATTTGATAAGATTGATGAAACTGAACCTGGTGTAGGTGGTGAAATTCAGCTTACCGACGCTCTTCAAAAGCTAGATGCAATTTATGGCGTTACTTTTGAAGGAAAAACATATGATATTGGTAATCGTTTCGAATGGCTTAAGACTTCAATCGAATTTGCAATGGACGATGATGAATCCAAAGATGAATTGATGGAGTACATGAAAGATATTATTAATGAAAATGAATAGTTATTTCTTATGAAATAACTTCAATGCTTTTTTTTTAAGTTGATAGTATGCAATATCGATTAATCAAAAAGACTGGGGATGAGGTATCTGCATTGGGTTTTGGAGCAATGCGCCTTCCTTTGAAAAACGGTAAAATCGATCGAGATTTAGCAAAAAAACAAATTTACCATGCTATTGATAATGGAGTTAATTTTATCGATACTGCCTATCTTTATGGTGACAGCGAAAAGTTTTTAGGCGAGATTCTTCAGGGCGAGTATAAGGATAAAGTCAAAATCTGCACAAAGCTGCCGTCCATTCATGTTAAAAAATATGAGGATATGGAAAACTTTTTGGATGAACAGCTAAAACGACTCCAAAGAGATTATATTGATTATTATCTTGTCCATTCCGTTGATTTGAAAACCGTTAACAGACTGCTTAAAAAAGGTTTGATTGATTTTTTAAACAAGGCAAAACGTGAAGGCAAGATTAAGCATGTCGGTTTTTCATATCATGGTGTTAAGGAGGAATTCGATTTATTGATTGATGGCTATGACTGGGATGTTGTTATGGTTCAGTATAACTACTTTGATGAAAATGTTCAGGCAAGCACTGAGGGTATTGAATATGCCGCTTCCAAAGGAATGGGTGTTTTTGTAATGGAACCTTTAAAGGGAGGTATTCTTGCAGGCAAAATGCCTAAAGATGCTGAAGAAATTTTCAAAAAGGCAGATTCCACCAAAACAACTGCACAATGGGCACTTCAATGGGTTTTAAACAATCGAAATATTTCATGTGTATTTTCTGGAATGAATTCTATAGATCAAGTTGAGGATAATTTAGCTGTTGCAAATTCAACAACTCCACTATCCATGACATTTGAGGAAATGGAAACTGTGGAACTGGTTAAAAGGGTCATGAGGAATTCCTTAAAAATTAACTGTTCTACCTGTGGATACTGCATGCCATGTCCTCAGGGAGTTAATATTCCCGAATGTTTAAAAACATACAATGAAAAGTATCTGTTTAATCATAAAGGTTTTATTAACACTTCATTGATTGATTATTATCAGTATGTTGGCGGAATCATGGGAAAAGCGGCCAACGCCGGTTTATGCAATGGCTGTGGCAAATGTCTGAGGAAATGTCCGCAAAAATTGGACATCATTTCCGAGCTTAAAAAAGTTAAAAAGGAATTTGAATTTCCGGGAGTTAAATATATTCTGCCGATTGTTAAAACTGTTGGTATTCCGATATATAAATATGCCATTAAACTTGTTAACCGTTAGGCATATCTTAAAAGATAATACAATTCGAGGAATAATTTGTCTTCCGTTTTTAACCATTTTTGAGATATTGTAAAATCAATGCTCTCATGCCAAATTTTGTCTCTGACTATGTTGATTATTTCGGTAAATATTGGATTGCTTTTTTCTTTCATAAATTGGTCATATAAGTCATTAGGCATTTTTATCACTTGAATTTTAAATTTAATTTATTATATCTTTTTATATGATATTTAAAGCTTGTTGAAGTCACTTTGAAAAATTGAAGTCATTTTTACATCGTATTTAAACTTTTCGGATAGTGAAAAATTAATATAATTTGAAAAACTAATTTTAAAGTATAGGTGAAAATATGAAACTTGAAGAATTATTGGCACCATGTCCAAAATGTGGTTCAAAAGATAAAATAGCTCACAGAAAATTGTTAGACAATCACAGGGCACATGCAGAAATGGAAACTGTAAAATGTGAGGACTGTGGTTATATTTTCTTTGTAAACGACAATATGGAAGAAGATGAAAAGAAAAAATTATTGAATGAATTAAATAAAGTCTACGGATAGAATGACATTTCACGTAATGATTATTCCAACATTAAACTGTCCATCAAACTGCAAATACTGTTGGGGATCTGAAAATAAAAAAGAAATGATGGGTACTGAAATTATTGACCAGATTATTGATTGGTTAGATGATTTCAGGGATGATAAAGTTCATTTCACTTTCCATGGTGGCGAACCGCTTCTTGCAGGTTATGATTTCTATGAATATGCCTTGGAAAAACTCTCAAAACTAGAAAATTTTGAAGGATTTTCACTTCAAAGCAACATTTGGCTTTTAACTGATGAACTGATTGATTTATTCGTAAAATACAATGTGGTTGTAAGTACAAGTATTGACGGACCAAAGGAAATCAATGATTATCAAAGGGGAGATGGATACTTTGATAAAACAATGTCTAGATATGAACGCGCCAAAAGCAAAGGTCTGATTATTAACTTTGTTTTAACAGTAACTGATTACTCCAAGGATTTCTCCGATGAGTTATATGAATTCTTTAAGGGCGAAAAAATGAATCTGAAAATCCATGCTGCCCTGCCGTCACTTAGAGGGGACAATGCTGATCCGTGGGCACTTGACCAGGAAGAGCATGGTAAACTGCTTGTTGATTGGCTGGATAAATATCTCTATGACTTGGACAAGTTTACCGTAATGGATTTGGACCATATCTGCAAGTCTTCACTTAGAAGAAGGGGAACCCTTTGCACATTTGCAGACTGCATAGGAACAACATTGGCGGTAGGTTCTGATGGTTCCATTTATCCTTGCTACAGGTTTGTTGGAATGTCTGAGTATGTTTTGGGAAATGTTGTTGACAGTCCAAGTTTCGATGATTTAAAAGAGTCCGATGCATGGGCAAAACTTCAGGAATTTAGGGATTATGTCGATGAAAACTGTAAAAAATGCAGATATGTTAAATATTGTGAAGGGGGATGCCCTTACAATGCAATTGTTGCATATCAGACTTCTCGAGCTGTTGATCCGCAGTGTACTGCATATAAGATGATATTCGGTGAAGTTTCAAAAAGAATGAACAAGGAATTTGCAAAATCTGCCTTTGGAATGGGCGGGCCGACTTCCCGAAAAGAAGGGGAACCATTCAGCATAATGGATTTGGCAATGAAACCGTAACTGGGTTGATAATATGATTTGTGATGACTGCATACATTTGGAATTGAGAAACAAATACAAAATCGTGTGTAAAATGCATGAACATCAATTGTTGGATGTTAAGCAATGCATGCATCATAAAAAAATCGAAGAAGAATAGTTTTGTTTTCTCATAATCTGTATTTTTTTACAGATTCTTTTTTTTTAATTTATCTTAAGTAATACTTGGTATTTAAATGAATTCAAAAAAAGTAATAATTTATATACTATATTTTACAAATATGTAGTATGGTAATACTGAGTATTTAAATGAACTCAAAAAAAGTAATACTTTTGGGCTGTTTGGTACTTACTGAATTTAATTTTTTAATGTGTTTCAAAATTTTGGAATTTCCATTAAAAAATTTTTGAGTAATACTGGGTATTTAAATAAATTCAAAAAAAGTAATACTTTGAGGTGTTTTTACATGATAGATGAAATAACTGACTTTCTGTTCGGACTAAAAATGACTATCATTTCGGGTATATTTTTACTGATTGCAGTTATTTTTATGATATTGGGAATTGATACTCCTATTTATTTAAACCCTGCATGGGGTACAGTAATAATAAGCGGTATTCCGATGTTGCTTCTGGCACTGACCAGACTAATCCGTGAAAAATGGATTTCATCAGCTTTGCTTATTGCAATAGCAATGGTTGCATCACTTTTAATTGGTGAAATATTTGCGGCAGGAGAAGTGGCATGGATTATGGCTTTAGGTGCTCTTTTAGAAGACTGGACTGTTGAAAGGGCTAAGAAAGGTTTAAGAAATTTAATTAATTTAACTCCACA
Organism: uncultured Methanobrevibacter sp.; assembly: GCA_900319985.1. Taxonomy (GTDB): domain Archaea; phylum Methanobacteriota; class Methanobacteria; order Methanobacteriales; family Methanobacteriaceae; genus Methanocatella. The sequence continues at coordinate 35,601 of ONQL01000040.1, read as the reverse complement.
GACTGGAAGAAGGATTCGTGATGGTGTAGAGGAAGTAATTCCCGTAGATGATATAAAATTGGGAGATACATTAAGAATTCTTCCAGGTGAAAGCGTTCCGGTTGATGGTGAAATTATAAGCGGTACTTCATCACTTGACCAATCAATTATGACTGGTGAATCTTTACCTGTTGATAAGGAAGTTGGTGATGAGGTGTTCTGTGGAACTATGAATATGTATGGTGCCATTGATATTAAGGCAACCAGTTTGGGTGAAAATTCATCACTTCAAAAACTGATTGATCTTGTTAAGGCCGCCGATGAAAAACAAGCGCCAACCCAAAGAATTGCAGATAAATGGGCAACATGGTTGGTTCCCGTAGCATTGATAATAGCTATTGTTGCATGGCTGGCAACAGGAAATATCGAAAGAGGAGTAACCGTTTTAGTGGTATTCTGTCCATGTGCATTGATACTTGCAACACCGACTGCAATCATGGCTGCAATTGGTCAGGCAACTAAATATGGTGTTTTAATCAAATCAGGCGAGGCACTTGAAACTCTGGGTGGATTAAATACTTTAGTATTCGATAAAACCGGAACATTAACTTACGGTAATTTAGAAGTTTCTGATGTTATTTCCTTAAGTAAAGATTTAACTGATTTGGATTTACTTAAAATCACAGCATCCTGTGAAAAATTAAGTGAACACCCATTGGCTAAAGCTGTTGTTAACAATGCAAAGGAAGCCGAAATTGATATTGAAGAACCAAAAGACTTTAAGATGTATCCCGGAAAAGGGGTTACATGTAAAAATTCTTATGGTCAGGTATATGCAGGAAACTCCAAATTCTTATCAGAAAATAGTATTGATTTAAATATTGACACACAGCTGAATAAATTAAAAAATGAAGGTAAGGCTTCCATTATTGTTGCATTGGATGGTGAAGTTGTAGGTTTGATTGGTTTGTCTGATGTAATACGTGAAGATTCCAAACAGATGATTGACAGTTTGCATGAACTTGGAACCGAAACCGTATTGCTTACGGGAGATAACACAGAAACTGCTAATTACTTTGCATCACAAGTTGGAATTGGCAAAGTTTATGGAAATCTCCTTCCCGAAGAAAAACTTTCATGGATTGAAAGATTCAAGTCCGAAGGTAAAAAGGTATGTATGATCGGAGATGGAGTAAATGATGCACCTGCACTTAAGACTGCTGATGTAAGTGTGGCGATGGGATCTGTCGGAAGTGATGTAGCTATTGAAGCTGCAGACATTGCACTTTTGGGAGATGACATTGGAAAAATCCCTTATCTTAAAAAACTTTCAAATTCCACATTATTTACTATCAAAGCAAACATTATAATTTCAATGACTATTAATGCTGCCGCTATTGTATGTTCTGTTCTGGGACTATTGAACCCGGTAACTGGAGCCATTGTTCACAATGCGGGATCCTGTTTGGTAGTTTTAAATGCAGCATTGCTGTATGATAGACATTTCGATGATTCAATCAAGAAAATTGACACTCAAAATGCAGAACACTCACATTATCACTACCATAACGATGGTGAGCACGCCCATTCTCATGATGGTGTTGTAATCCTTGATGAAATCAAAACTGAAAATGGAATTAAACATATGCATGTTCACAAGCATGCAATCGATAGGCAAAGTTGTGAGCCGTATCACAACTAAATTTCTTTTTTTTTAAACCATTACATTAATATATTTTAAACATTAATCTTAGTGTAGGTATTACTATGAATGATAAAATAATTTTAGGACTTCCAAAGGGAAGTTTAAACAACGTTAAAAGAGGAAATACTCATCAATTATTTGTTGATGCAGGTTATGAAGTCAATGGATACGAACCTGGTGATGAATCTTATGAAATTGAAATTATGAATGATGATGACATTGTTGCGTTTTTAACCCGTCCACAATCCACTCCAGTTGAATTGAACAGGGGAATGGTTGATATTGCTATCGTCGGAGAGGATTGGATTAAGGAAGAATCAGTTTTAAGACCTACAAACACTGTAAAGCTTGGGGATTTGGATTATGGAAAAACCCGTCTGATTGTTGCAGTTCCTAAAGATTCTCCATATGACAGCTTGTCAGATTTGTTCAGAGCAAATAAGGATAGGAAAACTCCAATTTTATGTTTCACTGAATATCCAAACCTGACCAGAAAATTCATTATGGAAAATGAGGTTTATCAGGAAATTTATGGTGATGCAGTACCTTTTGTCCAGGTTAGGGGATTGACTGACGGAGACAATGAAATGGTACAGGTTATCAACTCTGACGGTGCTACTGAAGTTTACATTGCTAAAGGTGCTGATTTGATTGTTGACAATACCCAAACTGGAAGCAGCCTTAGAAAAGCTGGATTAAAGGAAATTGAGACTATTCTACATTCTTCAGCAGGTCTTTACGCCAGTGAAAAATGTACTGGTGAAAAGCTCAAGAAGGCTCAAATGATTTATGAACAGTTGCTTGGAGCAATCACTGCTAAAAGATATTTCGATGTAAAGTTCAATATTGCAAATTCAAAAATAGAAGAAGTTTCCAATTATTTGATAGACAATAAGCTTTGTGCTGATGAGCCTACAATTACTGCAGGTTCTGATTTTTCACAAATCAATGTTTTAATTCCTAAAGCTAAATTCCCTGAAATGGTGGATGTCATCAAAGGATTTGATGCTACTTCAATTATTAGAAATGATTTGAAACAATTGATTGAATAATCATTTTATTTTCTTTATTTTTTTTAAACATTTTTTATATTTCTTAAAATCTGATTTTATCCATCATTATTTATCATTAACATTTATAAGGCATACTTAACATAAATTATACTATTATTAAGTTATAGGTGAAAAAATATGTTAACATCTGTACAGAAGGAAATTTTGCAAACATTGATTAATTTATATCAGTCCTCAAATGGGAAATCTATTAAGGGAGAGGACATTGCTGAGGTTATGGGAAGAAATCCTGGAACAATTCGTAACCAGATGCAGTCTTTAAGAAGTTTGGGTTTAGTTAAAGGAGTTCCAGGTCCTAGAGGAGGATATAAACCTACAATTGAAGCTTATCATTCCTTAAATATTTCAGTTTCAGATAGGGATTCAAAGGTTCCTATTTATAAAAACGGTAAAAGATTGGAGGATATTTCTGTTGCTAAAATTGAGTTTACCAGTGTTCCCCAACCAACAGAATGTGAAGCTGCAATAAAAGTTTTAGGAAGTATAAAGGATTTGAATCTTGGGGATGTAATTAGGATAGGTCCAACCCCTGTAAATAATTTGGGCGTTATGGGTGAAATTGTAGGAAGAGATGATATGGATAACATTCTTCTGGTGGATACAACAACCATTAGAAGCATTCCTAAAAAAACTGTAGGAGATATTGCAAGTAAGGATGTAATATCATTTTCAGTAGATTGCTCTGTTAAGGAAGCGGCTAAAAAATTGAATTCTCATGAAATTGATGGCGCTCCTGTTATAAAAGATAGAAAGGTAGTTGGAGTATTTACAGTTACAGATCTGGTAAAGGCAATAGCTGAAGGCAAAGAAAACGAAAATGTTGGTAAATTGATGTCAATGAATGTCGTTATTGTTAATGAAGATTTAAAGATTGCCAATGCTATTGAAGTAATGCGTAAAAAATCAATTTCAAGATTGATTATAGCTGACAATGACCAAAACTTGCTTGGAATTGTTACAAGAACAGATTTAATTGACAGCATTACTAATTTAGAGCAATTTCCAATAATTACTAATTAATTTTTTTCAAGTGATTTAATGAAAGTTAACCAAATTGATGTTGATAAAGGTATGAATGTAATTGATTTACTGGATCAATTCGATGAATCAGGCGTTTTAGGTGCAGGTAGAGTAGCCCGCGCATGCAATATATTGGCCGAAATGATTCAGGATGAGGACATGAATGTATTTTTAAGCCTTGGAGGTCCTCTGATACCTGGAGGCATGAGAAATATAGTTTCTAAAATGATTAGGGAAGGGCATGTGAATTTGATAGTTTCAAGCGGAGCAAATATAACTCACGACCTTGTTGAAGCATTCGGGGGGTCCCATTATCGTCATGAAGGAAAAGATGATGAGGAATTGAATGAAGAAGGAATAGGTAGAATTGCAGACATTAACGTTGGCTCTGATGATTTTGAAATTTTTGAAGGTGAAATAATTAAGATATTCGAAAAAATATCTCAGAAGAAAAACGTTATTTCAATTCAGGAATTGCTTCATGAAATAGGCCTCATGGTTGATGATGAAAACTCATTTGTCGCCAATGCAGCCAAACATGATATTCCGATTTTTGCGCCGGGTCTGATTGATTCAATGATGGGCCTTCAGCTGTGGATTTTTTCACAGGACCATGACTTTACAATCAGCGCTGCGGGAGACATGCCATTATTGTCAGACATAGTATTTGGTTCTGAAAAGGTAGGTGCCGTACTTTTGGGAGGCGGATTGACCAAACATTATACACTTGCTTCCAATGTGATTACAGGAGGTCTTGATGCAGCTATTCAGATAACTATGGACAGGCCTGAAGCCGGTAGTTTGGGAGGTGCACCTCTTGAAGAAGCAAAATCATGGGCTAAGGCAAGGTGCGGTTCAAATTTAGCTAGTGTCGTTGGGGATGTAACCGTTATTTTCCCATTGATTTATGCAGCGGCTTTGGATAAAATCAGCAGGGATTAAATGAGTTATATAATTCTTGCCTTACTGTTTATTTTATCTGGATTTTTCATGAAATTTTCAGATGATTTGTTTGATGTTAACGGTAATTTGAGTTTTGCATCTGTTTTTGGCGCTTTATGTGCAATTGCATCAGGATTGGCTACAATCTACAGTGTTGAGGCGGCTTATATTTTCATGGCTATTTTGATAGGTAACTTCATTGCACTGAAAGTAGATGGAATTCATCATATTATCACATTGCTGATTTTCATTGTAATATTGCTGATTGGTGGAATTCCAGAGTTGAATTTGGTTATTTTATTAATCTGTATCTTGGCTGCTTTTTCAGATGAGGTAGGTCATGAACTGATTAGCAAATTCACTGAAAACAGGTTTTTGAATCTATTTTTTGAATATAGGTTTGTGATGAAAATAGTAATTCTTTTACTTGCAGTTTGTGGTGTATTCAATGTTTGGATATTTGTTTGCTTTATTTTATTTGAAATATCCTATGAAGCTGCAGGAATTGTCTTTGAAAGTTTAAATTAAAAAAAGAAGTTAAAAAAAGGAATATGAAATTCCTTTATTAATTATTTATTCTCCGAGTTCGATACCCATTTTACCAGCTACTCTAGCGAGTAATACGGTAACAAGTACTGCAATAATGGTTACAACGATAGCGTAAATGAATAAACTTGGAAGTGCGTCTCCAGTGCCTATGAAGTTTTCGATTAATTTTTGGATTGCACTGTTCCATGCTAAACCTGCAACAAATGCGAATGCAGTGGTAATTAATCCTAAGATAGTTTCCATGATTAATTTTGTTACTTCGTTTGCCATATTTTTTCCTCCATTTAATCAATTTGTTCAAAGATAATAAGAACAATATTATATTTATTTGTTTTAATTAAAATAGTTTAGGTTTAATTCAATGATTCGATTAATTTTTCACAAGCTTCCTTTGGATTATCTGATTCGTAAATGCTTCTTCCAACAATAATTGCATTTGAGTATTCCAATGTTTTTTTACCGTCTCCTCCTTGCTTTCCAACGCCTGGTGAGATAATATATGCATCTTTACCGACAATGTCACGTATATCTGATAATCTGTCAAGTCTGGTTGCAGGGGCAACATAATTTGTAATTCCCATATCCACTCCCATTTGAGCTATTGCATCTGCATTTTTTTGCAAAAACATTTTAGCGCCGGGGTGTGACATTTCGGTAAGTAGGAATAACTCTTTTCCATGTTTGTTGGCCATGTCTAGGCATGCTTGAACACTGTCTGATCCGACAAAACCGTGGCATATTATTGCATCCGCTCCCGCCTTGAATGTTTCATCGCATATTTTTTCGTTGGTTGCATCAATGTCTGCTACCTTAAAGTCACAGATTACCTTAAATCCAAATTTACCTTTAAGTTTGTTAATTATTTCAAGACCTTCCGCAAGTGCTAATGGATATCCGATTTTTATAGTGTCGATGTTATCTTTAATTGAATCGCAAATTTCAATTGCTTCACTTTCACTCATCACATCAAGGGCTAAGATTAAGTTGTTTTTTATGTTCATGTTATCCTCTTGGTTTAGTTTTATAATTAAAATAATTAGGTTGTCCTAAATTTTGTTTCATGTATTACTAATAATATTTATATATAATAAAGTATATAATACCATTATCAATAAAACTTTAAAAAAGTTTAATTATAATTTAAATTTTTATTGAGATATTTATCAAACTATATTGATAGGTTATTTGGAGGAAATTATTTATGCATATTATGGAAGGATATTTACCGTTGGAATGGTGTATTATATGGTTCGTCATATCATTCATTGTTGTTGCATTCGGTTTATATCAAATCAAAAAAATAGTAGATGAAACTCCTGAATCCAAAGCTTTACTTGCTGTAAGTGGCGCATTCATGTTCGTCTTATCATCTTTGAAATTACCTTCTGTTACTGGAAGTTGTTCACACCCTTGTGGTAATGGATTAGGTGCAGCTTTATTTGGTCCTGCTGTAACTGCAGTATTGGCAACTATCGTACTTTTATTCCAAGCATTATTGCTTGCTCACGGTGGTTTAACTACTTTAGGTGCAAATATATTCTCTATGGGTATTGTCGGACCATTAGTTGCATGGATTGTATATAAAGGTTTAATCAAAGCTAATATTTCATCAACTGTTGCAATCTTCTTTGCAGCTTTCTTGGGTGATTTATTAACTTACGTAGCTACTTCATTCCAATTAGCTCTTGCTTTCCCTGCTCCTGATTTCGTGGGACAGATTAAAAGCTTACAAACCAAAATTATTAGATAAATTAGGTGCTTTAGCTCCTAATGAAGCATAAGGTGATATAAATGAAAACATCAACATTAATTATATTGGCTGTTGTTTGTATAGTATTGTTCGTCGCGCCATTGATAATGTTCAATGGTCATGGGGAAGATGACGGATACTTTGGTGGTGCAGACGATGCTGCTGGTGAAGCTATCGAAGAAACTGGTTTCGAACCTTGGTTTTCATCTATATGGGAGCCACCTAGTGGTGAAATAGAAAGTTTATTATTTGCTCTTCAAGCAGCTATAGGAGCAGTCATTATTGGTTACTTCTTCGGTTACTGGAGAGGAAAAGGCAAAGAAGAATAAGTTGATTCTTCTTTTATTTTTTCTTTTTTTTAAAGTGATTTTATGAAATTTGATATGGATTATATTGCGCATCACAATGAGTTAACGGAGTTCAATCCTTATTTTAAATTGTTTTTATCAATTATTTTGTTAATTGTTACATTAGCTTTGGATAATCTGTATTTTGATGTATTCATATTTGTTGTAATGTCTATTGTTATTTTAGCTATTGCAAAAATCAACTACAGATCCTATTTAAAATTCCTGTCAATTCCAATGGCATTTCTTATTATAACCTGTATATTTTTACTGTTCTTCTTTGGAAAGGGTGATGTAATTTATGAAACAGGAATATTCGGCATAGTGGTCACTACCGATTCATATCATTATGCGGTTTATACATTTATGCGTGTATTGGGTTGTTTGCCTTGTTTAGGTTTTTTAGCACTTACAACACCAATAGCTAAGGTTTTAAATTGTCTTAGGACTTTAAAAGTTCCCAAAATATTAGTTGAAATTGCTCTTTTAATGTACAATTCAATATTCATATTTTTGAATGAAATTGACACTATGCAGAAAGCCCAAAACTCTAGATTGGGATACCATTCATACTGGACTTCATTCAAGTCTTTAGGTGCTCTTGCAAGTACAATATTTTTAAGATCTCTTGATAAGAGTGAAACACTACAGCATTCTTTAGATTCAAGGGGATATGATGGTGAGCTTCCAGTTTACAAACCACGAAAAATGGAGGAATAATATGTTAGAAGTAAAAAATATTAAATATGCTTATAATTCTGAGTATCAGGCTCTTAAAGGGGTCAGCTTAAAGATTGAAAAGGGAGAAATGGTTGCTCTTTTAGGTAAGAATGGTGCAGGTAAATCTACTTTGTTTCTTCATTTGAATGGAATTTATGAACCTGATGAAGGACAGGTCTTTATAGATGGTGAAGAACTAAAATATGATAAGAAATCTTTACTCAAATTCAGGCAAAAAGTAGGTATTGTGTTCCAAAACCCGGATGATCAAATTTTTGCTCCGACAGTGGAAGAGGATGTTGCTTTCGGACCTCTTAATTTGGGATTATCCATGGAAGAGGTTCAAGACAGAGTTGAGGAAGCCCTTGCTCGTGTAGGGATGAGTGGTTTTGAAAAAACAGCTCCGCATCACTTGAGCGGTGGTCAAAAGAAAAGAGTTGCAATTGCTGGAATTCTTGCAATGAAACCCGAAATCATGGTTTTAGATGAACCTACAGCAGGTTTGGATCCTCAAGGTGTAGTTAATCTGCAGAAATTATTAAGGCAATTGAATGATGAAGGAATTACAATCGTTATTTCAACTCATGAAGTGGATTTGGTTCCAAATTATGCGCAAAGGGTATTTGTTTTGGTTGATGGGTTGTTGATTGCTGAAGGCACTCCTAAGGAAATCTTCGCACAGCCTGAAATTCTAGAACAAGCAAACTTAAAATTGCCTATTGTAACTGAACTTTTCCAGGAACTTGAACAGGAGGGCTTTGATATGGAAAATGATTATCCATTAACCATTGCTGAAGCTAAGGACAAGTTTTTAGATTTATTAAGTAAAAACTAATTTTTTTTTAAATCAGATTTTTTTCATAATTTTAATATCTAAAGTATTACTATAAGTAATAATTCATAATACTTTTTAATTATTAGCCAAACATATATATTATTAAAAACATATTTTTTCATAAGGTGAATTTAGATGAGAATTGGAATTTGTGATACAACATTTGCCCGTTTTGATATGGCGTCAGCTGCCATTGATGAACTTAAAAATAACGCTTATGATTTAAAAATAATTCGTGAAACAGTTCCTGGCGTAAAAGATTTGCCGGTAACTGCCAAAATTCTCATTGAAGAAGAAAACTGTGATATCGTAATGGCACTTGGAATGCCTGGACCTATGGAAAAAGATAAGATGTGTGCTCATGAGGCATCAACCGGTCTGATTAATGCACAGCTCATGACAAACACTCATATTCTGGAAGTTTTTGTCCATGAAGATGAAGAAGAAGATCCGGTTGAGCTTGCAAAGCTTGCAGAAAATAGGGCACGTGAACATGCACAAAATTTAATCAAGATGATGTATCACAGAAAAGCAATGAGAAAAGAAGCTGGAATGGGAATGCGTGAAGGAAAAGAAGATGCAGGACCTTTATAGGGTGGAAAATGGAATATAAAGTTACTGAGGAAGATAAAAATGCTACTTATGTGGTGCTTCCTGCATATAATGAGGCAACAAGAATCCAACCGGTTATTGAAGAGATAGCCGAGAAAGGATATAATATGGTAATCGTTAATGACGGTTCTTCAGACAATACTCTGGATGTTATTAAGCAATCCAAGAAAAAATATCCTGGCCAGATTCATATCTTTTCTTTAATGATCAACCGTGGAGTAGGTGTTGCAACACAGACAGGTTTTGAAGCCGTTTTAAGATACAATCCAAAATATGTAGTTAGTATGGATTCAGATGGTCAGCATTCTGCTGATGATTTGGATGCAGTTATAACACCTCTGGTTACAGGTGAAGCTAAGGCAGTAATTGGTGTAAGGCCTTTAAAGGATATGCCTAGAAGTAGAAATTATGCCAATGCAATAATGAACTTTTTTACCAAACTCTTTTATAGGGTAGATGTAAGTGATTCACAAACAGGATTTAGGGCCATCACATCCGATGCATTGGATAAAATCAGCATCAACGCAAGAGGGTATTTGATTTCTTCAGAATTCATACGTGAAATCAATGATAATAATATTCCATTTGCGGAAGTTCCAATCAAAACAATTTACACTCCCGAGACTCAAGCTAAAGGGACAAACGTCAAAGTCGCATTTCAGATATTGCTTCAGATGATTAGACATCAATTCTAAAAGGTGAAAATATGTTTTTATATGCTTTAATAGTTCCCATAATTTCCATCATTGCCATAATCTGGTTCATTGGAAGATATCTAAATAATAAAAATTCTCTTTCAACAGTTGTTTTGTGGTCTATTTTTTGGATTTTTGTTAGTTTATTTGCAATTTTCCCAGAATTCAGTAATTCATTCGCTAGAATATTTGGTATTACACGTGGTTTGGACTTTGTAATTATCCTGGTATTTGTGGTATTGTTCTACACAATTTTGAAATTGTACTTTGTGATTGACAAAATGCAGAACAATTTAAATAAGGTTGTTAAGGAAGTCGCTTTAAACAACGAAATAACTCTTGATGATGAAGAGGAATAAGTCATGTTGTATTTTAGAGGATGCACTGCAAGGGAAAAGCAAACCAATATTCAAAAGGCAACTGAATTTCTTTTAAATACTGCGGGTATTGATTATCATATTTTGGATGATGAAAAGTGTTGCGGATCTGTTTTGCTCAGGACTGGTTTTGAAAGCGAAGCAAAAGAGCAGATTAAAAGAAATGCTGAAATTTTTAATAAAGAAAAAATATTAACTTCCTGTGCCGGTTGCTATAAGACTTTAAAAGAGGATTATGAAGGTTTGGATGTAATCCACATTTCACAGTTATTGGATGAATTAATCAGGGATGGCAAACTTGATTTTACAAAAAAGGATTTGGATGTTACCTATCATGATTCCTGTCATTTGGGACGTCATCTGAACGTTTTTGATGAGCCGAGAGAGGTTATTGAATCAGTTGCAAACCTTGTTGAAATGGAAAACATCCGTGAAAACAGTTTATGCTGTGGAGCTGGAGGAGGAGTAAAGTCCGCTTATCCCGAAATCGCCAATCAAATGGCAAGCTCAAGAATAGCTCAGGCAAAAGATACTGACTGTGAAATATTAATCACTTCCTGTCCATTCTGCAAGCTTAATTTGGAAAATGATGATTTGGAAGTTCTTGATTTGACTGAATTTTTAGTGAAATATGGTGATTTTGATGAAATCCAGTGAACTTGAAACAATGAGAAAATCTTTCAACACTGTTAAAAACAGATCAAATTCCATTAAGGATTCGTCATCAACCAAAAGGCTTGAGTCAAGAGGCCGTGAAATAAAAAAGTTTTCCATTGAAAATAATGAAGAGCTGTTGAACCAGCTTTTGGAGTCATTTAAGCGAAATGGCATTGACTGTGTGATGGCTGACACTTCAGAAGATGCAATTGACATAATCGATGAGTTGATTGATGAGTATGGAGCGACAACCATTGCCAAGGCCAAATCAAATACTCTGGGTGAAATAAATCTCAAAAAACATTTGGCGGATAAAGACATTGATGTTGTCGAAACTGATTTGGGAGATAGGATTTTGCAGCTTAAAAAAACTGACAATAAGCCAGTTCATCCGACAGGGCCTGCTTCTCATTTGAATATTTCTAAAATTACAGACATTGTCAATGAGTCATTGGATGTCAATGTCAATCCCGAACCTCGCGCGATTATGGAGACTGTAAGAATGGATGTGCTGAATCGTCTGAAAAATGCAAGAGTAGGTATAAGTGGAGCCAATGCAATAGCTGCAGAAGAAGGGTCCCTTGTAATGGTGCATAATGAGGGTAATATTTCAATAGTTTCACTGAAAGATTTGCATATAATTGTGGCTGGAATTGATAAAATAGTGCCTTGTCTTGAAGACGCAATATCAATTGTAAAGCTTGAGACAATTTTTGCAACAGGCAACTTTGTAACATCATATATGAATGTGATTTCAGGACCCTCAAAAACTGCAGATATTGAAAAAAAGCTTTTAAAGAATATGTATGGTGCTGAAAAAGTGGTTGTTATCCTTTTGGACAACGGAAGAAGTGAAGCCAGTGAAGAATGCCTTTATTGTATTGGCTGTGGAAATTGTGTAGTTCACTGTCCCGTATATAATGCTGTTGGAAATGAATTCGGTTTCAATAATTATCTGGGGGGCCGTGGAGTGGCTATGTCCAAATTCATTGAAGATGATGAGACATGCTATAATTCCGGCCTTTACATGTGTACTTTATGTGGATTGTGTACATTAAACTGCCCTGTATCTATTCCGACAAATGAAATAATTGAAAACATGCGAAAGTTATCTGCTGATGTCGGATTCTATCCAAAAGCTCATGGTAAAATAAAAGATAATATTTCTAAAAAGGATTCCCCCTACTAGAAAATTTATATAATGTATTTTAACCATATTTTAATTATGGATATCTTGAAATTATTTCTGGCCTGTTTGGTGGTATTTCTCTTAACATTGTCTGTTAGCAGTGCCAGTGATTTGGATGAAATTGATGATATTTTACAATCAGATTATGGATCCTTTAATGAACTTCAAAATTTAATTGATGAATCTTCCGAAAATTCCATTGTAAATCTTACAAAAGACTATTTTTCAGATAATAATGATTTTCCTGATGGTGTTAAAATAAATAAATCATTAACAATCAATGGAAATGATCATGTTATTGATGCAGATTTTAACTCTAGAATATTTGATATTTCTTCTTCAGGTGTTGTTTTAAATAACATTAAATTTATCAATGGTAAAACCGCTTCTGAAGGTGGTGCAATTTATTTTAAAAATGGTGGATTTGTAAATAATTGTATTTTTGAAAATAACTTTGCAAAATTTAGAGGGGGTGCTATTTATCAGATAAATGGTAATGTCTATAATTCAACTTTTATTAATAATTCGGTACCAAAAGGTGATGTTTATGGTCCTAAAAATGTGGTTTTAGGTTATGGTGGTGCCATTTATCAAAAAAATAGTTCTATAAATCTTTCTACTTTCATTAACAATGTTGGCTTTAACGGAGGTGCAATTCAGCAAAGGGGTAGTAATATCTACAATTCTGTTTTTATTAAAAATTCTGCCGTTGATGGCGGTGCAGTCAAGCAATATGGAGGCAGTACTGTTCATGGATCTATCTTCATGGATAATGGATATTCTGTTGATAATTTTCTCACTGCTTATGGGGGTGCTATTTGGCAATTCAACAATAGTAAGATATATAATTCTATTTTTATTCATAATTGTGCTTCTTATGGTGGAGCAGTTAACCAAATGGAATACAGTGATGTTTATAATTCTAGTTTTGTAAATAATTCTGCAGGATATTTTGGCGGTGCACTTTATCAAGAGGATAATTCTAATGTTTATAATTCTGGTTTTGTGAATAATTCAGCAGAAATGCATGGCGGTGCAATATATCAAGATTCTTCTAGTGAAGTTTATAATTCCACATTTGAAAATAATCATGCCGGATTTGGTTGTGATGATATTTGTAATAGAGGCACCGCTCATAAGAACTCTAACAATATAATTCAAAATGATACGGATTCTTCTTTTTTTGATAATGGCGATTTGAATAACTTTGATGAGAATTTAAATAATTTTAATGATGAATTAAATAATCATCATAAATTTAATGGTGTCAAAAGCAAAGATAATACAGGAAATCCATTGGGTTTATTAATATTGGTTTCTTTTGTTCTTATAACAAGAATTAAAAAATAATTTTTTTAATTTTTTTCTCCTATCCTTTTTCTTTAAAAAACAATAATATTATATGTAATAAAGAAGTAATAGTATTATAATATAATATTTTATTTTATTGGAGGAAATATATGCTTCTATTAATAAGTCCTATAAATCATGAAGAGGCTCTGGAATCAATTAAAGGTGGAGCAGACATTGTTGATGTAAAAAATCCTAAGGAAGGTTCCCTCGGTGCTAATTTCCCATGGGTAATTAAGGAAATTAGGGATTTGACTCCTGAAGACAAGCTTGTAAGTGCTACTTTAGGGGATGTGCCTTACAAACCGGGTACAGTTTCCCTTGCAGCAATGGGCGCTCATGTTTCTGGTGCGGATTATATCAAAGTCGGATTATACGGAACAAAAAATCATGACGAAGCGGTTGAAGTCATGGAAAATGTTGTAAAGACAGTAAAAGATGTTAGTGAAGATACCATTATTGTAGCTGCTGGTTATGCAGATGCTCATCGTGTCGGTGCAGTTGATCCTATGGAAATTCCAAAAGTGGCTAAAGATGCAGGATGCGACTTGGCAATGCTCGACACTGCTGTTAAGGATGGTCATACATTATTTGATTATTTAGATATTGATAAATTAAAAGAATTTGTAGATGAAGCTCATGGCTATGGTTTATTGACTGCACTTGCAGGATCCGTTAAAAAAGACCAATTAAAACCATTGCACGATATAGGTTGTGACGTTGTTGGTATTAGGGGTGCTGCTTGCGTAGGTGGAGACAGAAATACTGGTAAAATACACCATACTGCTGTAGCTGAACTCAAAGAATTATGTGATTCATTTTAATTAGGTGATTATATGTCATACTCAAAAAAAGTTCAAGAAGCAAGAATGTCCTATACTTTCGATGATTTTCTTTTAACTCCAAATGCAAGTTATGTTGAACCTAAGGATATCGATACCAAAATTGAATTAGGTAAAGGAATTAAATTAAATATCCCTGTTTTAAGTGCAGCAATGGATACTGTAACTGAAGCAGAACTTGCAATAGCTATGGCTCAGGAAGGTGGAGTTGGAGTAATCCACAGAAACATCACTCAGGAAAGACAAGTTGAAGAAGTTAAAAAGGTTAAAAATGCTGAAGATTTAACAATCCGTGATGTTGTAACTATTTCACAAGATTCCACTATCGCTGATGTTCAGGAAAAAATGAGGGACGAATTGATTAGCGGTCTTCCTGTTGTTGAAGGTGATGAAATTATTGGTATTATCTCAAAAAGAGATATCAGACCTGTTTTAAAATCAGAACCAAATAAAACAGTTAAAGATATCATGACAGCTGATGTGGTAACTGTTGATGAGGGAGTTTCAGCTGAGGAAGCGTTAAATATTGCTTATGAAAATAAGGTTGAAAGGCTTCCTGTTCTCCGTGACGGAAAACTGGTTGGAATCATTACTATTAAGGATATTTTAAATCAGGCTCAATATCCAAATGCGGCTCGTGATAATGATGGTAACTTTTTGGTTGCTGCTGCATGTGGGCCATTTGATTTGGAAAGAGCAATGGCTTTGGATGAAGCAGGTGCTGATATTATTTCTATTGACTGTGCTCATGCTCATAACATGAATGTAGTTAAATTTACTGAAACCATTAAAGACAATATTGATGCGGAACTATGTGTAGGTAACATTGCTACAGCTAAAGCGGCTGAGGATTTAATATCTATGGGTGTAGATGCACTTAAGGTAGGTATCGGTCCGGGTTCAATGTGTACTACCCGTATAGTAGCTGGTGTAGGTGTACCACAATTAACTGCCATTTCCGATGTTGCTGATGCTGCTCGTGATGCAGGCATTCCTGTTATTGCAGACGGAGGTATCAGATACTCAGGTGATGTGGCAAAGGCTATTGGTGCTGGTGCAGATGCAGTAATGCTAGGTAACTTGCTTGCAGCGTCCTTGGAAGCACCTGGTGATATTGTTATCATGAACGGTAAACAATACAAAAAGTACCGTGGAATGGGATCCATGGGTGCAATGACCAGTGAATTTGATGGTGGAGCAGACAGATATTTCCAAGGTCAAAAAAGTAAAATGAACCACACAAAATATGTTCCTGAAGGAATTGAAGGTGCTGTACCGTATAAAGGTACTATTGCTGAAATTTTATTCCAATTGGTTGGTGGTTTAAAATCATCTATGGGTTACTGTGGCGCAGAAAATATTCAGGCTATGAAAGAAAAGGCACAATTCGTTAGAATTACAAGCAGTGGTATTAAAGAATCACATCCGCATGACCTGTTGATAACAAATGAAAGTCCTAATTATCCAACTCTTGACTAAGTTGGATAATACTTTATTATTTTTTTGATGGTCACTGTATTTATATGAGACTTTAATTTAATGTTTTATTTGGGTGTTTTTTTATTAAAATCAGTAGTTTTAAGAAAACATTTAAATATTAGTTAATATAATATTATTACATTAGATAATTTTATGATTATTTTTAGATAATCCATGTAAATCCTTTTGATTTACATTATTACAAATTTTATTATTATGGAGAGATATTAAATGGCAAGAACTAAAAAAGTAGGTATCACAGGAAGGTTTGGTGCAAGATACGGAAGAAAAGCAAAAAGATCTGTTAAAATCATCGAAGAAAATGGCAAAATCTGCAGCACGTAGTATCAGAGATATTCGTGTGGAGGAATAGACGTTGTATAGATGTCCACGTTGTGGAGCAGAAGTAGACCATAAAAGCTATATGGAAAATAAATGTCCTAAATGTAGATATAGGATTTTATTCAAAAATGTTCCAGAAACAACTAGAGTTATAAAAGCAAGATAATTTATCTGCTTTTAATATATTTTTTACTATTTTTGATTTTACATGTTAATTTCAACTTCTAGAAAACCTTCTCAGAAAACTAGAAAGTTTTGTAAAAATTTAGCCCATGCAACAGGTTCAACATCCGTCAATAGGGGAAAAATGAATATGCGTGAGCTTCTTTTGAAGGCTTTAGAGTTAGATGAATTTAACTTAGCTGTTGTTAATGAGATTAAAGGAAATCCAAGTAAAATTACTTTTTACTCCAATAAAGGCGAAATTTTGCTTGTAATTCTTATTGGAGCTTCACTTGAATTTGATAGACTCAACATTGCTCCGTCCAAATTGAAAATAGTTTCACATGTTGAAAAACTTGATGTCTTAAGTGAAATCTTGGACATTGAGTTGGTTGACAAGGCTGAAGACAATTATATTTTAATATCTAGTGATGATAATTTAATAGCTAAAATTAATTTTATTAACAAGTTTGGAGATGAAACCAACTTCCAGATTAATGTTAAAAAAATTTTAGAGGTTACTCATGAATGAAAGTCCTCTTGAATCTGTTAAAAGTAATATAGTTATTGAATTTGAGAACAGCAAACAGGCTAAAATAATTTATGATTCAATTATTTTAGAGTTTGACACTGCTCCGGATTATAGATCATCCATGACAATAGAATTGGATGGGTCTAATATATTGATTAATGTTGATGCAGAAGATTCCACCTCATTTAGAGCTTCTGTCAATTCGGCGATTAAGTGGATTAAACTAGCATTGGAAATTAATAATTTGACAAATTAATGTTTATATATTTATAATTAAAAATAAGATATAAGGTGATATTATGGAGATTCCTGAAAATATTCAACATCAATTAAATCAGTTTCAACAATTACAACAACAGGCTCAAGCTGTAACTATGCAAGTTCAAAATGTTGAAGTTCAAATTCAAGAAACTGAAAAAGCATTAGAAGAGCTTAAAAAGACTGATGAAAATACAGAAGTATTCAAACAAGCAGGCACTTTACTTATTAAAGTGGAATACAAAGATGCTTTAGCTGAAGTGGAAGAAAAATTAGAAACTCTTGAGTTAAGAAAACAAACTATGGCTCGTCAAGAAGAAAGAGTTATGAAAAAACTCGAAGAGATGCAAGCTAGCATTCAAACTGCAATGCAAGGAATGGGCCAATAGGCTTATTTTCTTTATTTCTTTTTTTATAGATTTTTATGTCAAAGTTAAAAGTATTAACTAATGAAGATTTGTCCAAGATTTCAGATGATTTTGGTGAAATTTTGGAGCGTGAAATTTCAAAAACAATTTCCACCAAGGAATTGGAGGATTTGGATTTGGATATTGTTCTTAATTATGAAAACGAGCAATTAGATGTTGATGTCGATGTTGGAGTTCTATTTGATGAGCTTTCACAAATCAATCAGGAACAAATATCTAAAGCTATCGATGAAGCTTATTTGAAGTTTGATTCATACATTGATGAGAATTACAGAGTTTAATTATTTTTTTTGAAATTATTTGTAATACTTTTTTTGTATTTTTTACTAATTAATGTAATACTTTTTAACAAAAAAGTATTTATATTATCATGTACAACTATTATGTAGAGTTTGGAGTAATCACAATAGCTTAGCAATATTGGAACAAACAAGTAATACTATCTTTCAAATTCCCTCTTTCAATTACTTCAAACTACTTACCTTATTTTTCTCAATTTCTCTTTATCAAGCAAATTTTATTAATTTTTGCTAACCTAAAAATCTTTTAAAAAGAGGATTATATGATTTAAATTATTTATTTTAGTTTTGTTTATTTTTTATGTTTTATTTTTATAGATTGTTTAAATTTATTGACTATTATTATTAATCAGTATATTCAAGTTTACTTTAATTTTTTTAAACTTTAGTAACATTTAAATACTATGTCGATTAACTTATTAAATAGAGGTTCATAACTATTTGTTATTAATCGAAAATTGATCATTATTTTTATATTCTCGAGGGGGGCTAAAAACACATTAGCTCTTCTCACCTCCTTACGGATTTTTTTAAAATATTAATACTTGTTTTATCTAATTATAATCATGATTAAAAAAATACCTGTAATAGATTTAAAACAACACCAGGCCGTAAGCGGCAAATCAGGCATGAGAGATACATATCAACCGCTTCGAACTATTTTTGCGCCTTCATCCAATCCCGTTGAAATTGCACAAGGATTAAAATTAAACGGTGCAGATGAGATGTATATCGCTGATTTGGATTTGATAGAATCAAATGGACACAACATTAATGACATAAAACTTGTAAATACAATTTTACCTGTAATGTTTGACGGTGGAGTGAAAAACTGCGAATCCTTTGAATTTTTCCTCGATTACGCTTACAAGATAATCGTTCCGAGTGAAACTCTTGAAAGCGTTGAAGAGATGGAAAAGATATTTGAAAAATATCCTAAGGAAAGAATTGTCATAAGTATTGACATCAAGAACAACGAGCTTTTTTCAAAAAATTTGGATTTGGATTTGTCACAATTTAAAGAAATACTGAAAAAATTGGACCCGAATGAAATAATCCTTCTTGACATTACCGGAGTAGGCACTGAAAAGGGATACAATAAGGAAATTTTGGATAAATTTGAGGATATGAAGGACAAGTTAATAATTGCTGGTGGTTTAAATAAGGAATCTATTGGTGAGTTAGATTCTCAAGGCATAAAAAAAGTTTTGATTGGGACAAGTTTACATTCCGGTGAAGTAAATCTTTTAGATTAACATTCTCAATATTATATATGGCAGCAAGCATGCAATAACGAATAATGTTATTCCTAAACCTAATTTAGTTTTACTTTCTTCTAGTGAACCAGAAATAATCATTATAATTGCTAAAAAACCAAGAATTACTGGTAGAATATGAGAAAATATAGTTGTTCCAATAGTCGCCATTTTAAATCACTACTATATTTATTTATTTTTAAGTTATTTAAAGATAACTTAATTATACTTTAAAATTTATATTTTTAAAGTTTAATAACTTTTTTATTGTATTATTGTTAAATATTATATTTATGAGAATTGATAGGCATCATCATCACAAGAAAGCCGGTGATAATTTAGCATTTGTTTTTTTCATGAATCTGGCGTTCAATATCATTGTCCTTGTTGGAGGACTAGCCACAAACAGTATGGCAATTCTTGCCGATTTTATTCATGACATGTCTGATACTATTTCAATAGCATTGGCTTGGGCATTGGAGCATGTTGCCCAAAGGGATTCAACAGATAACTATTCCTATGGTTATCAAAGATTTTCAATTCTTGGTGCGGTCATAATTTCCGTTTTTGTCATTGTAATGGCTTTTGTAATATTGTCTGAAGCAATTCCAAGACTGTTTTCACCGGAAGGAGTTGATGCTGAAGGGATGCTGATTGTTGCTATTGTCGGCATAATCTTTAAATCACTTTCCGTTTACCGTTTGCACGGCGGTGAAACATTCAATGAAAAGGCAATTTTGTTCCACCAGTTGGGGGACATATTTGAATGGGTGGCCATTTTGATTTTAAGTGTCATATTGATGTTTTGGGATGGTGCGCCATATCTTGATCCGTTCGTTTCAATAGGTATTGCTATTTGGCTTATATTCAATTTGGGAAGGAATCTGTATAAGTCACTTGAAGTCCTGCTTCAAAAGACTCCCGACAACTTTGATGTCGATGAATTCAAGTCACAGATTTTGGCAATCGATGGTGTTAATCATTTTGAAGACTTTCACATTTGGTCACTTGACGGAATAGACTCTGTAATGACTCTGAAAGTCAATGTTGATTTTGGAAAGGATGTTGAAAAAATCAAAAAGGAGATTTATGATATTTCAGGAAAATATCATGTTGTTGACATTACTATAGAATTTGATTAGTTATCAAATGGGTGATTATTATGACTTTAGTTGTTATCGGGCCTGTGACAAAGGATTTGATTGTTATCGGAAGTGAAAAGTCCCATAGGGTAGGTGGTGCAACCTACTTTCAAAGTTTCGTTTTTGAGAAGTTTTACGGGGATTACCTGGCTTGTGTAAACTGTGATGATGGACATCTGATAGAGGAGTTTCCTGATTCAACCAAAGTAAAGGTAATAAAAAAGGACAATACTCATTTTTTTATTAATGAGTATCCCTTTGACGATAATTTGGATATTCGAAATCAGTTAAGCAATTTTGCTGATATTCCAATTTTGCCTTCAGATTTGGAGGAAATTTTGCCCGAAAAAATTGATGGCTTTGTCATAAATTCATTGAATCGTTATGACTTTCCTAGCGAAACGATGGAATATCTGAAAAGTTTCAATGTTCCTATATTTTTATCCGTACAGGGATTTTTGAGAATTCCTTGCAAACAAGTAAATGAAAATTACGCTATAGGATTAGACACCTTCGATGATTTGGATAGTATTTTATCAGGTGTCTGTGCAATATTTATGGATGAGGCAGAAGCAAAGGTCATTGGGTTTGACTATGATGTAGATGAGATTATCATAACTAATGGTTCTTTTGGCTCTAGGGTTTTAGCTGATAGGGAAATTAAGATTGATGCTTTTGAATGCGAAGAGGTTGTTGACACTACAGGCTGTGGTGATACTTACATGGCAGCATATGTTTCACATAGGTTAAAAAATTGCTCTATTGAAGAATCAGGTAATTTTGCCTCACGGATTGCAAGCGAAAAGCTAAAACGTTCCGGCCATTACTGAAGTTAAACTTCAGGCATTTGTTATCATAATTTTTGATTCAGGAAACATTTTTTCAGTTAATTTCAATGGTAAGCTATCTCTGGAATATGTTGCAGGTTACATAATCACTTGAGGTAGCAAGTATTCCGCTCAAAATGACCATTTTAACATAAATGTGGTGGATGTAAAAAATTGATTTAAATTAGTTGATTGGGTAATAACATTTCTTAACTTTTAGAAAACTTTATTAATATATATAATTATAATTATATATGGTTCTTAATTTTTTTTAAACACTACAAAGGGTCATCATGTTAAACAAATCATCTAATATAATCGAAAAGGAATTTAAAAATTTACGTAAGGAGCTATTGGATTTAACATTAAGAAATCAACTTCTTAATTTCAAATCAAGAGCTAAGACTATCACTATTGTAAATCAGTCTCCTATAAATCTTTATCAGACATTGGTTCTGCAGGATAACAAAATGTATTTTGTGGCCAATAAAAAGGATAAAAAGGAAGACAAGTCATCAGTTTGGGACCATATTCCATTTGACTTTTCCAAGTTTTCTGAAGGGGACAAGAAGCTGGCTACTGATTTGACTCCAAAGGAGCTTCAAAAGAGATTATATTATATCAATAACCAGGCCAAAACAATGCTTCAGGAGCAGGGTTATAACATTTTGTATCTGGCTATTGGATTTTTGCAGTGGAAGGATAAATCCAAGCCAAGGCAAAAAAACAATGCTCCTCTGGTGTTAATTCCTGTTGCAATGGAACGGAAAAAGGTTGGTGAATCATTTAACCTTGAATGGACTGGAGAAGATATTCAAACCAACATTTCCCTTAAGGCTAAGCTATTGGAAGCGGGCATTGAACTTCCTGATTTTGAATTTAAAAAATATGGTGAAGTTGTAGACCATTACATTGCCAGTGTGAGAAGGGCAGTTTCAAGAATGGATGGTTGGGAAGTTAACAATAATGTGGCTTTAGGTTTCTTTAGTTTCACCAAATTTGTTATGTACAATGACCTGAACCCGGAAGCATGGGAAGACAATGTTGATTTGACTAAAAATGAGTTGATTCAGGCTATTTTTAATCCTGCTAAAAATGATCAGGAAGCTTTTAGAGAGGAAGATATAGACTCACAGCTTGAGTATCAGAATATGTATCAGGTGCTTGATGCGGATTCATCCCAGATTGCGGCTATTCAGGATGTAAAGGCAGGACGTAATCTAGTTGTTGAAGGTCCTCCTGGAACAGGTAAATCACAGACTATTGTAAATTTAATCGCTGAACTTCTTGCAGAAGGAAAATCAGTTTTATTTGTATCAGAAAAGATGGCTGCGCTTGATGTGGTTAAGGACAGACTGACTGGTGTTGGACTTGGAAAGTTTGTCTTGGAATTGCATTCCCATAAGACAAGACGTAAAAAGTTCCTGAAAGACCTGCAAAAGGCAACAAATGTTCGTGCTCAGGAGCCGTTGAATATCGACCAGACAATTCGAAAACTTGAAACATTGCGTCGCCAATTGGATGACTATTCTCAAATTATTCATAAACCTTCATTTGCAGTTAATTTATCTCCGTTCCAGCTTTATGGGATGAAAGAGTCTGCAGATGATCATTTTTCAAGAAAAAATGCTATAATGCCATTGGTCAGATTCCAGAATCCCGAAACAATAACTCTTAAAGAATTGGATGACATGAAGGTATCTCTGGAGAACCTGGCTGAACTTTATCAGACAATATCTAAAGAAAATCCCTGGAGTAAATGTTCTCCAAAAAGCCTTTTGCCGGCTGATTTAAGGGAAATTGAAATGTTGATTAATGATACACTGCATGCATTGGATAACTTCCTGGTTGAGCGTGGAAGAGTTTATGATATTTATGGAATTAAAAAGCCGGACACTTTAAATGAGTTTGAAAATTCACTTTCAGCCTTTGAAATCATCAAATCCCAAAATGCGGAACTGATTGACGGAAGCATCTTGAAGTCTGGTGCATGGGATAACAACAATGACGATGCATTTAAATTAATACAGGAGCTTGAAAGGTATCAAAAGTATTCTGGAATTTTAACTAAATTCAATCAGAGCATTTTCCAAGCCGACATTGACAGGCTGATATATGAGTTGAGACACATTTCAACCAAAAAGTTCAGATTCTTCAATAACAGGCAGCATATTGAACTGGTGGAAAGGTACTATGCGGTTCCTGTCAATGGTAGTGTTGATGAAATAATAAGAGATTTGCAGGAAGCTAAAGCCATTATTAAAATAAGAAATAATTTGGAAGCCAATAGGGCATTGGGTGAAAGATATTATGGTGCATATTGGCATTTAAATGCAAATCCAAATGATTTAAGAGCAATAGCTAGGTGGATGACTGAATTCACTGCTCTTGTTCGTGAAGGAACTTTCTCTGAAAACACTATTGATTTGATGAGTAAGGATCTGTTTGACATTAAGCCGGAAAGGGATCTTGCAGAATATATAGGCTCCGGTGAGGATTTTGTACGTGTATTGTCAAAACTTAAAGATAAATTGAACCCAAGAAGCAAATTAATCTTTAAAAGGGAAACAGGTGATGTAAGTTTTGAAGCATGGCAGGAACAGCTATACAAATGGAGAGGGCAGCTGTCAAGCCTTCACCTATGGTCACAATACCTGAACACTAAAAATTCCTTAAAAAATTCAAATGCTGCAATGTTTGTAGATTCAATTGAAAAAAGAAATATCAAAAAATATGATGTTGAAGCATTGGTCGATGGAAACTTTGCAGATTCACTTTTAAACATATTATTTGTTGAGAATCAGGAACTTGCTACATTCATCGGAGAATTGCATGAAAACAGAATTAAGGAATTCAAGGATTTGGATAAAAAGATTCTCACTTTAAACAGAAAAAGGATTTTCCATAAATTAAACAGCAATATTCCAAAAATATTTGGTGGAACTGAAAATCCTCAGGCAAAAATACTTGCAGGGGAATTTACAAGAAAAAGCGGGCACATGCCTGTAAGAAAGCTTTTGGAAAAAACCGGAGGAATGATAAAACAAATCAAACCGTGTTTTATGATGTCTCCGCTATCCATTGCACAGTATCTTGATCCTACCAATGAGGAACTTCAGTTTGACGTAGTTATTTTTGACGAGGCAAGTCAGGTTAAACCTGAAGATGCATTGGGTGCATTTATGAGAGGTAAAACTGCAGTTGTTATGGGAGATACCCAACAATTGCCTCCTACTTCATTTTTCGACCAAATGTCCGATGCTGACAGTGATGAGGAAGAGGCGACCTCCCTTGATATGGAAAGTATTCTTCATTTATGTAAATTGTCATTCCCTGTCAAAATGCTCAAATGGCACTACAGGTCACGCCATGAATCATTGATTACAGTTTCAAACAGGGAATTTTATGATGATGATTTGCTGGTTTATCCTTCCCCTTCACATTCTGACCCTGAATTGGGTTTGAAATTCCATTATAATCCTAATACTCAATATCTAAGGGGAGCCTCATCCAAGAATCCTCTTGAAGCAAAAGATGTTGTGGATGAAATTTTCAACCACTTTGAAAAGTATGGTGACACAAAAAGTTTGGGTGTTGGAACATTTTCCGTAGCTCAAAAGAATGCAATACTGGAAGAATTGGAGGTAAGGCGTAAGGAAAGGCCTGAATATGAACCATTGTTCTCAGATAATAAGGACGAACGCTTCTTTGTCAAAAACCTTGAGACAATACAAGGGGATGAAAGGGATGTTATCCTAATCAGTGTCGGTTATGGTTACGACCAGGATGGAAAAATGTCACTCAACTTCGGTCCATTGAATCAGGACGGTGGGGAAAGAAGATTAAATGTGTTGATTACTCGTGCAAGAGAGAAATGTGTTGTTTTCTCAAACTTCAAGGCATATGATATGAATCTGACAGCTAATCCTCCTTATGGTGTAAAATCTCTAAAAGAATTTTTGGAATATGCTGAAAACTTGACTTTAGGAACCAATAGTCCTGAAATGCACAATAAGGAACCATTTGAGGATGCAATTGCTAGCTTTTTGGAAGAAAATGGTTACATGGTAGATAGACAAATTGGTTGTGCAGGATTCCGAGTTGATTTGGCTATTGTTGATGATGAAAATCCTGGAAAATACATTTTAGGAATTACAACTGATGGAAAAATGTATTCCTCAAGCAAAGTGGCTCGTGACAGAGATAGACTTCGTGAACAGGTATTGACAGGTCTTGGCTGGAAGTTATATCATTTATGGTCTACAGATTGGTATAGAAACAGGGACCTGGGACGTAAAAAATTACTGGACTTTGTTGAAAAGTCCATCAAGGAGTCTCGTGAAGAAGAAAGGCGCAGATCTGAAGAAGCCAAAAAGTTAGCTGAAAAACGCAGAATTGAAGCTGAAAAAAGAGCAGAAGAATTACGCTTAGCACGTGAAAGGGAAGAAGCTGAGAAAAAAGCTCAGGAAGAGGCTGAAGCTGAAAATGAAATAAATGCTGAAGATATTGGTCCAAGTGATTTTGTTGAAGTTGAAAAGGTAGATGATGGTGACTTTTTAGAAAAACCAATAAATGTTAGTGAAATAAATCCATCAGAATTCTTTGAAGACCAAACACTAGAAAATGAACCTAAAAAACCAATTAAAGAAGAAAAAACATCAAAAGTTAAAGATGCTTCAGAGTTTGTTGTGGTTGATGAGGTTAGTGCAAAATCTGATGATGTTGGTGTTAGTGACGAGTCTGAGTTTGTTGTTGTGGAAGATGAGTCTGATAATGATAATTTAAATAATGTTTATGTTGAAAACGATTCGGAGTTTGTTGTTGATACTCCTGAATCTACAGATACTGAAGATTTAAAAGTTGAAACGGAATCTATTGGGTCTGATACAGTTGAAGATAATTCTGTAAATATTGATGAATCTGATGGTGTTGAGCCGGATGTTGTTGGTTCTGTTGATGAGTCTGGTGTTGAGCCGGATGTTGTTGGTTCTGTTGATGAGTCTGGTGTTGAGCCGGATGTTGTTGGTTCTGTTGATGAGTCTGAGGATGTTGAAGCTAAAACGGAAGATGATGCTGAAATATGGGAATCTAAAGAAGAAAATGTTTCTCAAAATGATGATGCAGAAATTTGGGAAGATGATGAAGGAGTTTCTCCAGAAGATAATGCTGAAGTATGGGAAGACGAAAAAGACTACTCCGAAGATTCTTCTAAGAATAAATTTTCAAGACATATAAGCGATAAAATCAAATCATTGTTCAAATCTGATGATTCCGAAGAAAAAATGGACAAAAATCCACTGTTTTCAGGATTTAAATTCAAAAAAGACTTGGGCAAAAATTCAGATTTAGAAAATGATTTTGATGAGGATGTTAAAAAATCTTCTAAAAATGCAAAATCAACTACTGAACAATTTGAGGATACTGTTGATTTGGGATCCGATGAGGATTACATTTATGTTGATCACAGTCATGATGAAGAGCATGTTTTAGATGATGAAGAAGAATTGGCCTTTGATGGTTTTAATTCAACTCAAGATGATGATATTGATGAGGAGGTTGTTGTAAACCACAGCAATGATGTTGATTCTAATGATGATGTTGGTGATGAGGTTGTTGTAGGCCACAGCAATGATGTAAATCCTAAGGATAATAAACCTAAAGCTGAAAATAATGAAGAACCTGTTCAAAATGATATTAAATTCGGTAAAAAAAGTTCTGATATGGATGAACCTGAAGTTCCGGACAATAAAGATATCGAATTGAATAAACAAGAAACTGATTTAAAAGATGATGTTGATTTAGGCTCTACAGGTGAGGATTATAAAGAAAAATCTGCAGATGATTATGACCGGGTGGATTTGGGTTCTGATGATGATTATATTTATGTGGATCACACTAATGATGAGTCTGCATTTGAACCTCACGATAATGAAGAGTCTGTTGATTTGGGTTCTGATGATGAGCATACTTATGAAGAGCCTTCTGAGGAATCTCATGAAGAGGAACATATTTCTGAAAGCTCAAAACCAGTTGAGGAATCAAAAAATAGTAAATCAAGAGTTAAAAATAAATTGGATTCATTCATTTCTGAGGTATTGAGTAACGCAGAGTCCCAATTGGAACCTGAAGAAATTGAAATCGTTCGGGGAGAAGTAATCGAAGAAGATACAGATTCATTGCACAAGCCTGCTCCTAAAGATGAATTTGTTGTTGAAGCTGAAATAGTTAGTGGAGGGGAAGACCTAAATATTTTCAATGATGAACTGCCTGACTTGAATAACGATAGTTCACCGGAAGAGGAAGAGGAAGTTATTGAAGATTATTCTGATTTGGAAAGACCAACTCCTAAATTTGACTTTGAGAATGAAGAGCTTAATATTTTCAATGATGACCTGCCGGACATGAAAAATGATGTTCGCAGTCAGGCGGAACAGGTTGTGGACAAGGCAATGGACGAATTCATCGATGAAGTATTTAACATTAATGACCTGAATGATGAAAATAAATCTGAAAATATTCCGGATATTGATTCGACAATTTTAAATTATGAGAGCAATGTTGAAGAAACTGAAGAACGCAGTGTTGAATCTAGGGATGATAATGTAACTTTCTACAGAGGTTCAAATTATAAAGACAATGTTGAAGAAACTGAAGAAAGTAGTGTTGAATCTATGGATGACAGTGTAACTTTTAAAGGTTCGAATGATGTAAGAGATGTCGAAGAAACTGAAGAAAGCAGTGTTGACTCTATGGAAGATGGTGTGACTTTCTATAAAGGTTCAAATGATATCAACAGTAAACTTAGAAAAAACAACCTATATTATGGTGAGGAAAAATCTCATTCAGTTAGGGATTCACTTAGAGGATTTAAAAGGGATATGCAATATATCAACAGGTCTCTGAAAGAAATTGAAAATCCAACTCAAGTCGATTACGTTTCCGTAGTGGACAGGACTGAAGATTACAATCCGGAAGATTATCTGAACATGCCAAGTGATGACGATTCTCAATTGATTATTGAAAGAGAGGAAGAATTGACTTTTGCTGAAAAAGAAGAAAAAAGAATTGAAAGGGAATTGGGAGATGATTCTATTGAAAATGTATTGGATAATGATGTCATCGCTCCAGTTCAAAATCACCAGACCACCGAACAGCTGAAGGATCAGGCTTTGGAGGATATTATTCAATCAGCTGATGAGGATTACAAGGAAATTGAAAAGGAAAGATATCAGAATAACAATACATTGAAATCTTTTGATGATAAAAAGCTGCCTGGTAAAAGAAAACTGGAAGACAGTATTATTGATTATGTTGAAGCTAATGATATTGGATTAAATTCTTCTGATGACTTGTATAAACGGCCATCAAGCGAAGTGGCTAAATCAATATGTGCAATTGTCGATGTTGAAGGACCAATTCATGTTAAGGAAGTTGTTAAGAGAGTTAAGGACAGCTGCCATATTAAAAGGGCAGGTTCTAATTTGAAAAAGGCTGTTAACTCTGCAATAAATGAGGCAGAAAATGCCGGCGATATTATTAAGATTGGTGACTTTTTGTATGATGCATCAAACAATAATGTTGTTATTAGGAAAAGAGATAAGCCTAATATTGAATTGATTTCTGATGAGGAAATCTCTAAAAATATTGAGTTGGTATTGCTCCATAAGTCCAATATGACTACTAAAGAGATTGCTAAGGAAACTTCACGTAACTTTGGCTTTAAATCCACATCTAAAAAGACAGCTGACAGGATTAATGGTGTTTTGGATTTGATGATTGCGAATAATAAAGTTAAGATAACTAATGATATAGTTGAACTTAATTAGGGAGGTTTTTAAAATGTCCACAAAGCTTAAATCTCCTGATGATTTGCCGAATAAGCCTGGTGTCTATATAATGCGCGATAAAAATGACACCATTATTTATATCGGTAAAGCAAAGAATCTCATTAATAGGGTTAGATCTTATTTTCGTGAAAAACTTGACAGGCCAAAAACTCAAATTCTAATGAGTCATTTTGACAGTTTGGAGTATATCGTAACCAATTCTGAAAAAGAGGCTCTGATTCTGGAAGCAACTTTAATTAAAAAGCATCGTCCCAGATATAATGTTCAGCTAAAGGATGATAAAAGGTATCCTTATGTAAAAATCACTTCTGAGCAGTTTCCAAGGTTGGTCATTACAAGGAATGTGACTAAAGACGGGATATATTATGGACCGTTCACCGATGTTGGCTCTGTTAAACAGACTGTCAAATTTTTAAAATCCTTGTTTAAGATTAGGACATGTCGAAATATGGATGGGCCTTGTCTCAATGCTCAAATAGATTTATGTTATGCTCCCTGTGATGGAAGGATATCTAAAGAGGAATACTCTGAAATCATCAACAAGATTGACTTATTTTTCCAAGGCAAAT
The DNA here is from genome assembly GCA_900319985.1 of uncultured Methanobrevibacter sp. Classification (GTDB taxonomy): domain Archaea; phylum Methanobacteriota; class Methanobacteria; order Methanobacteriales; family Methanobacteriaceae; genus Methanocatella. The sequence continues at coordinate 5,818 of ONQL01000040.1, read as the reverse complement.
ACTCTACCATTGTTAAAAATCTTAAAAGTGAAATGACTGAAGCTGCGATGAATGAGGAGTATGAAAAGGCGGCTGTGATAAGAGATCAGATTGCATCAATTGAAGAGATTATGGAAAAGCAATTTGTTGATTTGGTTGATGATGATTTGGATCAGGATGTAATAGCTATCGCTCCGGGCAAAAATGAAGTCGTTGTTATCATAATGCCTATTCGAAACGGTAAGATTGTAGGCAGGGACGACTTCTTGATGAGTGGTTCCCAGTATGATTCATCATCAGAGGTATTATTTGCATTTATCCAACAGTATTATGGATATAATAGGCACATTCCAAAGCAAATTCTTTTGGATGAGGATATTGATGATAAGGAATTGCTTGAAGACTGGTTAAGTGATTTGAGAGGAAATAAGGTTCATATTAAGGTTCCTCAAAAGGGTGTTAAATTACGTTTGGTTAAAATGGCTCGTAAAAATGCCGAAATTATTAAACATCAAAAGAAAAAGATGGAAAATTCATTGATAGAACTTAAAAAATACCTTAAACTTGAAAACCTGCCTCGTGTGATTGAAGGATATGATATCAGTAACATTTCTGGCAAGTTTGCAGTAGGTTCAAAGGTGTCCTTTAAAGATGGAAAACCTAACAAAAAAATGTATAAACATTTTAGAATGGAAACTCCAGGACCTAACGATTTTGCCATGATGGAGGAATTATTGACTCGCAGATTGAAAATGATTGACAGAGACCCTGAACCTGATCTCATTGTGATTGATGGTGGTAAAGGACAGTTGGGCATGGCTTGTGGTGTTTTGGAGAAATTAAATCTCACTCATATTCCTATAATTGGGCTTGCTAAGGAGTTTGAAGAAGTATTTGTTCCTAATTCAAGACGTCCAATTATTATTCCTAAAAATAATAAAGCACTGCATTTGCTTCAGCAAGTGCGTGATGAATCTCATAGATTTGCAATAACATATCATAGAAAATTGCGTAGCGATGATATTCAAGCCTCTTCTCTAGATGATATTGCTGGAATTGGAAAAAAACGTAAGATTGCTCTTTTAAAAGAATTGGGAACTATTGAAAATATTAAAAAAGCATCAGTGGAAGATTTAGCTAAAATAAAAGGCATGAATCAAAAAACGGCTGAAAATGTCTATAATTATTATCACTAAATTGTAATCTATTTTTTTAGAATATGGCTAATTTTCCATTAAATTTAAATATAAGAATTTTAATAATGTTTTATAATAATAAAAAAGGTTTTATAATTATGGTTAAATGTCCTCGATGTGGCTATGAAAATTCTGCCTCATCAAAGTATTGTGATAATTGTGCCTATCTTTTAACTGATCAAAATGGGAATAGGCTTGTTCAAAATAAAAGGACAAGCAGTTGGAATATAGGCATTTTTAAAAAAATTGTTATTGTTTTGGGTATTGTTGTTATTGCATTGCTATTGTTTTCATTTATTTATAATAACACTCAACCCTCTAGAGAAGATTCTTTAAATGTCATTACTGATAATGGAAGTTTGAATCATTCTTCTTCTTATCCATATACTGCTGTTATAAAATATGATGGTAGTTGGTTTGCTAAAACGGGTGATCCTAATTACTTGTCTTCTATAACTGGAAATGGTCAAAAAAGAGAAACTTTGGATTGTGCGTCTTGGGAACATGTATACATTATGGCTCAAAAGGAAGATAATGGTGAAGGTAATCTTACAATTCAACTTTTAAAAAATGGTAATGTTGTAGCTCAAAATTCAACAACAAATACTACTGGAAGTATTGAAATACATTATAATAATTAAAAAAATTATAATTCATTAATTTTTTTTTCTAATAATTCCACCAGTTCATCAGTTTTGTAAAGGCGAATTTCTTGCTCTTCTTTACCTTTGAATATTTTGATAAATTTGATAAGGTCATTGCATAATTGGTCATATTGAATATTCAATGTGTTGAAGTTAGACAGTAGTCCAAATGCTTTTTCTTGGTCTAATTTTGGGTTATCTTTCAATATTCTTTCAATATTCGCAAAATGAGTTTCAATCATTATTTTTTCTTCTTCTAAACTGTCGAGATATTCTTGAATTTTATTTTCACTAGCCATTTTAATCACTTATTTTAAATGTTTAATGATTAAAATATAAATAGTTATACAAATATAAATTTGTATATTATAAAAGGGGCATTAAGAATGATAAAAGTCGAAAATGTAAGTAAGGATTATGAACTTGATGACGGTACAAAAATTAAAGCATTAAATGATGTTAGTTTTGAAGTTGAAGAAGGTGAAATATTGGGAATCATGGGTAAAAGTGGTTCCGGAAAAACTACTCTTTTAAGAGCTTTAAGAGGTGTTGAACATATTGATGCTGGAAGTATTACAGTAGATGATACTAGTGTGGAAGCTGGTGCCTCTCAATTTTATTATAATAATCTTAAAAAAGTAACTGCGATTCATCTTCAAAGGTCATTTGGTTTGTGGCCTGAAACTGTGCGTGAAAATGTCTTAAGAAAATTATATGCTCGCAGATACTTTGATGAAGGAGATACCAATTTTGAAATTGCTGAAAGTGAATTCGGCCAGGAAGCAGATGAGATATTGGAACTGGTTTCATTAACCAATAAATCAAATCATTATGCATCTGTTTTAAGTGGTGGTGAAAAACAAAGACTTATTATGGCAAGGCAACTTGCAAAACAACCTAAAGCTTTACTTCTTGATGAACCTGCTACAATGGCATGCCCTAAAACAAAACAGGAAATATTGGACGCTGTTAAAAAAATTAATGAGGAATTGAACATTACTGTTATTGTAGTTTCACATTTGCCTGATGTTCAAAAATATTTGGCGGATAGAGTGATTTTACTTGAAGACGGTGAAATAGTTGATGAAGGTGCTCCTGAAGAAATTTGTGATAAGTTCATGCAGGATATGGAGCCTATTTCAGATATTGAAAACATTTCAACCGATGAGGATAAAATCAAGGTAAATGATGTTTTCAAAAGATTCTATTTGTTGACCGGTGGGGAAGTATTACAAATAGAAGATATTAACTTCAAAGTTCAAAAAGAGAATATTTTAAGTTTAATTGGTCCAAGTGGTGCTGGTAAAACCGTACTTTTAAGAATGCTTGGCGGTTTGGATGACCCTGATGAAGGGGAAGTGTTATATGATGTCGATGGTGAATGGAATGACATTGACATTCCGGGCATGGGCCGTATGAAAATAAGGTCAAAATTAGGTTTTATGCATCAGGAATTTGCCCTTACTCATTATGCCACTGTTTTAGATCAACTGGCTACCCGTTTGGGGTATAAAAATCAGGATATTGTCAAGGATGCCCAAAAAAGAGCTAAAAATATAGGTCTTAGCGAAGAATTGCTTGATTCATTTTATTTGCTCACAGACCTTCCTGAAACTGAAGCTAAAGAGCGTTTAAGACAGATTGGTTTGGATGCTGAAATTTTAAATGACTTGTTCCCTAAATTTCCCGAAACCGCAACAAAAGAAGCGGTCAAAGACATTTTTGAAAGTCTTGATTTGGATTTGGATATCTTGTATAGAAAGTCTTATGAATTGTCCGGTGGTCAAAAGGTGCGTGTAATGCTTGCATTGATTTTAATTTCAAGACCACAATTCCTGCTTTTGGATGAGCCATTTGGAGATTTGGATCCTGTAACATTGAGAACTGTTACCAATGCCCTTAAAAACATTTCAAAGACTTATGGAATTACAATAGTCATGGTTTCACACAATACTGATTTCATTAAAGAATTGAGCAACAGAGCTATTTTCATGGATAACGGTAAAATCATTGATGATAGTGAAGACATTGACCAAATTGTAGATAATTTCATTGATTTCTGTCATGCGGATTATCTGAAAGGAGACAATTAAATGTTTGATGTTATCATGGTTCCTGTCGATGGGTCAGAATACAGTTTCAAGGCTGTTGATATGGCTGTTGATATAGCTCAAAAATTTTCATCCAAAATTGCCGCTGTGCATGTTCTGGAAGAGTTTTCATTTAACAGCTATGATTCTGAAGAGGATTCAGGTGATGCGCTTTTGGCTAAGGTTACAAAAAAGGCAAATGATGCTGGAGTGGAAGTTATTGAACATCTGATTACTGCAGACCCGTTAAGAGACATGAATTTCATCGTAAATCAAACACGTGCAGATTTGGTTGTCATTCATGCTCATGGAGCTAACAACAACAGATTTGTATCTTTTGAGGAAAATGAAGTTTCAGACACTCAAATCGGTTCAGTCTCAGAAAGGCTTTTGAGAACTTCAAATGTTCCGGTATTGCTTGTTAAATAATTATTTTTATTCTTTTTTTTCTGTTATATGCTATTTTTTAACTTAAATTTAAATAGTATAAAAAACTTAGTAAACATAACATAAACAATTTATGTAAGGAGATATTTTATGATTGTTAAAGATTGGTGCTCATTCTGCGGAGAATGTGCCGGAGTTTGTCCAAGAAATTTAATTCAAGTAAGGGAATACGCATTAGTATTTGATGATGATGACTGTAAAGATTGTGACACTTGCATTAAAGCATGTCCAATTGATGCATTAGAAAAAGAGGATTGATTATATGATAGAAACTGATGTAATAGTAGTAGGTTCTGGGCCTGCAGGTTCCAGTGCAGCAAAACACGCTGCATTAGGTGGAGCAAAAGTTATTTTAATGGATAAAAAATCTGAAATAGGTTCACCAAAAAGATGTGCTGAAGGTGTTTCTATTGAAGGATTGGAAAAATTAGGCATTGAGCCTTCACCTCGTTGGGTAACTAAGGAAATTGAAGGAGTAAGAATACAAACTCCTGATGGAACTGACGTATGGTTAACTAAGGATGAGGTATCATTGCCTGAAGCTGGTTACATTTTAGAAAGAAAAGTTTTCGATAAGCATATGGCAATGGATGCCGCAAGAGCAGGTGCTGAAATCAAAATCAAAACATTAGTAACTGGCGTTCAAAAAATTGATGACGGTTACATTGTTGAAACTGAATGCATGGGTGAAAAAATTGATTATCAGTGCAGAATATTGATTGCCGCTGATGGTCCTGAAGGCCATGTTGCAAGATGGGCAGGTTTAAGACCGGCTGCAAAAGCAAAGGAAATGGAATCAGGTGTTCAATATGAAATGTGCAATGTTGAATTTGAAAGACCTGGTGTAATTGAATTTTACTTAGGTTCATGTGCACCTGGAGGATATGTATGGATTTTCCCTAAAGGTGACGACATTGCAAATGTCGGTTTGGCAATTTTACCTCACAAGGCTGAAAAGACAGCTAAGGAATACTTGGATGACTTCATAGCAAAATGTCCATACACCCAGAATGCCCAGGCTGTTGAAATGAATGTGGGCGGGGATCCTGTCGGTGGAATGACCAAAAAGTTATATGATGATAATATTCTCGTAGTTGGGGATGCAGCAGGTCAAGTAAATCCGTTAACCGGTGGAGGAATCATTTCAGGTATGACTGGAGGAATGTGTGCAGGTCAGGTAGCTGCTCAAGCTATTAAAGAGGATTGCTCCAAAAAATTCTTGAAGTTATATGATAAAATGGCACACGATGAACTTGATCATGAAGTCAAAAGATACAAAAAAGTACAAGAATACTTGCTCACTTTATCTGATGAAGAACTTGACAGTATTGCTCATGCTTTCCAAGGCGAAAGCTTTGAAAAAATTTCAACAACTGAAATTGTTAAAAAATTAATTAAAGTATCTCCAAAAGCATTACTTAAATTGGGTAAATTTATCTAGGTGTTAAAAGTGATTTTAATT
>ONQL01000073.1 GCA_900319985.1 uncultured Methanobrevibacter sp. | reverse complement strand
TTTTATAAGCGGGGGTGCCCGAGAGGCCAAAGGGGACAGGCTTAGGACCTGTTGACGCAGGTCTACCAGGGTTCAAATCCCTGCTCCCGCACTTTAACAATTTTTTTAGTTAATTTTGTAATCTATGCCGGGGTAGGGTAGGTGGTCATCCTCCGGGACTGTGGATCCCGGGACTCGGGTTCGAATCTCGGCTCCGGCCCCATTTTATAAACTTTTTTTAGATTCATTTTCTACGAAATTTTAGAGTACTTTTCATCTGCTCTCTCATTTTTTTTATATATGTGATTTGATAAAGTACTTAATTGATGGTGTAACCATGGCGAAAAAAGGTTCAGCTGAAGAAAGGGATTTGGTACATAAACTTTGGGAAAGGAATTTTGCTGCTATGAGGGCTCCTGCATCTGGTGGCGCAACTAAAAGACCTTTGCCGGATGTTCTTGCGGGAAATGGTAAATTATATTTGGCTATTGAAGTAAAAACAACCACTAAAGATAAGGTTTATATTGATTCTACTCAAATTGATGAGTTGTGTGAATTTTCAAATATTTTTGGTGCAACCCCTTATATTGGGGCGAGATTCAAATACACAAAATGGCTATTTTTAGAACCCAAAAATACTCCTCGTACCCGCAATGGAAATTATAAAGTTGAAAAGGATTATGCCCTTGAAAAAGGTCTTGAAATTGATGAAATTGCGGGAATTGATAAACAAATGAAATTTTAACCGAATGGTAATCTTTATATATTATTAAAATATATTTATTATTGTATGGCATCATCTGGGACTCCAGTTGTCTTTGAAGAAATATACGCGTAACTGAACAGTATCCGTTGTGATGATCAATTGGAGTACTGAGGCAAGAGAAATCCCAGGATCGGGGTTCAAATCCCTGTGACCCCATTTTTTATACAAACTATTTTTCAAAAATTTTAATTACTATATTGACAATATTATTTTTTATGAGTTCTAACGATATTATTTTTATTTTAGGTTATAATTTCGATTCTAATTATTATTTGATTAATGGAAATACTTTAGTGGATACTGGAGCAGGAATTAATAAGGATTATCTTTTTTCTAAACTTCGTGAAAACGGCGTTGAACCGGATGACATTGAATTAATCATAAATACTCATTGTCATTTTGACCATATTGGAGGTAACTACCTATTCCCTAATGCCAAAGTTGCAGTTCATAAATTGGATGCAGTGGCTATGAAAAATAAGGACAGTCTCGGGACTTCCATGTCCGCTTTTAATCATGAAGGCAATTCTAGAGTGGATATTGAACTTGAAGACGGTGATGAAATTGCTAATTTTAAAGTAATTCATACTCCGGGCCATACTGCAGGTGGAATTTGTTTATGGGATGGTGAAAACTTAATTTCCGGTGATACAATCTTTGCTGGCGGTGGCGTTGGTAGGATGGATATTGGCGGTGACTTTGGAGACATGAAAAATAGTCTAGAAAAATTAGTAAAGTTGGATGTTAAAAACATCTATCCCGGTCACGGACCAATAGTTGAAAATAATGGAAAAGAACATGTAAAAATGTCTTATTCATTACTTCTCTAATTTTCTTGAAACTTTATTAAAGTTTCCTCTTTTTACCAATACTGAAACCTTTTCCCCACGGCTAATTGTATTGTCAGGCTGTGGGATAACTAATTTTCCGTGTTGGTAAGTGGCTATAATAATGTATTCTTTTGTTGGAGATATGTCTTTAAAACGTTTTCCAATAATTTTATCATTGGTTATGGTCATATCTAAAATTTCTGCATCTCCTTCACCAATTGTAGTTAATTCCGCTACGTTTGGTCTTGTTACAATTTTTTGCAAATAACCTGCAGCTGTAATTTCCGGGCTGATTACCTGATCTATTCCAACTTCTTTGAATGCTTCTTCGTGGTCAGGGTTACTTACACGTGCAATTATGTTTGGAACATCATATTTTCTAACTAAAATGCATGATAGTAGGTTTGCTTCGTCATTACCTGTTGTTGCAATAAAGAAATCGGCATCTTCAATGTTTGTTTCTTCAAGCAACTTGGAACTGGTACCGTTTCCACATATGACCAATGCATCAAGTTCTGATGCTACTTCTGTACATAGTGATTCGTCACTTTCAATTAATGTAATGTCGTATCCGTCTTCTATTAATAAATTGGCTAGTGCAAGTCCAACACGGCCTCCTCCCATAATAATAATATACATTAAATCCCCTCATTAAATATTAGATAATCAATATTTATTTTAGTACATTATAAATATTATCTTTTGAAAATTTCAAAAACCGCTCTGAGGGTGATTAATACCGGATAAATTTCCAGCCTTCCGGTCCACATGTCAAACATGCTGACTATTTTTAGCACGGGATTTAACGTGTGGTTTATTATTCCAAGCTCTAGACCGTTGTTTCCCTGCATGGTCATTGCTGCAAATAAACTTTTGAATGGGTCATATCCGAATAGGCAGAACAGTGCCCAGGTAAACATTATGAACATCATATATAATGTAATGTAATTTCCAGCCTGTGCAATTGATTTTTCGGGAATTCTATGTCCATTTAATTTAACTGGCACAACTCTTCCGTCTGGAGATAAAATCTCTCTGATGTGTCTGTATATTCCTTTAAAGAATGTTATCATTCTTACAAGCTTGATTGCACCTACTGTAGATCCGTTAGAACCTCCAGTTAACATTAAACACATCAATACTATTATTACGAAAGATGGCCATGCGGCCATTACATGTTGTGGTGCTACATTTGCTCCGGTTGTAGTAATTGCTGAAACGATTGTGAACAGTAATTCCATAGGAACAATATTTGAGATGAAATAAAGCATTACTGTGGTAATGGCGATTACTCCGATTATTATTTTAAATTGCAAATCTTGTATTAATGATTTTCCTCTTGTTTTAATAACTTTATAATGCACCAAGAAGCTTGTCGCTCCCAATATCATTAAAACAATTGAAATAAAATAAATAATGTCACTTTGGTAATAACCCATATTCGCATTTTTGATATTCATTCCGCCGGTTGAAATTATTGTAAAAGTGTTACAGAGTGAATCAAATGCAGGCATTCCAGCCAGCATGTATAATGCAATTCCAAAAACAGTATATATTAAATAAATTTCCAGGGTTTTTTCAAGTGTTGTTTTAATACTTGGTTTAATCCTCTCGTCACGGGCTTCTGATTGATATAGCTTTGATGAAACTGATCCGGGTTTTGTTAAAACGCCGATAACCATAACAACAACTCCTAAACCACCAATCCATTGTTCAAAAGATCTGAAAAATAAGATACTATGGGGCAATGCTTCAACATCGCTGAACATTGTTATTCCGGTTCCGGTTAATGCGGAAAGACTTTCAAAAACAGCGTCGATATAGGGCATGTTTGTCGCCAACATGAAAACAAGCCCTCCGATTATACTTGCCCATAACCAGGCAAATGATGAAATTATCATCCCATGCTTGAGCCGCATTTTCTTTTTTGTGGAATTTTCAAAATATCTTTTAAAAGCATAACCTAAAGCGATTGAAATTGCTGCAGGTATGACAAAACTGATTACATCGAATTCAAAATAAATTAAATCGAAAATCAGAGGAATTAGACACATTATTCCAATTCCAATCATCAGATATCCTGAATCTCTCGCAACAATTAACAAATCACTTTTAGTTATATACCTCATTATTGTATTACTTTGAATAAATATCTATATAAATTTATAAGTAGTAAAGCGTATAATATTATAAACAATGGATAAAAAATCAATATTTTTCTTAGGGATAAGTATTCTTATTCTTGTTGTAATGCTTTGGTTTATCGGTATTGACCAGGTAATCGATGCATTGAAAATTGCTAAATTAGAATTTATAGCTTTAGCTGTCGCTACACAGGTCTTTACTTATTATTTATATACTTTGCGTTGGAAAATACTCAATAATCTTGTTGACATTAATGTTGGGATAAAAAAACTCCTTCCTATGGTTTTGGTAAGTTTGGCTGTAAACAATATCACTCCTTCCGGACGTGGTGGTGGAGAGCCTGTAAGAGCTTATATTTTATCTCGTGAAGCGGATTATCCGATGGAAGAGACCTTTGCAACTGTTGTAGCTGACCGTGCTTTGGATACATTTCCATTCATCATACTTGCAGTTCTAACAATTATTGGGATGACATTTTACTTTGATGTTGACTTGTGGTTGCTTGTGCTGATGATTGTTGCGGTAATAGGTATTGTTGCAATTTTAGTTTTATTGATTTACATGTCAATCAATCCTGGTTTTGGAAAACGGGTTGACGGCTGGATTATCGGTCTTGTAAGAAGATTCTACAAGAAAAATTCTGAAGAATTGGAAGAGAAAATCCACAATGTTATTGGCGGATTTCAGGACACTATGAAAATGGTGATTTCAGATAAAAAGATTTTATATCATGCTCTGCCACTGTCCTTTGTTATATGGATTTTTGAAATCATTAGGGTTTATTTTGTATTTCTGGCATTTGGCGCTACTGTAAGTCCGGTTGTCATTGGTGAAGTGTTTATTTTGGCCTGTCTTGCAGGTATGATTCCTTTGCTTCCTGGTGGGCTTGGTGCAGTGGATGGTATTATGATCATTTTCTATTCAGCAGCGGGAATAACTGCTTCCATAAGTGCAGCTGCAACTGTTATTGAAAGATTGATTTCATTTTGGATGACTACAATTTTAGGAATGGTTATTTTGCCTTATTACGGTTCTTCTGTTTTAGATAAGATTTCATTGGGCTCTTCAAATGAAGAAATTGAAGAATCAGTAAATGATGAATCTGAAGATAAGTAATCCATATATTTTTCACTTTTTTTTTTAAATCAATTTTGTTTAAATGCGATGCTATTTTTAAATAGAAAACTTTATTTTAATAATAAAATATATCTTTAAATGTTGTAGGAAATTAGTTTAATTTATAATTTTTTTTTAAAATTATTTTTTTAATCTAATTTTCAACGAACTTAATGGTGAAAAAATGGAAATTAATGGCGTAAATATACAAGATACCTTTGCTGAAGGTTTCGGAATTAAAGTATCTAGATTAATTATTACTGCAGCTACTAAACATTTAGCTGAAATTGCAGCTACTGAAGCTACCGGATTTGCTACTTCAGTTATTGGATGTCCTGCAGAAGCAGGTATCGACCAATATGTTCCTCCAACTGAATCTCCAGATGGAAGACCAGGTTATATGTGTTTTAACTGCTCCTACTGCAGCAGCATTCAACGCTCTTGAAAGTGAAGAATCCTTCCCAACAGGAAAACAACTCAAATTCTTCGGTGACGGATATGAAACCGAAAAAGATGTAAATGGTAAAAAAATGCATGTTATTCCTATTATGTCTGGTGAATTCTTAGTAGAAGATGAAATGGGATGGAAAGATGGAGTAGCTGGTGGAAACTTCTTCATTATGGCTGACAGTCAAATGGCTTCCATCGTTGCTGCTGAAGCTGCTGTCGACGCTATTCATGCAGTTGCTGGTGTAATTACTCCTTTCTCAGGAGGTATGGTTGCTTCTGGTTCCAAAACAGGTTCCAAATACTCTTTCATGAGTGCATCTACCAACGAAAAAGAATGTGTAACATTAAAAGATCAAGTAGAAACTGAATTACCAGAAAACGTATTCGGAAACATGGAAATTGTTATTGATGGTGTGGACGAAGAAGCAGTTAAAGCTGCTATGAAAGCAGGTATTGAAGCTGCTTGTCAAGTTCCAGGTGTTATCGAAATCGGTGCTGGTAACTACGGTGGAAACTTAGGTCCTTACCAAATCCACTTACAAGACTTATTCTAGAGAGATTAACTCTCTTTTCCTTTTTTTCTTTTTTTAATAATTCATTGCTTATTTGTTTTTTTTTTGAAGATTCATTGTGGTTTTCAAAATAAATCTTTTGATGTAATCTTATTTCTTAAAATGTTGTTAAAACTAATATAGTTGTAACTATATAATAATATAGTAAATCAGTTAATGGGAGAGAACATGTTTAAAAAAAGTCTATTAATTATTATTATGTTGTTTTCACTTTCATTATGTTTGGGTGCTGTCAGTGCATCTGAAAATATGACTGACACTATCCAAGGCACAGATTTCGATGAGGCTCCATTGATGGAGGACAATATCGAAAAGAATTTTTCACAAGCTGATGAAAGCATTGACAATCAAAAAGCAACACATATTGAAGTAAAAAATGTTGTCTCATATTATAAGGAAAAGACAACACTGGTTAACTATTTGAAAGATTCAAATAATCTATCAATTCAAAATAAAACAATAAAAATACAAATCAATGACAAAATTTACAAAAGTACAACCGATAAAAACGGAAAATCAAGTTTATCATTAAATCTTAAACCAAATGCCTATGATGTAAAATTTACTTTTGATGGCGATGATGATTACAATGCAACAGTTGCAACTTCAAAGATTATAATCAAAAAAGCTCCATTGGCCATTAAAATGAGTAATTACAATACTTATTTCGGATCTGATTTATTTTTCAAAGTAAAAATATACAATGAAATTACAAGAAATGCAGTCAGCGGCATTAAAGTCAAGTTTAAGGTTTATAATCCAAAAACAAAGAAATATTCCTATTATTGGTCAACAACTGATAAGAATGGATATGCGAAATTAAGTAAAAATCTTAAGGTAGGAACATATAAAATTTCTGCCAAAATGGATGATTCAAAAAATAAGAAATATGTTTCTTATAAAAACTCCAACAAAAAGGTCACAATGAAGGTAAATCCTACAAAGGAAAAAGGCTGCTGTTCATTTTTCTTACAGGTGAGCGCATCTGAAAGTGTAGGGGGATTTAGAAGGGACAGTACTGAATCAGTTAATATTTTTGTCAAAAATTATAAATGGGCAGGCAAAACTGCAGTAAAACAGTATAAAAATACATATGGTTATTTTGTTCATCTTATTGTAACTTCCGACGGTTGGATGATAGGTAATGGTGGAATTGATGACGGGCCTATTTGCAAATATATAGAAAATATTGCTGAAAAAATGGTCAAATCAAATAAAATTCAAGCTAAATATTTAAAACAGATATTAAACTATAAACGAAGTTTAGGCTTTGGCCACTTTTCAATAAAGGCGCCTAACGGAAAATTTGCAGTTGTTTGGCAAACTGGTTACATTACTGGAAAATTAAAACCTGGAGAATTTATTTCATCTCCTAATTTCAAATCATATTATCGCCATAGCACTTATGCAAAATACAGCACTAATCCTGTTAATGCAGCAATTAAAGTAGGAGCTACTGATGGATATGGTGTAAACCGGAGGGATATAACAGCATTTCATTGGAAAGCCACTACAGATAAGAATTATAAAACTACTTCTGTACTCAAGGTTTACTGCGCAAACGACAATGGAGCACTTATTGGAAGCTCAACAGCCTATCTGAAAGATAATATCTATTTCAAAAACAAGTTTTTCAGCAAAAATAAACTTCCATACAGTCCTAAGTTTATTCATATTGGAACTCATAAGTTTGGAAACATCGATAAGTTAATTAAAAAACCTACTATTATTAGTGCCCCTAAAGTGACCAACACATTCAATCAGACCAAATACTTTAAGGTAACTGTTAAGGATAAATCCACTAAAAAGGTAGTTAAGGGAATAAAAATTAAAGTTAAACTTACAGCATCTAATTTTGCTAAATATTTCATTATTAAAACAGATTCCAAAGGCGTTGCCAAATTGAGCACAAAAACATTATTGAATGGGACCTATGCAGTTGCAATAAGTCCGGCAAATAATAAATATTTAATTTCAGCAAAAAGTACAATTGTTATCAGATAATTGTACTTACTTAATATTTTTTTTTTTTAATTTTGCTGTTTCTTTTTTTTTTAGTCAAATTATGATTGTCCGTAGTGGGTGCTGTCTGATATTCATTGTATTTATTGTAATTTTTTCGCGTGATTTTTCCTTAAAATTAAGATAATTATATTTATGTGGGATACTTATATTTAATTTAAGGTGATTATTTGCATCCGATTGATATGATGGTTACAGACTATAATTGTGAATATTTGGGGTTATCAAGATTATGTTTGATGGAATCTGCAGGCAAATCTCTGGCTGAAGAAGTGGGCAAAATTGCGGTTTATACTTTTGCCAAACCGGTAAAAGTTGTTATTTTTACAGGATCCGGTGGAAATGGTGGTGATGGTTTTGTTGCTGCACGTTATTTGCTGAACAGAGGATATGATGTAGATATCTATATGCTGAAAGAAAATATTCGCTCTGGTGATGCAAAAACCAATCTTGAAATTTTGGAAAATATGAAGCCCCGCCTGTCCCGTTTAAACATTTATAATTTAAGAACTCTTGAAGATATCAATTCATGCGAGGTGGCTCAGGATTATGATTCCGAATTTGTCATTGTGGACGGACTTTTGGGAACCGGAATTAAGGGAAAACTGCAAAGCAATATCAGAAGGGCAATTGAAATTATTAACCAATCCAATGGAGTTACAATAAGTGTTGATGTGCCATCAGGAATGGATCCTTTGACTGGTGAGGTAAGTGATTTAGCCGTAGTTCCAGATTATACCATAAGCTTCCATAAAATCAAAACAGGCGTAAGGAATGCTGATGAAGAGCTGGTTGGAGGTCTTGTAACTGCAGATATTGGAATTCCATTCGAAGCCGAATATTTTGTTAATTATGGTGATTTCTTAAGGCTTAAACACAGAAATCCGAATTCACATAAGGGCAATAACGGTCGTTTGCTTGTTATAGGTGGAAGCAAGGACTATTCTGGCGCTCCAGCTATTGCAGGAATGGCTGCCATTGGAGCTGGTGCAGATTTGGTTTATGTTGCATCTCCTGAAAATGTGGCCGATGCCATCAAATCTACGTCTCCGGACTTGATTGTAAAATCTCTTGAAGGCGATAAATTGTCATTAAATCATTTGGATGAAATATTGGATTTAAGTGAAAATGTTGATGCTGTCTTGATAGGTCCAGGTTCTGGAATCGATGACGAAACTTCCAAATTATTCAATGTGCTGGTTACAAAAATTAAAAAACCGATTGTTCTGGATGCTGATAGTTTAAAACAGGTTGAATTGTCTTTAATTAAAAATCGAGAAGACATGATTTTAACACCTCATATTTTTGAGTTCAAATCATTTTTTAAAGCGGATGGGGATTTAAAATTGGACATTGATTCATATGACTTTTCTGAAGTTGACGAAAATATTACTTGTTTCCAAAATATTGCTCGACAGATTAAGGGAGCTGTTGTTGTTAAGGGTAAATATGACCTGATATTATCTGGAAGCAAGTTTAAGATAAACAAAAGTGGAAATGCGGGTATGACTGTTGGTGGGACAGGCGATGCCTTAGCGGGTATTTCTGCCAGTTTGTTGTCTCAGGGATTGTCATCTTTTGATTCGGCCAGTTTGGCGGCATTTATCAATGGGCTTGCAGGAGATGAAGCATTTGATGTTAAAGGCAATGGGTTTTCAGCTACTGATTTGGTTTCATACATTGGCAGTGTGATTAAAAATGGATTATGTTAATGGAATTTTTAAAGCAAGGCCAAACAGATTCATTGCTGAGGTTGAAGTGAACGGCAATTTGGAAATTGCTCACGTTCCAAATACTGGTAGGTGTAAAGAGCTTTTGGTTGAAAATGCCACAGTCTGGTTAAAACCATCTGATAATCCAAATAGAAAAACAAAATTTTCACTTCACTTTGTTGAAAACAAAGGGGTGCTGGTATCACTTTACTCTCAGCAGGCTAACAGTATCGTATATGATGCTGTTGTTGATGGCAAAATAAAGGAGCTTTCAGGTTATGATAATCATCAAAGGGAAAAAAGTGTTGACAATTCAAGGATAGATATATACTTGGAAAATCCAAATGGTGATTCCTGTTTTGTTGAGGTAAAGGGAGTCACATTGATAGTTGATGGTGAAGCGAGATTTCCGGATGCTCCAACTGAACGGGGCGCAAAACACCTTAAGGAATTAATTAAACTTAAAAAAGAAGGAAATCGCTGTTGTGTATTTTTCCTGATTCAACATCCTGCAGGTGAGTTTTTCAGACCAAACTGGGAAAATGACCCTATATTTAGCCAGACATTAAACGAAGCATATGCTGAAGGTGTTG
Organism: uncultured Methanobrevibacter sp.; assembly: GCA_900319985.1. GTDB lineage: Archaea > Methanobacteriota > Methanobacteria > Methanobacteriales > Methanobacteriaceae > Methanocatella. The sequence continues at coordinate 1,984 of ONQL01000073.1, read as the reverse complement.
AAATTCTTGTTTATAGGTGTGATAATCGATTAGATGGAATTGAATTAATTCCTGAGTCTTTAGATTTTGATTTGGGAAAAAGTTTCACCAATCGCATCGTTGATAACTAATGTTGCAAGATTATCGTATGGTGTTTCACTTTTATTAATTAAAACTAAGTTTTCACCGTTGAAATAATTAATCAATCCTGCTGCGGGGTATACAACAAGTGATGTTCCGCCAATGATTAATGTTTCTGCATTTTGTATGTAATCGATTGCAAAACTTAAAACAGCATTGTTTAAGGGTTCTTCATATAATACGACATCCGGTTTAACAATTCCACCACACTCGCATCTTGGAATTCCTTCACTTTCCAAAATGTGGTTTAATCCATATTCTTTATTGCAGATTTGACAATAGTTTCTGTGAATGCTTCCGTGAAGTTCTAAAACATTTTTGCTTCCTGCTTTTTGATGAAGCCCATCAATGTTTTGGGTAATGACTGCCTTTAATTTGCCTATTTTTTCCAATTCTGATAGTTTTAAATGTGCAGGATTCGGCTTTGCGTCTTTGAAGATGAGATTGTCTTTATAATAATTAAAGAATTCCTCTGTATGATCCATATAATATGTATGTGAAACTAAATTTTCTGGTGTGTCTCCATATTTTTCAAGGCTTTTGAAAATGCCGCTTTCTGACCTGAAATCAGGTATTCCACTTTCTGTAGAAACGCCGGCCCCTCCGAAAAACACTATATTTTCTGAGGTGTCAATAATTTCTTGCAATTGTTTGATTTTAGACATGATGTTGTGTATATTGTTGATGCATATTATTTTTTTGTATAAATGAATGTCTTTAAAAAAAGGTATATTAACAACTAAAATAGATACTTAAATAATCATCCATTGGAGGTAAACGAATTGAATAATAAAATCTCGATTTTCATATTTTTAACATTATTCGTTATCTTTTCAATTAATGCAATTTATGCAAACGATTTAAACATGTCTGATATTGCCTCAAGTTATAGTGAAGTGAATATTGAAAATAAAATTCATGAAAATGATTTAAATACACTTTCAGCTAATCATGGTGGTGCTATTTTTGAAGAATCCTGTAAAAATCAAACGAAATTTACAGAAGCGTCAACCAGCATATATTACACCTCACATTATTGTATAACCCTAAAAGATTCTAATACAAATGAGTCTTTATCAAATAAAAGCATTGATTTTATCATAAACAAAGTTAATTATACTGTTACAACAGATGATGATGGCATAGCTAGTGTCAATTTAAAATTAAAACCTGGAAAATATACTGCTGATGCATATTTTTCAGGTGATAACTCTTATGAATCTTGCAATTTAACCTCTGAATTTAAGGTATTGTCTACAATTAAAGCAAAAAACATATCAAAATATTATAAGGGTGACACACCATATAGTGCAACATTTTTTGATACTCAAGGTAATGCCTTATCAAATGCTGAGGTTACAATAACGGTCAATGGAAAATCATACACCAGAAAAACTAATGCCAATGGAGTTGCAAGCATAGCTATTAACTTAAAACCTGGAACTTATAAAGTTGTTTCAACTGAGTTGATTACTGGATATAATTTGACTACCACTTTTAAGATTTTATCAACTATCAGTTCTAAAAGCATTAAAAAAATTGCCGGTGACAATAGAAAATTCAAAGCAAAATTTTTAAAGAGCAATGGAAAGGCATTATCCAATCAAGTTATAAAATTCAAACTTGATGGCAAAACATATAATGTTAAAACTAATTCTAAAGGCCAGGCAAGTTTGGCATTGAAAAAACTCAATAAGGGAACTTATAAAATTATCTGTTACAATAAGGATGGATATTCAAAAGAGTATAAGATTAAAGTCTATAATATAGCATCCACCAAATTAATTACTAATTATTACAAACTCCTTCCAAAGGACAGTAAAGTTATTAAAGTCAAATTAGTGACTAGTTTGGATGATTATCT
>ONQL01000091.1 GCA_900319985.1 uncultured Methanobrevibacter sp. | reverse complement strand
CATTATAGGTGGTGCCAGGCGGTTCCAAATCAAGAAGTTTATTGATGAGGGGCATTGTTTTATGTTCAGGATGATGATAATGAATATCATGCCCTCATCTTGAGATGTACTTTATCTGACTTGAAGTGTAAAGGAGCTTTAATTCATAAAGCAAGTCAGTGGTTAAATCGAGAGGAAGTTCAAAATAATGCAAGCATTAACCAAAGTGGGATGAAACAGAACATTCATGACATTTCCCAATGTGACCTCGATACATATCAGGGTTCTGAATATCAATTCATTGGTATTGATGAGCTGACACAGCTTGAAAGATTCAAATACATTTACATGAGGTCTAGAGTTAGAAAAACAAAAGATAACAAACTTCCAACACAGTTAATGTGCTCAAGTAATCCTGGTAAACGTGGAAACAAATGGGTAAGAGAAAGATTCATAGAAAAAATTGATACTGATATTCAGGATAAATCACAAATTCGTTTTATTAGCTCCAGCTATTTGGATAATGTTTTCTTGGACAGGAAAGATTATGAAGAATATCTGATGGGATTGGATAGGGTAACACGTGAGCAGTTAATGAACGGTAACTGGTATGCTTCAGTTAAAGGTCAGCTATTCGATGAATCAGACTTCCACATAATATCTCACGATGAATACATGAAAATACCAATCGTTAAAGTTATCAGATATTGGGATCTTGCAGCTACTGAAGTATTGAATGATGATAAGTTGAAAGGAAGTGATCCTGATTTTACTGCAGGAGTTATGCTTGCTAAAGATCTGTCCGGAAATATTTATATTCTTGATTCATATGAATTTCAGCTTGAGTCACGAAACTTGATTTCGAATCAAATGGTGCGGGCATAGGTGAAAGTTATCTAACTTCTGGTGGAGCAATATTCTCAGATATCTCTGCATTAAATATAACCGACTCCAAGTTTTTCAATAATGTTGCATGTGAAGGCAATGCAATCTATGCATATGATACCTCATTCAACATTAGAGGTTCAACATTCAAAAACAATACAAATGCTCTTTTCAGTGTCTTTACTAAAAAATACAATATAGATGCAAGCAATGTTTTCAATAACGATACTGTTTCAACCAATAACACATTCTATGCAACAATAATGGTTGGAGAAGGTATGAAGTTGGCCATGGTTAACAATACTCTTGATGTTAATGTTATTCCAACCAGATTTGATTTGCGTGACTGGGGATGGGTTTCATCGGTCAAAGATCAAGGATGGAGGGGTGCCTGCTGGACTTTTGGAATGTCTGCAGCATTAGAATCAGCATTATTAAAAGCTACTGGGATCCCATTCAACGTTTCTATGAATAACATGAAAACTGTTATGAAATATTATCCTTATGGTGCTATGCCAGTATTTGAAGGTGGAGCCAATCTTGCTTCCGTAGGTTATTTATTGAGCTGGCTTGGTCCAATTTCACATGGTGCCGATACTTATGATGAGCTTGGAAAAATTATAATTCCAATCACAACCGGCCAGGATATTCATATTCAGGATATAATATTCATACCTAATGATGAAATACCTAACGGTACACAAATAAAAAGAGCAATCCTGAAATACGGTTCTCTGGATGCGTCATTTTTCGGACAATCATCATATGATGATGAAAGTGTGTATTATAATCCGAAAACCTGTGCACAATATACTAATTTGCCTGAAACTGCAAACCATGAAATATCCATTATCGGATGGGACGATAATTTCCCAAAAGAAAAATTCCTAATCACCCCTCCGGGCAATGGGGCATGGATTATCAAAAACAGTTATGGTTCTGACTGGGGAGACAATGGATTCCTTTATGTTTCATATTATGACAAATCACTTCTGGCATATAAGCTAGGTAAGGTCACAGATTATGCTGTCACTGCCATAATCGAAAATACTGTACCATACAATAAAAATTATCAATATGACATCACATGGCTTTCTAATTTTGTGCGAAGTAATGGAACTATAAGTTATATGAATGTCTTTGAAGCATTGGATGATGATTTGATTGCGGGTGTTGGAACATACTTCAATGGGAGTGGCGTAAATTACACAGTCAAAATTTTTGTAAACGATGAATTAAAATTGACTCAAGAAGGGGTGTCTCCATATGTTGGTTATCATACTATCAAATTAAATGAATATGTACCAATCAAAAAAGGCGATGTCTTCAAAGCAGAAATAACATCAAATTGGGTACCATACACTCTTTTAGAAGATACTAGAGTGCATTATACTCAAAATATTTCATATGTCTCATTTGATGGAAAATCATGGAAAGATGCTTATGACTTAGGTTATATTGCATGTTTAAAAGTCTACACTGCTGCTGATGACAGTAAAATCATTAACAATAAGGATATCAGTGTTGATTATAATGGTGGTAAATACTTCTCCGTTAAAGTTGTAACCGCTGACGGTCATGCAGTCGGTGCAGGTGCAAAAGTCACCTTCACAATCAACAAAAATACAAAAACAGTAACAACCGACAAAAACGGAATAGCTAAAATAAAAATAACAGACATTCCTAAAAAATACACTATCACAACAAAATACATGGGTAAAACCTACAAAAACACTGTTGCTGTTAAACAAGTACTTAAAGCAAGTAAAGTTACTGTTAAAAAGACAGCTAAGAAATTTACCTTGAAAGCAACCCTTAAAATTAATGGAAAACTTCAAAAAGGAAAACTGATAACATTTAAGTTTAATGGAAAAACCTATAAAGTCAAAACCAATGCAAAAGGTGTTGCACAAAAAACATTAAACAAAAAAGTTATCAACAAGCTTAGAAAAGGTAAAACTTACACTGTTAAAGTAACTTACAGTAAAGACACAATAAAAACAACTGTAAAAGTTAAGTAGATAATTTTATCTACTTCCTTTTAATTTTTAATTTTCATATGTGGATTTGTTGGGAGTTAACTGTGCTTCGTCATTTATTTTATTTTCATGATTATTAATTCTCATAGATTATTAATTAGCTATTTCTTTAATCAATGGTTTTTATAATTATTTTAATAGTGTTTTTTAAACCATAACTTTTTTTTAGTAGTCATGTTGGGTTAACTTAATTATTTTTCATATTTTTTATAAAAATATACTTAAAAAACAGAATTAACAGAAAATCCTCTGCCGTATCAGATATGACTTCTTGGTGTGAAGATGGATTCCAATAGCATATAATCTGTGTTGGATATTTGAATATTACTCATTTTCTTTTTTCTTTTTAACTAAATCTTTCATTTCAGAAAATTGGCGATCAACATATTGATTTACTATTGAAACAGCCAAAGTGGCCGTACCGACACCAGATAAAATGAAACCACTCCATGCCAATATCAACGAATTAAGTTTACCAATTATGTTTTTTCCTGAAGCATCAAAACTGTTGCTTGTGAATGCATTGGAAACCATAGTTAGGGAGTCCATAGGAGAAACATTTTCAGCGAGGATGGTAAATAAAAAACCAATCAGTATTATTGTAAATAACAATATTATGGTTATTCCCAATTCGTTATTTTCAGTATAATCAACAAATTTACGGAAGTAAACTTTAATGAAATACAGATATCCAATAATATGGGTCAAATCCAATAAAACAACAATGCTATCCCCAAACAATAGTCCGGTTATAGATCCAAATGGAATTAATAGGAATAATAACACTTTATCTTTTAGGGAATCTTTGTCCATTTTAAGAGCAAGATATAGGGAAACAACAATATCCAAAAGATATATAAAATAAAAACCTTCGTTCCAATCAAAGGTCAGATATAAGCAAATCATGATAATGACCAATATCACTATCAAATAAAAAACTTGCTTTAATAAGAATACTTCTTCGGAAGGAAAATATTC
>ONQL01000054.1 GCA_900319985.1 uncultured Methanobrevibacter sp. | reverse complement strand
TGGAGCAGGGGGGATAGCACGGTAATCCTACTCTCGTGGGAGAGTATCAGCCCGTGAAGTAAGAATCCTCGACTTCTCCAAAGTCGAGGTAGTTCAATTTGATGTTTCAACTTTAAATACTTTAATGTTGATAATATATACTATGGCAATTAATCAATTAGAAGAAAATTTAGAAGCGATTACAAGAACAATTGAACAGCTAAAAAGAGATGGCTGCAACGATGAGAAAGTTTTAAATGAACTTCGTGAAGAAAGAGATAAAATACTTAAAGATTTAAATTTATAAGTGTTTTACTCAAACCATTTTTTTAGTGAATTCATATTGCAAGTCAAATCTATTTTTAAGGGTGTTACAGTAGTTTTTTGAGCTTTGCGCAGTTCGTAACCATCACTTCCAGGTTCATCAAACTCATATGGTTCGCCACCAATCCAATAATAGGGTTTTCCTCGTGGATCTAAACGTTTATGGATTATTGGTGTATACATCCTTTTTCCTAATTTTGTAACCTCAAAATCATCATCAACTGGTTTTTCAGGTATATTTACATTCAGTAAATCAATTCCTTCAGGCAATCCTTTTTTCAAAACGATTTTAGCTAATTTGTTAAGCATCTTTCCTGCAAAATCGAAATCTATTTCAATCGCACCGTTTTCAAATTTTATGTCGTCCCTTACGACTTCCTGGGATATGGCTATTGTTGGAATTCCAAAGCTTGCCGCTTCAATGGCTGCTCCTAATGTTCCGGATGTTGTTAATTCTGCCTGACCTAAATTAAATCCGGTATTTATTCCTGAAATCATGATGTCCGGTTTTTCATCAAGAATTTCAAATAGTCCGATAGTTACTGCATCGGTTGGGGTTCCACTTACTCCATAGCCTATACTTCCATCTTTTAATTCATGTTTATTTACTCTTAATGGCTCATAAAGGGTTAGTGCATGCCCTATACCACTTTGTTGGGTTTCTGGAGCGATTACATATGTATCACATAATCCATTCACTGCTTTTTTTGCAGTTAAGATTCCTGAAGCAGTTATGCCATCATCATTACTTATCAATGCTTTCATATATTTATTAAGATATAATCTTGTTAAAATATTTTTATATTTTTTGGGTGGATAGGATAAACTTTAATAATAATTTAATGTATAAAATATATTAGTAATTTTTTTTGAAAAAACACATGCGGGTGGAAATTTGGAAAAACCACAACTTATTAATTTTATAGCTAAGGTAATGGAGGACTCTGGTTTCAAGGTTTATAAGAATTTTAAAACCTCTCAGAGAGTTATAGATATTTATGCTATATTACCTACTAATATTGGGGATTTTGGGGTAGTTGTAGCATGTAAAAACTATGATAAGGACTTTGAAATTGGTGTGGATGTTTTAAAAGAAATGGAGGAAGTTGGAGAAAGTCTAAAAGCATCTAAGGTGACTATCGTTTCTTCTTCTTATTTTTCAAGTCAGGCAACTAATTACGCCCTTAGGAAAAATATTAAATTGGTGGACAGGGACAATTTGCTTGAGCTTGCTAAAAAATATCAGGACAAAACTTCCCAAACCACTTTGGACAATACCTCATACGACGGCGGAGCATCTGCATATATCGAGGAAGAATATCCGGAATATACTTATGATGCTTCCGATATGGAATATCTAATGCAGAGAAGAGATCAAAATCCTGTTGTTTATAAAAACACTCTTTATAGGGAAACTAGCGAAAACCATCAGAGCGGTTTGTCTTCATTATTGAATAGGGGAGGTTCTATGGTTAAGGATTCCGGATACGGTTATACTACCTTATATAATTATGACCAAAGGGCAAATATTCACAATTCACTGTTCTTCAGATTAATTCAAAATCCTATAATAACAATTCTTGTGGTTGTCATTATTTCTTATCTTTTATCATTCATATTAGGAAGCCTTTTAAAGGTGGATGCTGGAATTACAGGATTAATTGAAATGATTACAGCTTTAGTTTTATCATATGGCTTGTCACTAATGACCGTAAAAAATAGTGATTTCATTGTAAGGGGAACATTCATCTTCTTTATCTCATTAGTAATCTTAATTATATTAATTTTTGTTTAATTTAATATAATTAAAATTAATTAATATTAAAATCAATCCTAAAAGATATAAAAACCAAATCATTATGTCTGTGGGTCCGGTTTCTATCCAAATCAATGTGTGTGTTAACATAATGGAGTAAATTCCAACTCCTATTCCTTTTTTTATTTTATGAACCAATTGTAAGAATGCTCCCATAAACAGCATCTGAATTGTCAATCCGATTAATCCAAAATCAAGGTAAACGGGTCCAAACATTGTGGAAGTTAAGCAAACATCGTAATGCAGTACATACTGTCCAATAAATGTTCTAGGGCTCCCTGATGAAAAAATCATGCTTAGAATATGTCCGTGTGTGGTTCCGCCCAATGGGATTATTTTTTCAAATACTTCCAGTGTGAATGCTGCCCTATAGAAAAGAAGTTCCAATGGATTCAATGTCCAATGTTGATTTGCAATTGATTGTGAAGCAATATATCCGACTGCAATCAATCCGACAGCTATTATTGCTATAAAAATTATGCCCATCTTTCTGGATATTTTCTTAAGATAGAAAAGTGTGATGAATGAGCTTACCAAAATTCCAAGAACTGATGTTCTGTATCCGTTCAATCCGAAAATCAATGCCCCGAGAATCACCAGCAGCAAATATTTCTTATTGTAATATTTTGCAAGTAAAAGGTTTATCATTATTAAGAACAGTGGATAGGCTATTCTCCAGATGTTTGTTGTTGCATTGGATTTCAATACGCTATTGAATAGGGGAATTCCTCCGAGCAATATCATATTCAGAGCCTGTAAAATTAGCGCAGCAATGACCAGTATTAACAGAAGCCTTTCGGATAAAAAGTTCAGGTTTTTGGTCTCATCTACTTTAATTTTGTATTTAATGCAAACTGCACCGACTGTAAAAATGATGCACGCAAAAATGACAGTTAGTATGACTTCTAGTTTTAGAGGATCTTCAAATCTGTAATTGAATGATCCTATATATCCCATTACCAAAAATACAAGTATTGCAACCACGACCAATAATGGCTGGAAAAAATCTATTTTTTCAAATTTCATTTTTATCCTCCAAGTTCACGTGATGATATTGTTAGATTTCCTCCAAAGTTAGGCATTGCCGCAACGTGGGTATGCACATAACTTGCAAGCGTATTTCTTTCCATAAATCCGTCATGATTGTTGTATGATCCTTTTCCTCTTAATATTTTAAATGCTAAATCATGCTGGATATTATTTTCATCAACCAGCACTTTTGAATAATGGAATTCATGTCCGTGGAATTTTTCACCTTTTTTTGAGATTATGTTGTCCTCAGTGACTTCAGCAATGGTATATTTTAGTGCCTGCACCCTATCTGTTAAAACTGCCTTGTAAGGATATACATTAACAACTTTATCTTCATGAATGGAATTCATAAGATACATTAAACCGCCACATTCTGCAAAAATAGGCCTATCTTCCAGATGGAAAGTATGGATTTCTTGAAGCATTTTTTCATTTGCACTAAGTTCCTTTGAAAAGAGCTCTGGGTATCCTCCTCCGATATATAGTCCGTCCACGTCAGGCAGTTCTTCGTCGCTTAAGGGTGAAAAGTATTCGATTTTAGCTTTGTTTGCTTCTAAAGATTCTATATTTTCCTTATAATAAAAATTAAATACTTCATCGTATGCCACTCCAATTTTTACTTTTTGCTTATTTAGCTTGTTCCAAATCGGAACAATATCTGAAGTGATTTTTGGAGCTTCGCCGGCAATTTCAACCAGTCGGTCCAAGTCGATTGAATTTTTTATTACATCTGACCAGATGTCAATGTATTTGAGAGAATTTTCTTTTTCACGGGCAGGAACAAGACCTAAATGTCTTTCTTCTATTGAGATTGAATCATCGCGTATGATTCCTCCGATAACCTCGGTTTTGGTTATCTCTTCAATTGATCTTTTTGTTTTTTCGTAGTGTGCCTTGTTTTTAACTTTGTTAAGGATAACTCCGGCAATATTAATTTCTGGATCAAGCGCTTTAAAACCCAAAACCAAAGCAGCAGCGCTTTTAACTAAACTTCTTGAGTTTATGATTAATATAACAGGTGCCTTTAGGGATTTAGCTATTGAAGCTGTACTTCCAACATCGTTTACAGAATCAATTCCTTCATAAAGTCCACGAACGCCTTCGATTATGGCAATGTCTTTTCCGTCCATAGCTTTCAAATAGGAATCCCTTACCTGTCCGGATTCCATAAAAAATGAATCTAGGTTTCTGGAAACGTTTCCTGTGGCTAAAGTATGGTAGGATGGGTCTATATAATCGGGTCCAACCTTAAATGGCTGAACATCGTATTTTTCGCTTAAAGCTTTCATAATTCCGGTAGATATTGTGGTTTTTCCAACAGCACTGCCTGTCCCTGCTAAAATAATTCTCATAATATTAAGTTGTCTTATGTTATATTAATTAATTGGTTTTTTTGTTATCTTCAATTTAAATTATCTAAATATCGTGTTAAAATAACTAAAAACATGATAAGTACTTTTTGTAAAAATCAATAGGGTTCTGCAAATTTTTCTTACATGAGCTATTTTTATATAATATTAAAAATAAAATTTAAACCATAATATATGGTGATTAAATGAGAATTTTACTAATCCATTCTGATTATTTAAATTACAATGTAAAGAATAAAACACCTGTTGCTGAAGAAATTGACGATGCCAAGATGGAAGGTGCCTTCGATGATTCTTTAGTTGTATTTACAAGTGTTGAAAAAGATGATGAAAATAATCCAGAAGGTATTGTTAAAAATTTAGTCAGTGAAGTTATAAAAACCAATGAACAAGTTAATGCTGAAAATATTGTTTTATATCCGTATGCTCACTTGTCTTCTTCATTAGGTTCTCCAAAAGTAGCTATTAAAATTTTAAAGGATACTGAAGAAGCTTTGCTTGCTGAAAATTTAAATGTTAAAAGAGTACCTTTCGGATGGTATAAGGCGTTTGAGATTTCCTGTAAAGGGCACCCGTTAAGTGAACTTTCAAGAACCATTACTGCAGATGTTGAAGAAGAGAAAGTTGAAAGAAAACCTTCTAAATGGCAAATCCTTGAAGGGGATAAAATTACTCAAATTGATGACTTCAACTTTGAAAACAGAGCCTTCAAACAACTTGTTGATTATGAACTTGGACAAGGTGCATCCGATGAGGGCGAACCTCCTCACGTCAAACTGATGAGGGAAAAGGAAATTTGTGATTATGAACCTGCATCTGATGTTGGAAACCTCAGATGGTACCCAAAAGGAAAATTAATTAGGGATTTGCTAGCTGATTATGTTTATGATTTAACTGTCGATCGTGGGGCAATGCCTGTTGAGACTCCAATTTTCTATGATTTGGACGATCCAGCAATTTACGAGCATGCTTATAAATTTGGTGAAAGACAATACAGAACCGACACCAAAAAGAACTTGATGCTTAGATTTGCAGCATGTTTCGGTGCATTTAGATTGATGTCCGATTCATATTTGACATGGAAAAACTTCCCTGCTAAAATCTTGAGAAAAAAGGAGAAGTTGTTGGTCTTAAAAGATTAAGGGCATTTACCATGCCTGATTGCCACTCATTCTGTTGTGATGTACCTTCATCTTTAGAAGAATTCTCTCAACAGACTGATATGTGTATGCAAACCGGTATAGATTTGAATCTTGACTTTGAAGTGATCTTCAGAGCAACCCAAGACTTCTTTGAAGAAAATGAGGAATGGATGTATGAAATTGCCCGCAAGTTCAACAAACCAATTCTTTTAGAAATCTTGCCTGAAAGACACCATTACTGGGTATGTAAAATCGACTTGGCCAATATTGATGCATTAGGCCGTCCGATTGAAAACCCGACCGTACAAATTGACGTTGAAAGTGGTAAAAGATTTGACATTACCTATTTGGGTGAAGACGGCAAACAATATAATCCTACAATCTTGCACACCTCACCAACTGGAAGTATCGAAAGGGTTTTATGTGCAATGCTTGAAAAAACCGCAATTGAAATCAATGAAAGATCTCCAATGCTTCCAACCTGGTTAAGCCCAATCCAAGCAAGAATATTAACCATTGGAGAAGCACACAAGGAATTTGCAGATGAATTGTATGCTAAAATCAACGCTTCAAACATTCGTGTAGATGTTGACGACAGGGATGAAAGCGTCGGTAAGAAAATCAGAAATGCATCCAAAGAATGGATTCCCTACATTTTCGTTGTGGGTGACAAAGAAATGGAATCTGGTAAATTCCAGGTTACCGTGCGTGAAACCGGTGAAAAGGTTGAAATGACAGTTGATGAATTAATTGATGAAATCAATGCAAAATGTGAAGGAAAACCTTTCAGAAAATTACCTTTGCCTAAGGATATTTCAAAAAGGATTAACTTCCAATAATTATATTTACAAATAAAAACATACTATAAAATGTTATTATATAACGGAGGAAATTTAATGGACCCAATGTATAGAATAGGTGAAGCTCTTATTGGAGACGGACCTGAATTAGCTCACGTTGATTTATTAATCGGTGATAAATTCGGACCTGTTGGTCAAGCTTTCGCTAATGGATTATCCAATTTATCAGTTGGACACACTCCATTGACTAGTGTAATCAGACCAAACTTAATGACTAAACCAGCTACTTTAATTATTCCTAAAGTAACTGTTGGAGATTTAGAAGATGCAAGTAAAATCTTTGGACCTGCACAAACTGCTGTTGCAAGAGCAGTAGCTGATGCAGTTGAAGATGGCTACATTTCAAAAGATATCGTAGAAGATATCGTTATTAACGTAAGTGTATTCATTGATCCTTCTGCTAAAGATTTCAGAAAAATTTATCAATACAACTACGGCGCAACCAAATTAGCTATCAGAAGAGCTATGGATAATTATCCATCCATCGACAAAGTGCTTGCAGAAAAAGACCGTGGAACTCACCCAATTATGGGATTCAAAGTCAAAAAACTTTGGTCACCACCATACCTGCAAGTTGCACTTGACCTTGATAATGAAGCTGCAATGGAAAGAATCATTGGTGATTTGCCTGACAATGACAGAATTCTTCTCGAAGCTGGAACTCCACTCGTTAAAAAATTCGGTGTTGGAATCATTGGTAAAATCAGAGCATTACGCCCTGACGCATTCATTATCGCTGACTTAAAAACTTTAGACGTAGGTCGTGTAGAAGTTAAAATGGCAGCAGATGAAACTGCTGATGCAGTTGCAATCTCTGGTCTCGGTACTGTTGAATCTATTGCTAAAGCTATTCATGAAACTCAAAAACAAGGTATCTATTCCATCCTCGATATGATGAATGTAGCTGAATTTGAGAAAAAATTAGCAAAATTGCCTAAAGATTTAAAACCGGACATTGTCTTATTACACAGAAATGTTGATATGGAAACCTACAGAGCAGAACACGGTGAAGACACTAGTGACATGACTGAATGGGGTAACATTAAAGACATCAAATCAGCTCTTGGTCCTAAAGGATTAATCGCTGTTGCTGGTGGAATCAAACCTAATAAGGTTGAAGAAGCTATCAACAAAGGTGCAAACATCATTATTGCTGGTAGATACATTATTGGTTCAAGAGATGTAAGAAGAGCTGCACAAGACTTCTTAGAACATTTTGACCCAGACCCAGACAACATGAGACTTGCTATGGACGAAGACGAAAATATTGAAGTAAAAGATGACTAGTAAATTAGATTAATTTCTAATTTATTTTCTATTTTTTTTAAAAGGAGTTTTTATTATGGGATTTTGTAATTCATGCGGCAGACCAATAGTCAGAGAAGATTATGGAACTAACAAGGACGGAAGTCCAAACGATGAGTTTTGTATTGATTGTTATCAAAATGGGGAATATACAGAACCAGATATAACTCTAAATGAAATGATTATAAGAAAATCAAAAGAGATGATGGAAAAAAATCCTAGATTGCCAGAAACCCAAGCGACTGGTATTACCACAATGTTTATTCCTGGATTGAAAAGATGGAATCCTGAATTTCAGGATGATTATAAAACTCTTTAATTTCCACTATTTAAAATAAATTCTTTAACTTTATTAGCTATGTATTCATCATGGCTTTTAGTGGATTTGATATTATACATTTCTTCTTGCAAATCGTTGAATTTGTCAACCAAATCATTATATTCCAAGCGTAATGAATCGTAATCTTTTTCTAAATCTTCATTAAGCTCATAAATCTCTGCATAACTGGTTTTTGTACTGAGATTTTCATGTTTTAACTGGTCATATTTGCTGGTGATTTGGTCATAGCTGTTTTTGATACTTTGATGTTCCTCTTTTAGGCTGGAACATTTTGTTTTTAGGTTTTTATTTTCCTCTTTAATGCTTGAATATTTGGTTTTGAGATTTTCATTCTCTGTTTTCATATTGACGAATTTGGTTTTGAGGTTTTCGTTTTCTATGATTAGTTTTGAATGCTTGTCTCTGATGATTTCATTTTCTTTTTTCAAGTTGTCAATATTATTTTTATTCATGGTGTTGTATTGGTTTTCAATTTCGGTGATGACTTCATTTTTTGCGGTTATTTCAGCTTTAAGATCTTCAATTTCCTTTTCATATTCTAAAGTAGATGGATTAATGTTATTCTCAAGTTGTTCTCTCAATTCGTTCACTTCCTGGATATGCAAATAATTGGCTATTTTTAAAGACTCACTTTCTTCCTCTCTACTTTTAAATGTTTCAATCTCGCTGTGGGGTATAATCAGAACTTCTTCTTGGTTATTGTATATGTCTTCATTTTTTGGAACGGTGATTTGAATTTGTTCTGTAGTATATTTCTTTCTTTCACCGTTTTTTAGAGTTCTGTGATACTCTCTTGAATATTTTTTTACAATACCTTTACCTATTTTCATATTATACCCTTCGCTTATTATGTTGTATATATTGTGTTTGAGAGTATAAATATTTTTATTATATTGTTTTTTCTATGCTAATTTTTCATTTTTGGGAAGTAATACTTTTTTCCAATATTTCTGAAATAAGTAATACTTTAAATATATTTATTAATATTAATAGTAATAATTAATATTGAGTTTATATTAAAGGTAGGTAGTATTATGTTTTGTTTAAAAAATAAGAAATATTTTTGTTTATTAATTTTATTAATAACGATATTTATCATTCCTCATTCATTTGCATTGGATAATTCCACTGCAAATGATTTGTCTATTTCTGATAATGAGGATATTGTATTAACTGATAATACTGTTGAAAAATCAGTAAGTAATAATAATTTAATGAGTGATTCATCCAAATCTCAGAATATCACTTTATTTATTGTAAGCGATAATCCTGGAACTAACATTTTGGATAAAGCCAGTGATGAATTAAGCGGTTCTCAAAATTTAAGTAATATTAATTTGGTTATTCGCAGCGGTGAGCAGATAAAGGAAATGAATGATATTGAACTGGTAAACCTGCTTTCTTCAAGTGACGGGTTTGTTGGTGAATGGATAAGTAGTGATGTTGATTCAGTTTTAACAAGTATTTTAGGCAAAAATCCAGAATTGTCAAATAAAAAATTATTCCTCATATTGGAACCGCCTTCAGGTAAATTAAATTCCGGTTCCAGTTCAATCGGTTTGATTAGAAACAATACAATAAATTATCAAAAGATTTTCACATCTTTTTCAGACCAGGAATTGATTTCATATTTTGAAAATACAAAAAGAGGTAAAAACTATGCTGATGTTTATAATTACATAAACAGAAGCGCCACAAAATTCAACCCGCTGTTCAATCAGATGGTCCTTTATAAAAATATAAATGATAAGGAAAATCTTAAAAATCAGATATTGTACACATTAAACTTCTTGGGCACTAATTTCAAAGTCAATGCCCCAACATTTACAGGGGTAAAGCAGTATGGAATTTATAGGGACAGGTGGTATTCCCTTGATGAGTATATTGCAACATTCTTCAATAAGGATAATTCCAGAACAATCGGTATATTGGAAAGTACAATGTATGTTGAATCCCAGCAATTGCATCCATGCTATAATATTATTGAATCATTGGAATCAAGAGGTTATAATGTAATCCCTGTTTTTGCTGCAGGAGGATCTGCAGAACAATTGAAAGTGATGATTGAATCCTGGACCAGTGCAAAGACTGATTATTCAGGATTTTTATCTAATCCATCCAATTATGATATTTATGTTGATGCTATAGTATCCATGGTTGCTTATGGTGTCGGAGGTCAGAACTTTTCAAATGCTACAAACTTTTTTGAAGAGGTAGGCGTACCGGTATTCAGAGCCGTACACTCTGATTATGTTTCTAATGAAATGTGGGAATTGGGGTCTACAGGTCTTACAACAGAAAAAAGTGATAAATGGTGGCATATTACCATTGCCGAAACTCAGGGAATCATTGACGCAACATTTGTCGGAGGTCAATCAAAGTATATTTCCAATAGAACAGGAGCTCAGATTACTACCTACATACCATACTCCAGAAATATTGATTTGTTGGCTGACAGAATTGATTCATGGGTTGATTTGAAATACACTCCGAATCTTGACAAGTTAATTTCAATAATTTATTATAACTATCCGCCAGGAAAGCAAAATATAGGTTCAAGCTACTTGGATACCATAACAAGTATTTACAACATGCTTATAACTTTAAAAAATGCCGGTTATGATGTTGGCGAGTTACCTGCTAACGTTTCCGAACTTGAAAATTTAATGCTTAAATGCGGTATTAATGTAGCTACCTGGGCACCTGGAGAACTTGAAAAACTTGCTAACCAGTCAGGTGTTACATTACTTCCTGTTAAAGAATATACAAATTGGTTCAATTCATTGGATGACATTGTTAAAATACAGGTTACAGACGGGCCGGTTGCTTACATTGGTGAGCTTTCAAGACGCGCAGTTGAGCTAAACTATACTGCAACCATTGGTGATACAATTGATGACTGGTATAATCAGGTTGTTGCTCTGCTTCCGGAAGAAAATGCCGATAAATCCAAAAGCGTTTTGGGTAACATTGTATCCAGTTTAAAAGATTATACCAAAACTCAAGATGTGAAATATTATAATCTATTCCTGAAATACTTTGAAGAGTTTAAGAAGTTGAACATTTCAGGTTTGAATGGTTGGGGAAATGCGCCTGGTAACGTAATGGTCGTTAACAGAAACGGTGTTGATTACTTTGTCATACCGGGTTTGACTTATGGAAATATATTCATCGCTCCCGAACCTCAAAGGGGATGGGAATCTGACATTGAAAACCTGTATCACTGTACTGCCGTAGCTCCAACCCATCAGTATTTGGCGGCTTACTACTATATGCAGACCAAATACCATAATGCAATGATTTTTGTTGGAAGACATGCTACACATGAATGGCTGCCGGGCAAGGAAATTTTACTTTCAGCCACAGATTACGGATCAGTTGTAGTAGGAGATGTTCCACAATTATACTTCTATATTGCAGATGGTTTGGCTGAAGCTATTCAGGCAAAAAGAAGAGGTTTTGCAGTTATAATTTCTCATTTAACCTCTCCAATGTCTTACTCTCATTTATATGGAAACTTGTCTGTTGCAGCTAATTTGGCAAATGACTATGTCGCCAATCCAAATGCCGGAACAGCTAATAAATTGCGTGATTTAATTATAAAAAATGATTACTATACCAATTTGGGTCTTTCAAAGGATGAAGTAAAAACTATCGCTGCTTCTTCTCTTGTTGAAAAGGTAAACAAGTTTTTAGTGGAAATGCAGTCTACCTTGTATCCT
The DNA here is from genome assembly GCA_900319985.1 of uncultured Methanobrevibacter sp. Classification (GTDB taxonomy): domain Archaea; phylum Methanobacteriota; class Methanobacteria; order Methanobacteriales; family Methanobacteriaceae; genus Methanocatella. Next base: position 5,662 of record ONQL01000054.1, on the reverse strand, counting down.
TTAGGGCTTCACGCTTTGGGTCAATCCTGGAGTGAGCAGGACTTGGCAAGCACAGTCTCAGCAATGCTGTCTTATGATTATGCTCTTGACAATAATCAGGGTGTCTTAAATTTATTCACTGAACTTTCAAACGGATACTTCTCAAAGGAATATAATCAGTTATCCGCATCTCAAAGGGAATTCATCCTAAACAAATCCTATGATATTGTAAAGACATTGATTTACTGGGATGTTGACACGGTCAATAATCTTTTGATAAGTCAGAATCAAAAATTCGACAATCCTACATTTTTAGCTTGTCTTGAGCTGGCTAAAAAGTATATAGACCTTATTAATTTCAGCGTTTCAAATGAACTGAATGCAATGCTTGACGGATTAAATGGTAAATATGTTCCAGTCGGTGAAGGTGGAGAACTTGTAATAAAACCTGCAATTCTTCCAACAGGTAAAAACATGTTCCAGGATCAGTCATCTGAACTTCCAACAATCGATGCTTGGAATTATGCAAAAAACCTTGCTTTATTAACACTTGCTGATTTGGATGATGATACTGAAAAGATTATCATGGGAATCTGGTGTGTAGAAACCGCAAGAGATGATGGTGCATTGGTTTCTGTTGTTCTTTACTTGTTGGGTATGAAACCTGTATGGACAGACTCATCAAGTGCAGGTTATGACGATGAAGGAAATCCGACAGGTAAAAAAGTGAGTGCAATGCCTGAAGTAATCAAATTGGATGATTTGACCCGTCCTGAAGGTTGGGATAAAAAAAGAATTGATGTAACTGTAATCACAAGTGGACTATTTAGGGATTTATACTCATCACAATCCATCTTGATGGACAATGCATATCGTGTTGCACTTGCAAGGTCATACTTAACATTAATAGGAAATGCTACTTTGATGAATTCTGCACAGGGTAATAAATTACGTGAAGCTCTTGAAGGAGTAATGCAAAGCATTAATTATTATGGAGTTTACAACGAGCCGTTGGATTCTAATTATGTAGCTCAGCATTGGATTGAAGATACATTGTTCTATTTAAGTCAGGGTTATAATGCAACTTATGCAGGTGAATGTGCAATTACTCGTATTTTTGCACCTCCTAATGGAGATTATGGTGCAGGAATATCAAAATTGGTATCAATGTCATGGACATGGAACGATACAAGCGAACTTGCAGACTTCTACCTTGGAAGAATGGGTAATATGTATTCCAAAAAATATTGGGGAGATACAAACCCATTGGTATTCCTGAGGGCTCTGTCTAACTCAGATACAATTGTGGCCAGTCGTAACACTAACCAGTATGGTGTACTTGATAACGATGACTTCTTTGATTATTGGGGCGGTTTATCAATGACTGTAGAAGATATTTCCGGCAAGGCTCCTAAATTCAACGTGTTGATGTATGCAGATAAGAACAATGCATACATTTCATCATTGGAGGAAGTAATGTACAAAGAAATTGCTGCAAGGTATGATAATCCCGATTGGATTAAAGGAATGATGAAAGAAGGTTACAGCGGGGCCCGTTACATGTCAAATAAATTTATAAGTAATTTGCATGGATGGCAGGTAACAAGACCATCAGCTGTATCAAATGACTTGTGGGATAGAATTTATGATACTTATTACAATGATAAATACAATATTGGCGTTAAAGATTGGTTGATGAGTGGTAACAATGCATATTCACTTATTTCCATGAGTGGAACAATGCTTACAACTATCCATGAGGGTTATTGGAATGCAGATAAGGCAACAATAAGTGATATAGCAAATACATGGGCTCAAGCAACTATTCAGAATGGTGTGGCATGTTGTGATTGTAGTTGTGGTAACATTGCAATGATGCAATGGGCTGTGCAATATGTCAATCCGGATATTTTGGCACAACTACTTCCTAAATTATATGAGGCAACTAAAAATCCGGTATTTAAGAACAATACTCAATCAACTCAGCCACCGGAAACTGAATCAAATGATATTCAAAAGGAAGCTTCAACTCAAAATCCAGTAAAAGGATCAATTTCATCTGCAACTGTTAAAACAAATTCCAGTTCAACAACTTCTCAAACTACTGCTCAAAGCGGGGACAATGCTCAAGGAGAGGCATTTTCAAATGTTGGTGCTGGAAGTGAATCAGTACAAGCTGGAAGTTCATCTGCAGAGGGAGCAGATGTCAAAAAATCAGTTGAAATAAATCCGATATCTTCTCAATCAGCCAGCGAAGTTGGTTTATCAATAGTTGCTGTTTTAGCTATTTTGTGCTTGATTATGGTTGTGGCTGTCGGATACTTTAGAAATGAAGATGATAAAGATAAAGTTCAAGATTTAGATAAGCTATTTAATGAAAGAGGGTAAGTTTATGGATGCAATTAATATTTTATGGCAACTTGGAATATTGTCAGCGGTTTTAATTTTTGGAGTCAAATTGGGCCTTGCTACAGGCCTTGCAAACATGTCAAAGAAATATTTGGCACTAGTGTCAATAGGATATGGTGGGGGAGTTTTAATATTGACGGAAATTTCCTCATTTTTCACAGATCAGATTACGGATTTAATTTATACGTATAACTTTGAATTTTTCTTAATCATGGCAATAATCATGATTTTGGCAGGAATATTTACAATTAGGGAATATAAGGTATTTGAAAAAAATACCACTGCAGCCACTTGTATGGCGGTAGTTGCTCCATGTCCTTGTTGTTTTGGTTCAATTATAGTGAGTATAATGCTTGTGGCGCCTACTGTAGGTTTAGGGTTGATGAATTTAAGTCTAATTGTAGCTTTGGCATTAGTTTTAACAATTGTTGTGACTTATTATGCATCTAATTACTTGGTAAAATTCATTGATAAGCCTTATCCGATAGTATTGGGCAATTTCATGTTCTTTTTAGGAATTTATTTCCTATTGTCCGCACTGTTCTTGCCGAATATTACTGCAATGATTCAAAATCCGATGGAAGCAATATCAATATCATCTCCATATTCACTAATTGGGGCATTAATATTGGTGCTTGTCGTTGTGGCTATTGGTGGAGTAATATCTAGGAGAAACAGTAATTTTAATTAGGTGATTTAATGGTAACAACAATTCCGGGAAGTGAAGTATTAACATCAACATTAAATATGATTTCACAAAGTCTGCAAATTCCTGTAATCATATTCTTGGTAGTTTTTGCAGTCTTTGCTGTACTTGCAATTGGTGGGTTGATTTCCGAATATACTTCAAGAAAGAAAATCACTCCAGAACTAATTGAAGAATTAATTTATTCCATATCAAATGCAGCTTCTTTAGATGAAATAAAGAATGTTATTAAAAATGCCAATATTTATGAATCTCAAAAAGTTGTTTTAATTAAGATTTTGCGTGCAAATTCTCTAACTCCAGAATCAAGACATGCGCTTGCTAAAAAATTGGTTGAATTCGAAGAAAATAAATTCGCAAAATCAATCGAAAGAACCGATGTTGTCACACGTATCGGACCGACACTGGGATTGATGGGTACTTTAATTCCTATGGGACCAGGTCTTGCTGCTTTAGGTGCTGGAGATGTAAATACTTTGGCTAACGCTATTATTGTCGCTTTCGATACAACTGTTGTAGGTATTGGTGCGGGAGCTGTAGCCTATTTTGTATCTAAAGTAAGACGCAGATGGTATGAAGAGTACTTGTCTAATTTAGATGCACTTGCAGATGCATTGCTTGATAAATTAAACCAATGAGAGGTTTTGATGATGGTTCGCGATAAATCTAAAAAACGTTTTTCTGAAGGTGAAGAAGACCCTATGGCTGGAACCTCAAACCTTGTAGATGCAATGCTTGTTATTGCTGTTGGTTTATTAATATTTGTTGTTATAAGCTGGAATATGCAGAGTGTTGTATTCCAGGACAATCAAAATCAGCAAAAAGCCATTCAGGAGTCCTCACCGGATGTAACGGAAGTCAGTGAAGGACAAACATTGAATGATACTCCTGAATCTTCAAACAGTTCCGGTCAGGGTTATATGGAAATGGGTAAAGTTTATAAGGATCCTTCAACGGGTAAGCTGATTATGGTTGAAGGATAAGAGTAATACTTTTTATTTTTATTTTTTCTCAATTAGTATTACTTTTTTCTTATTTTTATAGAATATTTATTACTTTTTTTTAAAATAACATTACATTTATATAAGTTTTTCTCTTTTTAAGGCTGAATAAAAAGTTTTATAAGAGTATTACTTTATAATAATATAATAGTATTGTTAGTAATATAATTTATATTATTTTTATTATTACTAAATACTCAAGAGAAATGTATAAAGTGAGATTATGAAAAATAAGGGTTTAATATTTTCAATATTTTTGGTTTTCATAATTGTTTTTAGTGTTAGTGCCATATCTGCTCAGGATGTGGATAATGCTATTTCTACAAGTGAAGATGAAACTGTTATTGGGGATTCTGAACAAGTTTCAGGTACTGTTTCAGGAGATGTGGATGTTGCAACTGAAAATCCATGGTCTACACGTGGAGAATTAAGTTATGATATTCCTGCTGATGCTAAGACAATTAAAAGTGCTGATGTTTATGTGAATGTTTATAGTGGTAGTGCTCAAAATACTTACGGTGCAAATGCAAATATAAGTATTTCTACCGCTAATGGAAATGCAAGTTACTCTGAATCTTTATGGACTGAAGACGGTTCAGCTGATGGTACTGTTTATACAGTAAATAATCATACTACTAAATGTTATTCAGATTTCATGGTTCATTATGATGTAACTAGCTTGATTCAAGGTTTAAATGGAACTAATTTAAAAATTAAGGTTGATACCTTCAAAATGGAAAATAAATCATTTGACGGTAAAATAAAATTAATCGGATTAGTTTTAGCTTACGATGATGGGGACGACGATGTAATCAATTATTTGGTTGACGATAATCAAATTTGGACTAGTTCCAATAAAACTATTTCTTCTGATGGAACTTATAAACTTAATGATGAATTTTTAACTGATTCAAAACATAAGGCGGGTAATTACTATCAATATAACGAATGGAATATAACTAATTACTATAAAAATGGTAAAAATACTGAATTGTTTGTAATTCCTGGTCAAGGTTGGTCAGGACCGTCTTATAAGAGTGTTCTTTCAGTATTGGCTGCAAAATCTATTATAAATTCAGCTGCTATTTCTAATTTCAAAGTAGTTGATAATTCTAAAGATGTTGTTTATCCTGGATTTGCTAATAAATTGACAGTTACGGTTAATACTAATAAGGCAGGCAAATATGTTGTTGTTTTATTGGATAATGGTACTGTAGTAAATTCTACTGAAGTTGATTTGGCTAGTGGTGATAAAACCTTGACTTTGATTGACCCTACAATCAGGCCTTTGACTGATCATATCAAATATGACGGTTCAGGAAACTATGATACTGTAAATTACCAAATTCAAGTCCTGTTTGAAGGATTCTTATTGAATGAAACTTCTTATGAGGCTACTGTTTTGTATAATGGTTATCTTGGTAAGGATACTTATAATCAAACTGGTTTAGAATCTTTCTACACTACAACCATTACTGGAGATATGGTTATTTTGACTAATGGTACTTATGCTACTGGTACTACTAAATATGCATTAACCAGTTTCCCTGTTGTATTATCTCAAAAT
>ONQL01000049.1 GCA_900319985.1 uncultured Methanobrevibacter sp. | reverse complement strand
GCGAAAGTACATCCATTAAAAATCAATTAAAACTCGATGTGACAATATTTTAAAAAAAATCAACAAGTCAGCAAAAATTTAATTTTGGCGGACACCCTAAAATAAAATCATAATATTAATTAGTAGTGCTTGTATGTCGTTATTTTAATAACGCTTTTGGGTATTACTGATTTGAGGTATATATGTATAATTGCGCAATTGATTATGCAAAAAATTAGGAGTCACTCATGACAAAACATGCTAGTGTTACGGTTACTTTATTTATTTTAACAATGTGTTTACTTGGAGTTGTTTCAGCAAGTGATGCAACTTCCTCTGATGTTGATTTGCAGTCAGTCAATCCGGATGACGGCCAAATTGAAATTTCAGACAGTATTCATCAGTCAAATGAAGTTGTTATAAGAGTTTCTAGTTCATCAGATGATTCATATTTGGATGATGAAAGTTTACCACATGGAAATGATTATGCGGATTATTCATCGGATTTTGATGGGGGCAATGGAAAAATTGTTTCAATTCCTCTTGATGTCGAATCCGGAGCGATTGGTGATGGAAATTATAAGCTTGCTTATCCTATAATTATCATTATTATAATCTGTATATCTCTACAGTCCATTTAAAGGATATTCATGTTTGCCTTGAAAAGTGGGGTCTCGTGAATAACACTGCTCCTAAAACCGACTCATTTGGTGTCCCAAATAAGAGTAGTAACAATTCTTCATTGTTTGAATCCGATTTGCCTAAAACTAATGTTAATCCATACAATATTCTTTACACTATGGCATCTATTTTTATGGTATGTGCTTTCTTTGGAGTTAGTTATTCAAAACGTTAATTGGTAGATATTTCACGAATGTTGAATATTTTTTTTATTTTTTTTGTTTTTCAGGTTCATATCAAAACTTTTTTTTAGTTTGGGTTATTAATATATTAAGTGATAGATGTTATTTTTCACATCGTCTTTTTAAAAAATTTATATACTTTGTTAGAGTAATAACTAATTGTAAATTAATAAAATTTATTTGATTAAGAGGAAATTGATATGGATATGATGAGTGTTTTGTGGCAAGTTGGTATTTTTGCATCTGTCCTTGTTTTTGGTGTAAAAATAGGGTTGGCATCAGGTTTGGCTAATTTGTCTAAAAAATTATTTGCGATAATCTGTATTGCATACGGTGGGGGCGTAGTGCTTATTTCGGCTATTGCTTCATTATATGCAGACCAGTTGATTCAGGCAATTTACGGTTATAATACAATATTTTATATTATAATGGCTTCAATCATGATTATTGCAGGTTTATTTACTATACGAGAGTGGAAAATTCATGATAAAAATACGTCTACTGCGACTTCTCTAGCTATCATTGCTCCTTGTCCATGTTGTTTTGGTTCTATTATTGCAAGTGTTTTAATTGTTGCACCAACTATCGGTGTCAGTTCACTTAATTTAAGCTGGTATGCTGCTGCCGCTTTGGTGGCTGTAATGCTTGTAACCTATCTTGCATCAAATACAATTATCCGGTTTATTCGTAAACCTTATCCAATTGTATTGGGTAACTTCATGTTGCTTTTAGGTGCATATTTCTTACTTTCAGCAATAGTGATTCCAAACATTGCAGGAGCTTTAACAAAAACCGTAAGTCCTATTACTATTGGTTCTCCTCAAGATATTCTCATGATTATTCTGGTATTTGCCATTTTAATCGTCGGGGGTATGGTTTTAACTAAAAGAGGCAGAAATATTTTAGAATAAAATTCAGGTGAAAAAAATATGGCTTTAAATATTCCAGGTGGAGAATTCTTGACAGGTTCTCTTGATGTTATATCACAAAGTTTAACAATTCCGGTACTGGTTATTTTGCTTGTAATTGTAATTATAACCATTATTTCTTTAGGTGGAGTGATTGCAGAATATACTTCCAGGCGTAAGGTTCCTGTAGGTACAATCAGAGATTTGATATATGACATTAATGCGGCAGGTTCTGTTGAAGAGCTTAAGGATATTATTTCTGCTGCAAAAATACCAAAATCCCAAAAAAAGGTATTGACTGAAATTGCTTCTTCCGAACAGTTGGGCGATTCTTCAAGGGAAGCTTTGGCACGTAAATTGTTTGAATTTGAAGAAGAAAAAACTATGGATACTCTGCAGAAAACTGATATTATCACCCGTATCGGACCTACTTTAGGTTTAATGGGTACTTTAATACCGATGGGTCCGGGTCTTGCGGCTTTGGGAGCTGGAGATATCAATACTCTTGCAAGTTCTCTAACAGTTGCTTTCAACACAACAATTGTTGGTATCGGTTCCGGAGCATTATGTTATGTATTGGGTAAGATAAGGTCCGGTTGGTATGATAGGTATCTGTCCGATTTGGATGCTTTAATTGATGCAGTTCTTGATTATATGAATAAATAGTGATTTTATGGTAAGAAAACAAAGTAGAAGAAGATCCAGAAGGGTTGAAGAAGACCCTATGGCAGGTACATCCAACCTTGTGGATGCAATGCTTGTTATTGCTGTAGGCTTTTTGGTTTTTGTTATCATAAGCTGGAACATGCAGGCAATGGTTGATCCAAGTCAAAACATCCAGGAACAGATGCAGCAGCAAAAGACCACATCGGTTGACCAGGGCCAACAGCTGAACGATACTCCGGACACTTCAAACAGTTCCGGTCAGGGTTATACCGAAATGGGTAAAGTTTACAAGGATCCTGCGACGGGTAAACTGATTATGGTGGAAGGATAACCCTTTCACACAAAACTTTTTTTTTAATTTTTTTCTTGTTAAATTCTTAAATCTTATATGTTTTGAAGTATATATACAATATTAATTTTTTAGGATTTGGGTGATTTAATGCAGATGGCAGTTTTGTACGTGCAGTAATAGCAAATTTCTTATCAGCATTTATAATTGCTGCTGTTGCCTGTTATTTTCTTTTAACATATGGGCTTACTGAAGTGATGTACATCGGAAATCTCTTCGGCCTGTATTTTTTGGTTGTTTTCGGTACTGAAATTCTGATTGAATTCGGCAAACTGCAGAACAACATTCAGAGATTTAAGTTTGTGATTGTAAACATCATAGTTTTTGACATATTGTTTTTGATAGTGATGCCTTTATTGTTTGGAGCCCATATCTTTGACCCGGCAGATAATATCTTTATAGTTTTTGGCGATTTTCAATATAATCTGGTATTGAACGTTTATTTTTATTTGGTAGTCTTTGCAATATTGATGCTGGTTTTCAATTACATGTTCTATAGAATTGAAACTCGTTAGAACCGATTATTTTATAAATGAGTTTGATTAAACTAATACTTACGAATTTTAATGGTGTTTTATAATATGGAATTCTGTCCTGATTGCGGTGCAATGTTAATGCCCAACAAAGGAAAAGTTAAATGTAGATGTGGATATGAGAAATCCCTTAAAAAGGAGGATATTGAAGAGCAGTATATGATGGAAGGGGAGAAGAATCCCGAAAATAAGGTAATCGTAACTGACAAAAACAATGTTGCCCTTCCGACAACCACAATTACATGCTATAAATGCGGAGGCACAAAGGGATACTGGTGGACAGTGCAAACAAGGTCTGCTGATGAGGCTCCTACAAATTTTATAAGATGTGCAAACTGCGGAAACACTTGGAGAAGTTCTAACTAGAACATAGGATTCCCTCTAAATTAATCTTTAGTAACTAAAATTTTTAAACTACTTATTTTATCTAATACTTTGAAAATAGGGTTTTTTATTAATTTATTAATTTTTAATTAACAACAAAAAAGCTATTGCAACATTCAAAATCAAAAACAATGTTTTCAAAAAACTTAAAGTTGGCAAAAAAGTTACTTATCAGGTAACATACTTGAAAGACACTGTTAAGAAAACTGTAAAAATTAAAAAGTAGATGCATCTGCATCCTACTAATTTTTTATTTTTTTACTAAATTTTTTCATATCATTATTCAATGTGGATGCCTATTTTATTCATGCTTTTGTTCTTCAGTTTTTAGTTTACCGCATCATTACATTCACTATTTTAATCCTACCTTTGGAGCGAAGCACTTTTCGCAAGTTCGTATGTGTGTATCATCAGGTAATTTTCCCATTTTTGGATTTTAAATAATGGTAGATTTAGGTTGAAACGTCTTCTAAGATAGAATTTTTCAGACTCTTTTTTTTTAAAAGTTATTTAATATTTTAGACAGTTGCATATGTGACTATTAAATGTAAAATTAATAATTTATTTTACCATAATTATTTAATAAAATATTCATTATAATATAATATGGAGGTAATTAATGTACTACAAAAATAAGTTTTTCATCATAGGTCTACTATTATTTGTCGTTTTATTGGCGATTTCAGCGGTAAGTGCAGCTGAAAATACAACAGATATTGCAACAGTAGATTTGGATATGTCTGCACATGAAATACAAACATATTCAAATGATGATGTAGTAAAACAAGTAAATGGCCGAGAAATAATCGGCAAAACTGATAATGGAACATTTAGTGATTTACAAACAAAAATTGATGCTGTGGGTGTTGGAGGTGTGGTAAATCTTGAAAATAATTATGCTTATGATGATTCATTTTCAAATAATGGAATAACCATAACAAATCCAATAACTATTAATGGTAACGGTTTTACAATAAATGGTATGGGACAATCCAGGATATTCAGCATAACTTCTTTGAATAATGTTATTTTAAATAATATCACATTTATGAACGGAAATTCAAACCTCGGTGGAGCAATAATTTTGAACGGAGATGTTTCAGGCATTGTGGTTGATAACTGTAAATTTATAAACAACACTGCTACACAGAATGGTGGTGCAATATATGCCAAAGGTGCATTCATTAATAGCACTGTCAAAAATTCTGAATTTGCATCAAATATTGCCGCTAAAAATGGTGGTGCAATTTATTTTTTAATCAATTCTAGCGGAAATCTGTTTGAAAATATAACTTTTTCCAATAATAGGGCAAATGGAGCAGATGGCGGTGCAATCAATTTTCATGCACAATTATCAAAAACATCTTTCAATAATCTCACATTTTTAAATAATCATGCAGCAAATGGTGGGGGAGCTATAAACACTGACCATAATGTAAATGACAATAATTCATATGCAAATTCCACTTTCATTAACAACAGTGCTAAAAACGGTGGAGCATTTAACGGTTATGGATATTCCAATTATAACTCCTTTGAAACTTGTGTGTTTATTAATAACTCCGCTTCTAATCATGGTGGTGCAATATACTATTCCAGAAATATAGAGAGAAATACATTAAACAATTGTGTATTTTTCAACAACTCCGCTAAAGCAAATGGGGGAGCAATATACAGTTATAGAAATTCCAATTACAACAAATACAATAATACAATATTTATCGGTAACATTGCTACCAATAATGGTGGTGCAATATACAATAGGGGTTATTCAGATTCTGAAACCTATAACAGATGTGTTTTCATCAATAATTCTGCACTTTCTGTTGATGGAGGATGTATAAATGTTTATGCAAATTTGGCAGGTGTTGTTTTTGACAATGTCGTATTTATAAACAATAGTGCTGCCGGTAATGGTGGTGCAATAAATGTGGATGATGATGCAAAATATGTCATTTTCTTTGAAACTGCTTTTATAAACAATACTGCCGGTAAAAATGGTGGTGCATTATCTTTTGATAATTCAAAAAGGAACATGTTGGAAAATACATTTTTCCTTCAAAATCATGCAGACATTGGGGGCAGTGCAATTCACATTTCAAAAAATATGTTGGATGATAAGGTTATTAAATCTTATTTCATCAATAACACTGCTTATGGTGCTGTAATCGATGCTAATGGCACAAACAATTCCAATTTCGAATCAATATTTATTAATAATACTGGAAATGCAGTAATAAAGCTGAATTTCGCAAATTATACAAATATAAGCAATGGTATTTTCTTAGGAAATATTGTTGATTCAACAATTGCAATCAATTCCTCAAATAATACCAACGTGAATAACAATATTTTTTTAAATAATGAAAGTACATATGAAATCATGGCTGGTAAAGGACTTAATGCCGATTATAATTGGTTTGGAAATAATGCAACCAATTATGATACACAACCCAATGTAATGGATGATGTGGATTATGATACCTGGCTGTTTTTAAACGCAACAGCAAGTCCTAATAATATCAATGTTTTCGATACATCAAATGTTGTATTCCTATTGTTTAATTATAATTCAACATCAGGTGAGATATATGAACATTTTCTTTTGGATTCTGTTGAGTTAACAATTACTGCAACAAATGGACAGGTTAATAATACTATTGTCTCTTTGGGAGAAACTATTAGATATGATTCAACCACCAGTGGAATTGCTGGCGTAACTGCTACATTTGGTGATGCCAAGCATACAATCAACATCAGAGTTAAAAAGATTTCTACTAAATTAACAGCAAATTCTGTAACTGCAATTTTCAATGTTGATAAAAAACTGGTAATTACTTTAAAGGATATTAATGGCAATGCGATTGGTGGTGCTCAAATAACCGTCAACTTAAATGGCGCTAAAAAATACACTACCGATGCAAAAGGTCAGGTAAAAATTAAAGTCAGCAATTTAGTTCCAAAAACATACACTGCAAAAATATCATTTGAAGGTGATAACAAATACATGAAATCAACTGATACTGCTAGGGTTGTAGTCAAAAAGGCAACTCCTAAAATCGCAGCCAAATCAAAAACCTTCAAGACAACTACAAAAACCAAAAAGTATGCAGTTACCTTAAAGGACAATACTGAAAAGGCAATCAAGAAGGCCACAGTCTATTTGAAAGTTGGAGGAAAAACTTACAAGACTACTACAAACAGCAAAGGCAAGGCAACCTTCAAAATCACCAAGCTCAACAATAAGGGAACATACAAGGCAACAGTAACCTATAAAGGAAACAAATACTACAACAAAGCGACTAAAAAAGTAACCATCAAGGTCAAATCTGTCTGGAAAACAGTTTCCAAAGGAAGCAAAAACTCAGCAATTGTCAAAAAGATCCAAAGGGCTTTGAAAAACCATGGATATTATCTTGAATACAATGGTCGTTACTTGATGGTTGACGGTATCTATGGGGATTATACTGAAATGGCTGTCAAGGAGTTCCAAAACGACAATGTCCTTAAAGTCACAGGAAAAGTTGACGAAAAAACCGCCAAAAAACTAAAATTGATCTAATTTGAGGTAGGCATCGTGCCTACAACTTTTTTTTTCTTTTTTTTATACCTTGCTTATCTGATTTTTGCTGTTTTTAATAATCAATTTCTTCTGTTTAAATAATTTTCTAAATAAATATTCACTATTTGGAAAGTTATCAAAAAAATATATTTTATTTTAAACAAAATATTTATCAATAAATAATTTCATATTGAAGATGATGGTTTTGTTTAATAGGAAATTAATTGTGATAACAGTAATTTTTACTTGTTTACTTGCCGTTTCACCGATAAGTGCAGCAGATAATGATACAAATGATGTTGTTGGTATTGAAATATCTGATGATGTTATGGGTGTTGATGGTAACAATCAGTTAATTGGTGCTGATGATTCAGATGAGGGTACTTTTGATGATTTGGCTAATGAGATTAATGCCGTTGAGGATGGGGGAGTATTGAACCTTACAAAAGACTACATATATGCTGACGGCCCAACCGGCGGAATTAAAATCAATAGGTCAATAACTATTGACGGAGGTGGAAACACACTTGATGGAAAACACCTCTCCAGAATATTCAACGTGACTGCAGGCAATGTGGCTTTAAAGAATTTGAAATTCACCAATGCTCAATTCACAGGCAATGGCGGTGCCGTTAACTGGAATGCAAAAGATGGCATCTTGAGCAACTGTACTTTTGTGGGTTGTTCTGCATCAAATGGGGGTGCCGTATATGCATCCTTTTCAACACTCTGTTTTATTGACTGTTTCTTTTCATGCAATTTTGCAGTCAACGGGGGTTGTGTATATGTTGAAGATTCAATTGTTGAATTTATCAATGCCTCATTCATAAATAATGGTGCAAGCAATGCTTCTGGCGCTATTTTCAGCATGCTTTCGCTCAATTCTATAGACAGATGCGATTTCATCAATAATTCCGTCAGTGGTGTGTGTCCGTTTGGGGGAGCAATTGCCTTTTATCAATATGAAAGCGATATCAGTAATTCCAGATTCATAGGCAATTCAATCAGGGGAGACTATGGCTATGGAAGCTCCATGTTTAATTATGGCATTTTGAATGTGGAAAACACCACAATTGTAAACAACACTCAAAACACCCGAAACAGAATTGGCGATGCCATTTACACCATAATCGGAAAGGCCAATCTGAAAGGCTGCACTGTAGAAAACAATTCCTGCATCGGCGATGAGGACATAATCTATGCTCTCTTTTGGCCAATGGTATTTGACAAGGTATTCGATGAGGCAGATGCAGTCATTCCGGCAAAGTATGACTTGAGAAACGTTACTCTGGAAAACGGAACAGCCGTATCCTATGTGTCTCCAGTCAAGGACCAGAAAAATTCCGGTACCTGCTGGGCTTTTGCTGCAGTCGGTGCTTTGGAGTCATATCTTCTGGAAAGTGAAAACCGGTTGTATAACTTTTCTGAAAACCATCAAAAGAACATAATGGGTCCTTATACAAAAGGCGGCTGGGTATTCATAAGAGGAGGTGGAACTTCCAAAACACTTGCATACTGGAGCAGGTGGTCAGGACCGGTCAATGCCGGTGATGATTAAGCATGTTCAGGATGTTGTATATCTTCCGGTAATGGATATTGTTCAGTTAAAGCTTGCGGTGTTTAAATACGGTTCTGTCGTTATCGGATATAAATTCATTCAGCCTGAACTCAAGACAATCAATGGAACAACTTTTGAAAGTGAAGTTTCACCTATAGTGCCATTGCCTCAGTTTTCTTCCCATGTGGTCGATATCGTCGGATGGGATGATAACTATCCGGGCTCCAATTTTGGTGAAAATATTCCTGATGGGGCATTCATATTAAAAAACAGTTTCGGTACAAGTGAATATAACACAAAATTGAATAAGACAATCTATTATGAAGGTGAGGGCTTCAACTACATCTCATATTATGACATGGCACTTTCAAAGGAAAACATTCCATATGCAATAGTGAATATTGAGGATGTAGACAACTATAAGGAGAACTATTATCATGACCCTGCCGGAACACTCCTCAATTTAGGATTCAATAACCAAACAGCATGCTTTTCCAATCAGTTCGTTTCAAACAACAGCTACTCTCTTGCAGCATTCAGCCTATATACCTTTGGGGTCGATTCCACCTATGAAGCTTATGTCTATGTCAATGACAATCTTGCACATACCCAATGCGGAGTCATTCACAATCCCGGATACAGTACAGTCAAATTGAGCGATTACATTTGGCTAAACAAAAATGATATTTTCAGGATAACCGTAAAGTTAACCACCCTAAACTGCACATATCCGATTCCTGTCAGCTGCGATGTCGATGAGTGGATTGCCAATACGTCTTCATCTCCAAACCAGTCCTTCATAAGTCCTGACGGCATTAACTGGATAGATTTGCATTACGCCAATAAAGGACTCTATCAAAACTCAGGTAGCGTAAGTTATGCTGAATTTTCAAATGCAGTCGTCTGTTTAAAGGCTTTCACATTCGATTTTGGAATAATTGCAGAAGACCTGGTTAAAATCTATAAAAACGATTCCATGTTTGAAGCTAAAATAGGTGAGGGCAATAAAATCATATTCTTTGAAGTTGGCGGTATTAACCATACTCGCTTAAGCGATGAAAATGGTGTGGCCAAATTGGAAATTGACCTGAATCCGGGCAACTATACAATCAGAACCCGCTATGCAAATTTCACAGCTGAAAACAATATTGAAGTGTTGCCTACACTGATAGCTAATGATTTTGTTAAACGCTATGGGGACAAATCAAAGTTTTACATTTCACTGATTGACACGGCAGGAAATCCTGTTGCAAATGCAAGCATTGCAATGAAGATAGATGGCATATCCTATAGCCGACCAACCGATGAAAACGGAAAGGCCAGCTTAGACATCAATCAAAAGCCGGGTAAATATATTTTGACTGCCGTTGATTTGTTGACTGGACTTAAAATGTCCTATAATATTACAGTTCTTCAACCCAAAAAGTCCACTCCAAAGATTGTGGCCAATAAGAAAACGTTCCTCACAACCACCAAAACCAAGAAGTACACAATAGCCTTAAAGGACAATGCAGGAAAGGCAATCAAGAAGGCCACAGTCTATTTGAAAGTTGGAGGAAAAACTTACAAGGCCACAACCAACTCCAAGGGAAAGGCCACCTTTAAAATCACCAGTTTTTTGAAGAAGGGCAGTTATAAGGCAACTGTAGTATAGATGGAAGCATCATATATAACAAGGTAACCAAATCTGTTAAATTAACTGTTAAAAAGGTAACTCCAAAACTGACTGCGAAATCAAAGATTTTCAAAAAATCAGCAAAAACCAAAAAATACACAGTAACTTTAAAGACCAATCAGAACAAGGCAATGAAAAGCACCAAGCTTACCTTGAAAGTCAAAGGCAAGACTTACTCTGCAAAAACTAACAAAAAAGGCCAGGCAACCTTTAAAATCACAAAACTGGCCAAAAAAGGAAAATATGCTGCAACAGTCAAATATTCTGGAAGTAAGTATTACAATGCCAAGACAGTGAAGGCCAAACTCACCATTATGTAATTGCTTCAGCGGTTACTTATTCTTTTTTTTATTTTATCCTACATTCACTTGTATGATTGCACTATTTTTTATAACCATATTCGTTTACTTTCATGATTGATTATTAATCTACTGTTTTTGGAATCAACTATCAAAATATTCATGTCTAATTTCGATTATTCTGAGATTTGTTTTAGCAGTCGAAAATGTTATTATCTAATTCATGTATAAATAGTATTAATATATACTATTAAAAAACCCACTTTAAAAACATTAAAATACTCGGATATCAGTTCAGTATTCATTTAAAATTAAGTGCAATATTGGAGAAAAAATAATTATTAAAAAATCGTGTAAAAAAGAGTATAAATAAAAATATTAAATTTAAATCAATATAATCTTAAAAAAATAGCACATACTCTTTTAAAACAAAAATAAAAGAAAAATAAAAAGAATAAAAAATTAAATATTTAATCACCCGAACTGTTTAACTTTATGGGAGAGTCATTATATACTACCAAAAATATAAATATATAATAAGATTCATTCACTAAACAAAATGGATGTGCATTACATTGACAATTGAAAACAATGACAGCAATTCTAAAACAATTTTAATAGTTGAAGATGAAGCTATTACTGCATTAAACCTAAAGTACGATTTGGAAGATTTGGGTTACAAAGTGATTGATATCGTAGATACCGGTGATGATGCGATTGATAGAGCTGTTGAATTTCGCCCAGATTTGACCATTATGGATATTAACCTTAAGGGAAATATAAACGGAATTCAAGCCGCTAAAAAGATTTTAGCATTGGATTTAGCAATAATTTATTTAACTGCAAACTCCGATGACATCACATTTAATGAAACAATGTCAACATCTCCTGCATCATCATTCATTTTAAAACCATATAATATCAATATGCTGTCCAAAAATGTTGCCTTGGCAATTAATCGACAATCAGTAGAATCGGAAAAAATTAATGAGGCAAGAGGAATAGCTAAAGAAAAAGACAAATCTGCAGGTGATGTTTTACAAATAGAAAGCGGTGAACAAAATCTAATTGAAACGACAGATGAAAAAATTAACTATCAGAATTATTTAGAGTACAGCGATTTGCAGCAAAAGGCAAAAGAAGAGTATAAACTTTCAAACAATGCAATAATTCATTATAAGACTAAAGATCCGGATTCTAAAGTAAATATCCTTGTAGTTGAAGATGAAGCTATTACTGCATTAAACCTGAAATATGACCTGGAAGACCTTGGCTATGAAGTTCCCGAAACCATTGACAACGGAAATGATGCGATTGAAAAATCCCAGGAACTGTACCCTGATTTGGTATTGATGGACATCAATTTAAAGGGAAATGTTGATGGTATAGAAGCCGCTAAAGAAATCAGCGAAATGGGAATTCCAATAATCTTTTTAACTGCAAATACTGATGACATGACTGCATTTGAGGCATTGAAAACCGCACCTTACGGTTATTTATCTAAACCATATTCAAGCAAGGATTTGGAATTGACCGTTGCAATGGTTCTCAGAAAACATGAGGAAGACGTTAAAACAATCATAAAAACTGAAAATAAAGTTTCTGAGAAAAATAAGGAGCTGATAATTGAAAAAACTGATGTTGCAATCATTTTAGGAATAAGTATAATTTTAATCGTTGAAAGCCTTTTCATGCGAAATGTCACATGGCTTCAGTGGATTTTATTAATTCCTTCTGCAATCATGGTATTTCTGGCAATAGTCAGTCTTAAAAAGCAGGACCCAGTTACAGAATGGGATGTTCCTCCATTCGTTACATTGATTGTTCCTGCACACAACGAAGAGCATACCATTGCAGAAACAGCAACCAGTTTAGCATCAATTGATTATTATCATGATGGAAAGGTCAATTTTGAACTTATTGTCTGTAATGATGGTTCCGAAGACAGGACAGGTGAGGTATTGGCCGGTTTGAAAGAGAAATTCCCTCATTTAAAAATCATTACAAGAGTCCCTCCACGTTCAGGTAAAGGTAAAGGATTTGTATTGAATGATGCTCTTGAAATTTCCAAAGGAGAAGTCGTTGCTGTATTTGATGCTGATGCAAGGGTTGACCCTGATTTTCTAAACATAATAATACCATATCTAAACGATCCTGAAGTCCAGGGAGTTCAATCACGTATTAAAATGTATAATAAGGATGAAAACTGGCTTACATATATGCAGCACGTTGAATTGGCCGGTTTTGGAAATATTGTTCGTGCAAAGGACATCCTCGGTAAAGCAGGATTTTTAGGAGGTAACGGACAGCTTGTAAAAAAAGACGCCATTTACGGCGGAGGTGGATGGGACGGTTTTGCAATTACTGAAGATTTGAATTTAAGTGTAAAATTAATGATTGAAGGATATGCAATTCGTTACTGCGGCGATACATGGGTTTACCAGGAAGCAGTTCCGACCTGGAGACAACTGTTCCGTCAAAGAGCACGTTGGGCTATCGGTAACTTTGAAACATTGTTCATATATGGAACAAAAATTATAAGATCTCCAATGCCGGTCTTTAGAATGTTCGGTGTTTTGGAACACGTTGCATTCTACGGTTTAAACATGCTTGTATTCTTTGGATTTATTGTATTTGCAGTCAATCTTATCGGATGGTTCCTATTGGACCAGACTACAATAATCAGAATGGATGCGCCGTTAATCATTGGAATAATCTCAGCCTTCGGTTTCTTCCCTGGTGCGGTGATTACATTGACTCGTGACAGGGTGGGATTTTTCAAGCTCCTTTATGGAGTTTTTGGATATTGGCTGTACTGTTTCCATTTGATTCCGTTATTCTTCATAACTGCATATCAGATGTTAACAAGAAAAGAAAGAACCTGGGCTAAAACAGTGCATACAGGTGAAGATGAAGTAGAGGAAATAACTGATGAAAATATCCCTGTTGGGGAAATAGAGAAAGAGTAGTTTGAGGTGAAATATATGATATTGAGAGAAAAAATAGCTTATATTTTATTGATAATCTTTTTGATTACAGTAGTGGTTAATTTAGGTTCCATTAACAGTTTTTTAAGTTTTCAAACAGATAAAACTCTCCAGTTTGACGATTCAATATATGTAGTGCCTGACCATTGGAATACCACAGATGAGCTGAACACCTCCGGAAAAAATGGAAATGCAATGACTAATGGTTATATTATTTTTGATGCATGGGATGACTGGCCTGAAAACTATATGGGTCCCCAATCCAAAGCAAGGTTAGAATCGATGGAAGATGGAGGATATAAAACCATAAAAAGTGAAGTCATCAAGTTGGGCGGTAAAAATGTTACAAGAGAATACTATTCAAACCCTTCAAGAGACACAAATACAACATTTGACCATATGGGAGTTGTATACATTTTCGAAAAGCAAGATAAAAACTATTGTATCGAAATACATTACTTTACAACAAATGACTATAACAATCAAAGCTTCACAAAAGAGATTGATGACCGTGTAGAGGACATGATTGCGAATATGGAAAATACCAAATATAATTGGTACATCTCCACATTCAACAGAATAATGAATAAAGAGAATGTGGAACTGAATATTTAAGGGGTGTTTTAAATGGAAATCGTTGAATCTGATGAAAGAAGAAAGATATTGCAGGAATACAACCACAGATTAAACAATGATTTACAGGCAGTGATGGCATTTATCAAACTGCAAAAGAGATTTGGAATTGACAGTGAAGAAATTATTAATTTTTCATATGTTTCAATTGCATCAATATCCACCATACAAAATCAGATATATAACTCCGAGGATGAGGAAAGTAAAATAGGGGTATGTGAATTTTTTAAAGAGTTCATCAAGACCCTTGAAGATTATTATGCCAAATCAAATGCAATATTTTCATATGAAATCGAAAATGACTTTGACATGGGCCCTAAAAAGATGTTTCATCTGATGCTTCTTTTAAATGAAATGGTCAATCTATCACTTGATGGTGCAAAGGATGACTCGGACAATAAAATAAGTTTTAATCTTGAAAAAGTTGGTGAGGAATGTATTTTAAATTATTCTGACAATTCTTTGAAAATTAAAGACAGGATATCCCAGTCAGATATAAACAAAATGTTATTTGACCAGTTAATAAAACAGATGGATGGAAGCTTAGAATCCACAAGTGAAGATTCATTTTCCATCAAATTTAGCTATGA
Organism: uncultured Methanobrevibacter sp.; assembly: GCA_900319985.1. Classification (GTDB taxonomy): domain Archaea; phylum Methanobacteriota; class Methanobacteria; order Methanobacteriales; family Methanobacteriaceae; genus Methanocatella. The sequence goes on along the minus strand of ONQL01000049.1, from coordinate 13,684 downwards.
ATAATGGATTAGTTCCATTATTTAATAGTTATTTTTAATTTTTTACTTAGTGATTTAAGTTGGAATTGCCGTAATATTTATAAGCTGCAGCGTATTTTGCCTTTTTTATTTATTATAGTTTCTTACCAAAAGTTTAAATATTGTCTTCAAACTTAAAATTACCTGCTAAAGTTAAAACAACTAAAAAAAGCATATATGATGTATTCAAGGGCAAATCCAAATCCAAATGGAAAATCAAAAAGACAACATGGAATATTGAAATATATCTGCTTTTTGTAGAATATGGGGATTATTATGGAATAATATTGATGGAATTAACATTTCAGATTTAAATCATGACTGTTTTTTGTTTAAATTGCAGATATTGACAATTGGATTTAAAAGGGTGTACTGTTTTATTTATGGGAGCATTAATGAGTTACTGCTTTCTGCGGAAGGTTTTTAGCAAAATGCTGATTAGGATGGGGATTATAATTCTTTTTTGGACAAAAGCTTAAAATTGGAACATTGCTGGGATACCGATAGTTTAATTAATTGTGTGTATCATATTGTTAATCATGACTTATGAAGATTATGCGGTTCAATTATTTGAAGATGGATACGTGTGCTCTCAGGCTGTTTTTGCAACTTTTTCAAAGGATTTGGGACTGGATGAGGAATATGCACTTAAAATTGGAGCTTGTTTTGGAAGCGGTATGCGTAAAGGAGAAGTCTGCGGAGCGTGCACAGGTGCGCTGATGGCTTTGGGATTGAAATATGGCGATGACAAGGCAAGAAGCAAGGAATTATGTGAAAAATTTTTAGATGAATTTGAGCGCGAAAACGGATCGTATATATGCAATGACCTGCTTGGATGTGACATCAGCACTCCTGATGGCGTCAAAGAGGCATTGGATAAAAATCTGTTTAAGGAATTATGTCCGAAAATGGTTGAATCAGCAACCCAAATTGCGAAAAAAATAATATTTTAGAATACCTGATGAGCACTTAAAGCTATAATGAAAATAACTTATATGATTTAAGATATATTATTAACTGATGAAATCTCTTGAAAAAACATTGAAATCTCTAAGTGAAAATCCCAGATATATTTTTCGTTTAACCGTTCAGGGTGTAATGGTCGGCATATTTGCAGGACTGATGGTTTGCCTATATCGGTTTTTGCTTGCAGGTTCAGAACATGTGCTTAGGGATTATTTAAGTATTATTCATGGAAATATACTTTACATTATTTTGTTTTTCATAGCCTTGGCTGTCATGGGTCTTCTGGTTGACTTTCTGACAAAATGGGAAGCCGATTCTGCAGGAAGCGGAATACCTCAAATTTATGCAGAGGTAAAGGGACATATGGAAGCCAATTGGGCTAAGGTATTAATTTCTAAAATTGTTTCAGGTGTTTTGACTGCTTTAGGAGGTCTGTCTTTAGGTCCTGAGGGTCCATCAGTTCAGATTGGTGGTATGGCAGGTAAAGGAATTGCAAAAATTTTCAAGGGATCCAAAACCGATGAGCTGAGACTTATTCTGGTCGGTTCTGCAGTAGGTATTACAGCAGCATTCAACGCTCCTTTGGCAGGGGTAATTTTTGTTTTTGAAGAGATAAATCATGGATTTGACAAGACTTTGGTATTCATCGCTTTGGTATCTGCTATAGTGTCTGATTTTATCTCAAAAATCATTTTCGGCCAGACTACAATCCTGAATTTTCCTGTTTTGAACATTCCTCTTGAATCCTATTGGATGTTGGTTGTCTTAGGTATCATAATAGGTATTTTGGGATATATCTACAATAGGGGTATGATCAGGTCAAGTGATCTTGTCGGAAAGCTTAAAATTCCGTCCTGGCTTAAATTTGTATTGGTATTTATGGTGTCAGGAGTAGTGGCTCTTTTAATACCTGAAATCAGTGACGGCGGTCACTTTATGATGGACATGTTGGGTCTGACAATCCCATCATTGGGTGTTTTGGTATTGCTTTTGGTATTGAAATACCTGTTTTCTATGTTTTCATTTTCATCAGGTGCTCCTGGAGGCATATTTTTGCCTATTCTTGTTTTGGGAGCATACATTGGAGCAATATTCGGATCAATTGTCGTTCCGGCTTTTGGATGGCAGCATGATTTGATTTATAAGTTTATCATTATTTCCATGGCAGGATTTTTCGCATCCACTGTCAGGTCTCCGATTACAGGAATTGTTCTTCTTGCTGAAATGTCAGGCTCCACAGAGTCACTGGTGGCAATGATTATCGTGTCCCTTATAGCTTATGTGATTCCGACATTGCTTGGAAACGAACCGATTTATGAATCATTGTATGATAGGTTGCTTTTAAAGAAAAATCGTGAATTTGTTAAAAAGCCTTCAAAACATGTTTTATCAGAATATGTTGTTCCTTTGGACTGCAACTATGTTAATTTCAAGATAAAGGATATTCCATTTCCGAAAAATGCTATTGTCGTATCTGTAATCAGGAACGGCAAATACATTATTCCTACACAAGATTTTAGCATACGATATTCCGATCAGGTACAGGTCCTGACGGACGTAAACGACTATCCGTATGTAAGGCAGGAAATTGAAGAGTTATTTGGTGGTTAGATGAGTTTGATATTCAAAAGACATTCTGTTCGCAGATTCAGTGATGAAAAGGTAAGTGATGAAAAAATAGAAAATTTGCTTAAGGCAGGCATGCAGGCACCTTCTGCGTGCAATGCACAGCCTTGGGAGTTTATAGTTGTTTCAAAAACAGAAGATAACCAGGCCATTTCTGAAATGCACAAGTTTGCAAAACCTGCAGCCAACGCTTCCCATCTGATAATCACGCTTGGAAACCTCAACGAGTCAAAAGTTCACGGCATGATTGAACAGGATTTGGGAGCCTGCAATGAAAATATACTGCTTCAGGCAACTCATGAAGGCCTTGGTGGTGTTTGGTTGGGTTTCCATCCGATTGAAGATAGAGTTTTAAGGCTAAAGGAATACTTGGATATTCCGGATTATTGCATTCCTTTTTCAGTAATATGTGTTGGCTATCCTGCACATGACGGTGAGGTTAAACTCAGATATGACAAATCAAAGGTTCATTTTGACAGATATTGAACAAATTCATTTAGGCAAATATAAATAATAATAACAATAAAATCTTATTCAATAACTTAATGTTTTAAGTTAATATTTAGATGAGGTTAAACTATGGTAAGTGTAAACGTAGAAGCTAAAAAAACCGTAGATGTAATGATTGAAAAAGCAGATGAATTAAACATTGCTGTAGAAACTTTAGACAATGGTGCTACTGTCATTGACTGTGGTGTCAATGTAGATGGAAGTTTCAAAGCTGGAGAACTTTATACTAAAGTTTGTCTTGGTGGACTTGCAGATGTTGGAATTTCAATTCCTGGAGATTTATCTGAAAAATTCGCACTTCCTTCAGTAAAAATTAAAACTGACTCACCTTCTATTTCAACCTTAGGTTCACAAAAAGCAGGTTGGTCTGTATCTGTAGGAGACTTTTTCGCATTAGGTTCTGGTCCTGCTAGAGCCATTGCATTAAAACCGGCAGAAACCTATGAAGAAATTGGATATGATGATAAAGGTGCAGATTTAGCAATCTTAACTTTAGAAGCTGATGTATTGCCTAGTGATGATGTGGCTCAATACATTGCTGATGAATGTGATGTCGATGTTAAAAATGTCTACTTGCTTGTAGCTCCTACTTCTTCTTTAGTCGGATCTATTCAAATTTCCGGAAGAGTTGTTGAAAACGGAACTTACAAAATGTTGGAATTCATTAAATTCGATGTAACCAAAGTAAAACATGCTGCAGGTATTGCACCGATTGCACCTGTTGACCCAGATGGACTTAAAGCTATGGGTAAAACCAACGATGCAGTATTATTCGGTGGAAGAACCTACTACTATGTAGAATCTGAAGAAGGCGATGACATTGCTAATGTAGCAGCTCAATTACCATCTTCCGCTGCTGACGGGTATGGTAAACCGTTCTTCGATGTATTCAAAGAAGCAGGATTCGATTTCTACCAAATTGATAAAGGAATGTTTGCTCCTGCAGAAGTAGTAATCAATGATTTAACTACCGGTAAAATTTACAAAGAAGGATTTGTTAACGCAGACTTGCTTAAAAAATCCTTCGGTGTTGATGAATAGATTTTATCTATTCTTTCTTTCTTTTTTTTTTAAAAATTTTCATATTATATTTAAATATTATTAAAACAAAATTATCATTGACACTAAACAATAGTGTGTTTTGTTTAAAATAAATTATAATAAGGTGAAAAAAATGGGTTTAGGCGATATTTTATCAAAGTCAATATCTTATCCGTTTTCTGATTTAACAAAATTTTTGATTGTAGGTCTTATTTTTGTTATTTCTGATATGGATGGGATTTTCTACGGATTATTTGGACCAAATTCATTTATGGCCATAATTGGAATAATAATTGCTATAGTATTTTCAGTTATTTTGAGCGGTTATTCAATTGATGTGATTAAAAGAGGAATTGATAACTCTAATGAAATCCCAGGTTTTGATTTAGCAAATAATTTTGTAAACGGTATTAAAGTATTAATTATCGGATTGGTTTACTTCATTATTCCAATTATCATTACTCTTGTTCTTTTATTCATGTTCGGTGCAATTGGAGCAGGATTGGATAAAATGGCAGGATCCTTAGGAATTTGGGCAGTTTTCGCAGTAATTATATTTATCATATTTGGAATATTTGCAATAATCGCTGAAGCAAGATTTGCTATATCACGCAGTATCGGCGATGCATTAAGCATTGGAGAAGTATTTGCGGACGTAAAAAGAATTGGAATATTGAACATTATCTTGTTCCTGATTGTTGTATCCATTCTTTTGATTGTTTTAAGTTTAATTTTATCAGTAGTAGCAGTCATTCCGATCATTGGTATAGTGATAGTTGACCTTATTCTTGGCGGATTTGCCCTGTTATTTGTCAATTATGGTGTAGGTTTACTATATTCAGAATAGATTGCATTTCTATTCTTCTCTTTTTTTTATTTTTTTTAATGTTTTCATAGTGTGTAATGACTCGATTTTAAAAATTTTTCAATAAATTTTTAAATGATGATTAATATATATTCTATCATTCTATATAGAATAAATACTTCAATTATTAATAATGGAGATGTATAAAATGGCAGATTTAAAAGGTTCAAAAACTGAAGCAAACTTACAAGCAGCTTTTGCTGGTGAGTCCCAAGCACATACCAAATACCAATACTTTGCTGCAAAGGCAAAAGAAGAAGGATATGTTCAAATCCACGATATTTTCATGGAAACTTCCAAAAACGAAAGAGAACATGCAAAAATCTGGTATAAATTGTTACATGATGAAGAAATTCCTGACACAATTGAAAACTTAAATGCTGCAGCAGACGGTGAAAACGAAGAATGGACTTCCATGTACAAAGAATTCGCAGAAACTGCTAAAGAAGAAGGATTTGCAAAAATTGCATTCTTATTTGAAAAAGTTGGTGCAATCGAAAAAGAACATGAAGAAAGATACAGAACTTTACTTGCAAATGTTGAAGCAGAATCCGTATTCAAAAAAGAAGAAGAAATTGAATGGAAATGTGAAAACTGTGGATTCATTTTCAAAGGTTCTCAAGCACCTGAAATGTGTCCTGTTTGTGGAGTTCCAAAAGCACACTTCGAAGAAAGAGCTACTAACTTTAAATAAGCTCTTAACTTTTTTTTTATTTTTTTAGTTACTGACTACTCACCAAATGTTTAAATAGTCTTTTAATATATTTTAATTTAGAGGTTTGATATTATGGCAGATTTAAAAGGAACAAAAACCGAAGAAAATTTAAAAGCAGCACTTGCCGGTGAATCACAAGCACGTGTAAAATATGAATTTTATGCTTCTCAAGCTAAAAAGGACGGTTATGTGGAAATAAAAGAGATTTTCCAAGAATCATCTGACAATGAAAAAGAACATGCAAAAATTTGGTTCAAATTATTGAACGGCGGCAAAGTCCCTGACACTGAAACCAATCTCGCAGATGCTGCAGCAGGTGAAAACTTCGAATGGACTTCAATGTATAAGGAATTCGCTGAAACTGCTCGTGAAGAAGGCTTTGATGATATAGCAGATTTGTTTGATGCTGCAGGTGCCACTGAAAAGGCACACGAAGACAGATACAATGCTTTAGCTGACAAAATCAAAGCAGGCACTGTATTTAAAAAGGACGAAGAAATCGCATGGAAATGTAACAATTGTGGATACATCCATTATGGTAAGGAAGCTCCTGAAGTTTGCCCATTATGTGATCACCCACAAGCACACTTCAGAAAACAGGATACTAGTTACATCTAGATTCCTTTTTCTTATTTTTTCTTTTTTTTAGCAATATTTATATTTTATAACAATCATATATCAATTTAAAAGGGATATTATGATTGAAAACAACATTTGTCTTTTAACTGATAGTAGGCACTGAAAAGATTTATTCATACCTTGAAAGCAGGGTAGGTGCTGAGTTCAATAAAACAATTTTTTACGGACTCCAGTATATAATTAAAAAGTATTTGGAAGGGTCTGTAGTAACTCAGGAAAAAATTGACGAAGCGGATAAGCTCATATCAGCCCATATAGGGGAAGGCATTTTCAACAAGGAAGGCTGGGAGTATATCCTTGATGAATACGAGGGCAAACTTCCTATTGAAATCAAGGCAGTTGCTGAAGGAACTCCTGTGGATGTCAGCAATGTTTTGATGACTGTTGAAAACACTGACAGGAAATCATACTGGCTGGTGAATTATCTTGAATCACTTCTGCTTCAGGTTTGGTATCCTTCAACTGTTGCAACACTGTCTGCGGAAGTCAGAAAACTATCAAATTTTTATCTGGATGTTACAGGTTCTCAAAAGGATAATCTGGACTTTATGCTTCATGATTTCGGATATCGGGGAGCAACATCAACAGAATCATCAATGCTTTGCGGATCTGCTCATCTTCTTAGCTTTTCAGGTACCGACACTATTCCCGCATTGACAATTCCTGAAAATTATTATAACGATTCCAACTTATATGGATTTTCGGTTCAGGCAACAGAACACAGTGTCATGACTTCACTTGGTCCTGAAGGCGAATTTGACCAGATTATGAATGTTATAGATAATGCAAGGGAAGGAATCCTATCCATAGTAATTGACTCATATGATTATAGGAATTTTTTAATCGAAGCGGGAAAGTCAGGAAGCGAACTGAATGAAGCTATCTTAAATTTCCTGGATGGTGAAGGCAATAAGGTTGTATTCAGACCTGATAGTGGAGAACCTGTTTCAACAACAATTGACTGTTTGAATCTGCTTTCACAGGGTTTCGGCTCCCATTTGACAGATAAAGGATACAAGGTTTTTGACTTGAACATTGGTCTTTTGTGGGGAGACGGCTTGAACTATCACAAAATTAGGGATATACTGTTTGCAATGAAATCCAACGGTTGGGCCGCTCAAAATATTATCTTTGGTATGGGTGGCGGTCTTCACTCATCGCTAACCCGTGACACTCAAAGAAATGCATTCAAATGTTCAGCACAATTGAGGGATGGAGTATGGCATGACATATTTAAAAACCCTCTGGATTCAAGTAAAAAGTCAAAAACAGGAAGGTTTAAATTAATCAATGAAAACAATTCATTTAAAACAGTTCCAATAGACAGTAACGGTGTTGATTGTCTTCAGACTGTATTTAAGAATGGTGATTTGTTGATTGAGGATACTTTTGGGGAAATTAAATCAAGAGCATTGATGTATTCAAATTTTGGCAGGTGAAAATATGTGTACCGCAAGCAATTATATTACAGATAAGCATTATTTTGGACGCAATTTTGATTATGAGATTTCATATAATGAACGGGTAACAATAACTCCTAGAAATTATGAGTTCAAATACAGAAAAATCGATGACGTTAAAAGTCATTATGCCATAATCGGAATTGCTGCAGGCATTGATGAGTATCCCCTATATTATGATGCATGCAACGAAAAGGGATTGTCTATTGCAGGACTGAACTTTGAAGGTAATGCAGTATACAATGGCTGTGAAAAAAATATGGTTAATATTGCCCCTTTTGAGTTGATTCCATATATACTAAGCAGTGCATCTACAGTGTTTGAAGCCCGAAAATTACTTGGTGAAATTAATCTTGTTGACATTAACTTTGCCGATGAGCTTCCATTATCTCCACTTCACTGGATGTTGTCTGACAATAGCGGCAAATCCATTGTGGTTGAACCGTTGGAAGATGGATTGAAGATATGTGACAATCCTGTAGGTGTTTTAACCAATAATCCTCCTTTCGATAAACAGCTATTCACTTTAAATAATTATAGAAACCTGTCCAATAGAAATCCTGAAAATACCTTTGGCGGAAGCATTGATTTGGATGAATATTCAAGGGGCATGGGTGCAATCGGTCTTCCGGGAGATTTGTCGTCATCCTCAAGATTTGCAAAGGTAGCATTTACACGTGCAAATTCACACTCTTCAGGAGATGAGACAAGTAGCGTCAGCCAGTTCTTCCATATTCTCGGCTCTGTCGAACAGCAGAACGGTTGCACATTCATCGATGATCCGGATTTGTTTGAATATACCATTTACACATCCTGTTACAACACCAATGATGGGATTTTATATTACAGAACATACAATAATTCGCAAATAACTGCCGTCAGTTTGACCAATGAGGATTTGAATTCAAAGGATTTGATTAATTATCTGTTAATTAGTGATGAACAAATTAAATTCATTAATTAACTTTTTTTTTTTAAATGAATGATTTATTAAATGTTGTAATAAATATTTGTTTAATAATTTCATGATTTTGTATATCTGTTAATTGGTGATGAACAAATTAAATTCATTAATTTAACTTTTTATTTAATTTTTTATTAAATGAATAATTTTTTTTAACAGTTGCAATATAATGTTAATTGTTCAATAATTTATAGGATTATTGATGTTGATGTTATAATGTAATCTTTTATTTACTCATAAATGGTCTATTTTTTGTTTTATATATGCTAAACTATTTATATTTGGAAGAATATAAATATAAAAGAATAATCTTAGTTTGCCGAGATTATTCAATTTTTATTAATTGACTGGATCAGGGGGTGAAAACGAAAAATGAAAGGCAAAAAGTTAATCGTGATAATGGCTATAGTTATTCTTATGTTTACTATTCAGGCGTCTTGTGCGCTTGAAAATGATAATGACTTTAATTTAACACAAACAACTGATGTTAATACAGTTAATAATCAAATAGTTGATGATAATGTAATTAGTAATCAAGTTAATGATGTAAAAGATGAGTTGAATGACTCTGCAGACATTAAAAACAGTATTAGCGTAAGCTCTAAAAGTAGTGTTTTAGGTGCTTCCAATGAGAATAATGTTTTAGGTAATTCTTCAAATACTAAGCCAATGACTGACTTTATTAATCTAGTTAGCAATGCAGGAGGGAAAACTATTTTCCTGAATGGTTCGACATATGGCGGTAGTTTTTCTTCAAGTATTTCTATACCTAAGGATGTTACCATTTATGGAGGTTATAATACTACTGATGGTATAAAGGCTACACTAGACCTTTCTGGATATCAAATTCCAAGTACACAAAGCGGTGATATACCTAGGATTAAATTTTCGTCAAATTCTATAATTAATGGTGTTAATTTTGTAAATCATTATTTTTATTCTAATGACACCAAGGGTAAAAATTTACCTGGAAGAGGGCATGTGATTTCTGCTAGTGGTGCGGTTTCATTTTATAACTGTACTTTTGCAAATAATACAGTATATATGAAGTGTTATATTATAAATTATAATGGAAATTCTAATGGAGTTACTATAGAAAATTGTGTATTCTCCAATAATACTGCTTCAGTTATAGTGGCTGTCCCTAGTGGTTCGACTAATTTCATAGCTAAGAATAATTTGTTCGAAAACAATAAGGGAACTTGTAATAATATCAATGATTCTAACTCAAATTCATTAGGTTTATGTATGAAAGTTAGCTGTGATGGTGCTGTTATAGATAATAATACATTTATCAATAACACCAATGCAACACACGGTGCAGCTTTATGTGTAAATGCAGAAAATGTTATTATATCCAATTGTCATATGGAGAATAACTCTGCAAGATATGGTGCTGCTATTGAATGTCACAAGGGTACAATGAAAGTTTATAATACTACCTTCATAGGAAATAAAGCTTATGGAAATAGTATCTGGAGACATCTTAGAGCTGGAGGTGGTGGTGCTATTGCTTTTATTGGACCTAATAATTACATAGATAACTGTACATTTATCAATAACTTCGCTGAAAAATTTGGTGGAGCTATGGATATTCATACAGATACAGAAAATAATCAACTGAAGGTGGCCGATTATACTACTGTTGTAAACTGTAGATTTGAGAATAATATTGCTCAAAATCAATCCGGTGGTGCAATATATATTATAGGTAATTATTCAAATATTACTAACTGTAAATTTACAAATAATTCTGCACCTATTGGAGGAGCAATACAAATTGTAGGTTTCAATGCTAGTATATATGATTCAAAATTTGTTGAAAATAAGGCTATTCAAGGTGGTGCAGTTTATATTGAGGGTCATGATGCAACTGTAGACAACTCAACATTTACAAATAACACTGCAACTCATAATCTGGGAAGTAAAATTAGTGATAATTCTTCTAAAGTTACTTCCGGTGGAGCTATGTATGTTGAAAGTAACAATGTAAACGTTTTTGATACTTCCTTTGAAAGTAATGTTGCTGAAGGTAATTATTCTACAACTGGTTTTACAACTGGTTTTGGTGGAGCTTTATACCTCTTAGGTCAAAATCCAGATTTTGTCAATGTTAATTTCACAAAAAACGATGCTACATTAGGTGGTGGTGTTTATATTGAGGGTAACAATGTCGACGCTTCAAATATAAACCTGTACAATAACACTGCTGTTCAAGGTGGTGCTGTTTATATTGCAGGTAATGATATAACTCTTGATAAAATCACTGCAAAAGAAAACAATGCTATTCAAGGTGGTGCTATCTATATTCAAGGTCAAAACACTGAGGTTTATAATTCAACATTCGAGGACAACCTTGTCACTCGTGAAATTGATTTAATCAAACCTGGTGCTGAAAATCTTTGGACTATGGGTGGCGGTATCTATATCAATGGTAATAATGTGGTAGTAACTGGTAATAATACTTTCAGAAGAAATACTGCTTCAGGATCTATTAATGGTGGTCTTGGTGGTGCTATTGCTATAGAAGGTGGTAATACTACCATATATGATGGTCAATTTACTTTGAATGAAGCAGTTAGAGGTGGTGCTATATATGTTGATGGTGCTAATGTTACTGTAAAAGATATGTACTTCACAACAAACAATGCTGTTCAAGGTGGTTCAATATTCATTAACGGTGCTAATACTAACATTACTGGTAATACATTCTATGATAATAATGCAACACATAGTCTATCTTTCAATTCTAGTTCAGTAATTAACTTAACTACTAAAGGTGGTGCTATCGCTGTTAAAGGTGATTATGCTACTATAGTTTATAATAACTTTACATACAATGCTGCTATAGGTATTAATCCTACTGGTGGTCTTGGTGGTGCTATTGCTATTGATGGTTATCATACAAATATTACTGATAATATATTTAATGATAATGAAGCTATCAGGGGTGGTGCACTATATGTAAATGGTACTAATACCACTATTTACAATGCTAACTTTACATATAATAGAGCTATTAAAGGTGGTGCAGCTTATGTTAATGGTGTTAACACAACTGTTGTAAATTCACAATTCAAGTACAATAATGCTACACATAACCTAACTTACAACTTAAATCCTATATTTGATAGTGTACCTGCTGAAGGGGGTGCTATTGATATTGTAGGTAACAACACCTTATTGGATAATTTATTATTCTCTGAAAACAATGCTATTGGAGTCAATCCTGATGGCGGTCTTGGTGGTGCTGTTGCTGTAAACGGTTATGATACTAAAATTACTGATGTCAGCTTTGATTTGAATCAGGCTATTAAAGGTGGGGCTGTATATGTTAATGGTGTTTTAAACTCCCTTAATTATACTAATTTCACATCCAATAGTGCGATTCAAGGTGGTGCAGTCTTTATTAATGCATTTAATACTACAATTTTAGGTTGTGAATTAGATAACAATACTGCAACTCATGATTTAAGATTTTCAGTAAGCACAGAATTAGACAAACTCACTACTTTCGGTGGTGGTGTTGCAATCCAAGGTGGTGATGTTAATATAATTAATTCCACTTTCACTAATAATACTGCTGTTGCTAAATATGAAAACGGTGGTTTAGGTGGTGCTGTTGCTGTAAACGGTTCAGACAACTTCATATTCAATTCCTCATTTAAGGATAATGAAGCAATCAAGGGTGGTGCTTTCTACTTTGAAGGCGGATCTACTTTAATAGATGAATCTAATTTCACATACAATCACGCAATAAAAGGTGGATCTGGTTATATTGCTGGAGAGAATACTGTTATTAAAAATTCTCTATTTGAAAATAACAATGCAACTCATGACCTGAAATATGATTTGCCGGATGTTTTGAAAAATTCAAAAACTGCCGGTGGAGCGATTTACATTGTAGGACATGACATTAATGTAACTTCAAGTAATTTCACAGATAACCATGCTAATGCTAAATATGGAAATACTAGTATTGGTGGTGGTGCATTTTACATTGAGGGTAACAATGTTAATATTTCAGATTCCACATTTGATGATAACACTGCTGTAAAAGGTGGTGCGGTATATATCGCAGGTAACGTAACCAATATTTTCGATAGTAATTTCACACACAATTCCGTAACCAATTTGACAGTTATGGAAGGATTGGGTGGAGCTGTATTTTTAGAAAATTCACATGATGGTGAGTTCGCTAGATGTAATTTTGAAAATAACTCCGCTTCAGTTAATGGTGGTGCTATCGATTGGCACGAAGGAGCTACTAAGGGTAGAATTTTAAATTGTACCTTCACAAATAACACTGCCGATGCTAATGGTGGTGCTGTTTACTGGTATGGTACTAATGGTACTATTAGCGGTTCAAATTTCACTGATAATTGTGCTTTGGGTATTGTAAATGGTACTTATGGTCGTTCTGGTGAAGGTGGTGCCGTTGTTTGGACTGGTTCCAATGGTTTGGTTGATGATTGTATCTTTGTGAATAATACTGCTGCTAAGAATGGTGGTGCGGTTTATTTAGATAATATTAATGGAAGTGAATGTGATAATACTACATTTAGTAATTCTCGCTTTGAAAATAACTCTGCTGCTGTTAATGGTGGTGCTGTTGATTGGCATGATGGTGCTTCAAATGGTAGGATTGAGAATTCTTCATTTGTGAATAATGTTGCTGGTGCTAATGGTGGTGCTGTTTACTGGTTTGGTACTAATGGTACTATTATAGGTTCTAATTTCACTGATAATCGTGCTTTAGGTACTGCAACTGGTCCTTATGGTGAGTCTGGTTGTGGTGGTGCTGTTATTTGGACTGGTTCCAACGGTTTGGTTGATGATTGTAACTTTATAAATAACTCTGCTGTTAAAAATGGTGGTGC
>ONQL01000094.1 GCA_900319985.1 uncultured Methanobrevibacter sp. | reverse complement strand
AAAATAAATAAAAATTTGAAAGAATATAGTAAAAATAATAAAAATTAGGCTAAAAAATTTTTTGACAAAAAATCAAAATTCAATTTTGGCGGACACCCTATAACATTAAAACGATTCATGTCTGTTTAAATTAGTTATAACTAAATTTTATTCTTTGCTTTACCTAAAAAATATTCTAAAACGAATATTTTATATGCTAGTTTTTAATTAAGGTTATATGAGCTATACTGATTATTTGGATTTAAAAATGTGGGAACGATTAAAATTTTTGAAGGAATTGCTATGCCACACAGAAAAGTTTTAAATCAAGCAAAGGAACACAAAGAAATTTTAATTTTTGCAGCAGGAATTGCTACAGCATTGATTGGTAAAAAAATATTGGAGTCTAAAGCCGTTAAAGATGCAACCACTGATTGTGTTGCAGGTGTTTTGACAGTTAAAAAGGATGCCGAAGATAGAATGGAAGAAATTAAGGCTGATGCCGAACAGAAAGTTGCTGAAGAGGAAGAAAAAATTGTAATCGATGTTGAATCTGAAGAAATTGAAGAGGAAAAACCTAAAACCTCTAAAAAATCTAAGAAATCTAAAAAATAGTTTTATTGGAGGTTTTTCATGCCTGATAAAAGATTACGTCCATTTGTTCAAGAACATAAACATGCAATATTATTTGTTGGCGGTATTGCTGCAGCAATTGTTGGTACTAAAATTATTAAATCTCAAACCACAAAGGATTTGGCTACTAAAGGAATGGCTGGGATAATTTCTGCAAAAAAAGATGCTGAAGAAACATTTCAGGACATGAGAGAAAATGCAGAAGACATTGTTTATGATGCCCATATGGATAACAAACAGGAAATATATGTTGCCAAAAAGGAATAACATTACTTATTCCATTTTTTCCTTTTTTTTAAGATAATTTTATATCTGAATAACTTTTAATTATTATCTATGTTGGGTAATGATTCATCAGATAATATTGACATTATGCTTGGAAATCCTAAATATGCATTGATAAAAATGTCAATTCCATTGATTGTTTCATTGCTTATCACTAGTTTTTATAACCTTATTGATGCTGCATGGGTGTCCGGTTTGGGTGCGGATGCGCTTGCTGGGATTGGATTTTTCACACCGATATTCATGATTTTGGTTGGTTTTGGAAACGGATTGGGTTCTGGTGCTGCATTTGCAATTTCAAAGTATATTGGTGAAAACGATAAAATAAAAGCGGACAATGCTTCGGTTCATTCCATACTGATTGATATTATTGTTTCTATAATTATATCAATAATTCTTTTGATGTCTTTAAATCCCATTTTGAATGCCATGGGTGCTGGTTCTACAATTTATTATGCAACAGACTATGGTGTCATCATTCTTGCAGGTTCTGTATTCATCATTCTTTCAAATGCATTGTACGGCATTTTCAGAGGGGAAGGGGACACCAAAAGGCCAATGTATGCCATGATTGCATCGGCTGTTTTAAATATGATTCTTGATCCTATTTTCATTTATACATTCAATCTGGGTGTTAGAGGTGCCGCAATTGCCACAATAATTTCTGCAGTATTTGTTATTGCTGTTCTGGTCTATTGGTTTTATGTTAAAAAAGACACTTATTTAAAGCCTTACTGGGGAAACTTCAATTTCAAAAGAGACATTTCCACAGATGTTGTTAAAGTGGGAATTCCGGCAAGCGTCCAATTGTTGAACAATGCATTTTTTGCTGCCCTATTTTCTGCCCTTTTGGCTTATGTTGGCTCAGCGGATTCCGTAGCTGTTTACTCAACCGGCTGGAGAATCGTTACGATAGGTACAACTCCTCTTTTAGCTATTGGAACTGCATTGATAAGCATTATTGCGGCCAACTATGGTGCTAAAAACTTTAAAAATATTCAGATTGCCCACAGGTATGCAATGAAGGTTTCAATAGTTATCGCAATAGTCGTGGCTTTTTTGACTAATTTCTTTGCTGGGGACATTGCATCAATATTTGCATCATCCGGGAGCAGTGTGAGGATTGCACCTGAGCTTACAAGCTTCCTAGCGTGGATTGTAATTTATTATCCGACAATGGCTGTTGGTGTTGCTTCTACTTATGTTTTCCAGGGCATTGGCATGGGAATAACTGCAATGTTTCAGACTATTATGAGGGAAACAGGTTTTACAATTCTTTTTGCTTATCTGTTTGCTGTTGTATTGGGTTATGGTGTATGGGGAGCATGGATGGGGATTGTTTTGGGTGAAATAGTTTCAAATAATATCACTATGTTTTGGGCAGACTGGAAAATTAAAAAATTAATGGATATTAATGATTAGATACCATTAATATCTTCAAAATAGATTATGTCATCACATATTGTGTTTACCAAATCCATATCGTGGCTTACCAGTAAAAAGCCCATATTTCTTTGTTTTACTATTTTCAATACTGATTCGATGATTTGCACTTGTGTTATAGCATCAAGCATGGTTGTCATTTCGTCTGCTATTAAAAATTTGGTCTTTGGATTCAGTGCCCTTAAAACTGAAAATCTTTGTAGTTCTCCTCCGGACAGTTCTTGTGGAAATCTTGTTAGCCATGATTTTTGTATCCCGAATTCGGATAACAGTTCATCATCAACATTCCATGATTCTTCTAGAACATCTTTCATTTTCCATTTTGGATTCATTACTTTCTCGGGATGTTGATAAATCAGTTGAACAGGGCAAAATTCCTTTTGAGGCAACGGTTTATCTTCAAATTCTAGAAATCCTTCAAAGTTGGTAATGTATCCCGAGAGAATTTCACACAATGTTGATTTTCCAACTCCGCTGTCTCCAACTAATCCTACGATTTTCTTATTGTCCAACCTTAAGAATATGTCTTTTAATAGATATTTGTTTGCAGAAGGATATTTGAATGATAGCTCCGATACATTAAGTTCCATCTTCTACACCTCCTTCGTATTTGAAGCATCTGACCTTTTTATTTCCTAAGTTTATTAGTTGTGGTCTTTCTTGTTTGCATCTGTCGAATCTCATTTCGCATCTGTCGTAGTATGGGCATCCGTTTGGTATTTCTCCGTGTAGTGGTTGGTGTCCTTTTGTTAGTTCGAATCCGTTTGCGGGCAGTGCCTTGTATAATGCTTTGGTGTATGGGTGCAGGAGGTTTTCTCCGTTGCCTGCGAAGTCTTTGTTTTCTGCTATTTCTATTACGTATCCTGAGTAGAATATTCCTATTCTGTCTGCGATTTCGAGTGCTGCGTGGATGTCGTGTGTGATTAG
>ONQL01000028.1 GCA_900319985.1 uncultured Methanobrevibacter sp. | reverse complement strand
TAAAATAAATAAAAATTTGAAAGAATATAGTAAAAATAATAAAAATTAGGCTAAAAAATTTTTTGACAAAAAATCAAAATTCAATTTTGGCGGACACCCATAAAAAAAAAAAAGAGTGTAAAAAAAATAATTAGAATTGGATTCTGTTACCAGTCCAATCGTCATCATCATTGAATGCATTGAATTTCTTTTCATCTTCAAGATATTGATCCATATCCCTATATAATTTTACTCTGAATATATCCGGATAAGGGATATACAACATATCTCCATTTTCAGAGGTTTCCTTTACATAGGTTTCTTCAAATTCTATAACTGAATCATCTTCTTTGTTGAAATGATGAACTTCATTAGCACATAATATTTTAAAGTGTACAAAATCATCCTTTAACAATTCTTTGACCAAATCTTTAATTAAAAGAGGATAATCTGCATTTTTATTTTCTTTAATTTCCATAGTAATCTCCCACATTAATTAATAAATTGAAATACCAAACTTTTGCAAAATTCAAAAAATCCCACAAATGTTATATAAATATTTCATAGTTATCGCTTAAATAGTTATTGAAAATGATTTAAATATAGTTAAAAAAGCAATATAAATTAATTTAAAGTCAAAATAATTATTTTAAATAACCCAATAATCAATTAAAAATACAAATATGGATTTTAATAATGTAAAATATATCCTACATATGCATTTATTTAAAATTAGTCATTTAATAATTTTTCAACCCAATCCTTATTTTCAAAGGGAACACAATCCCCTATCACGGTCTTCCATGATAATGCCTTCATCCATTAATGATTTGAATAATTTTGAATACAAAACCTCAATCAATGATTTATAATATTCTCAATACTATCGCCATATAATCATAATATCGAAGGAACTATTCCTATTACTCACCCAAAAAATCACAACTAAATTGGATCGATAATTCCTTTTTCGGTGATAATGCCAGTAATCAATTCTTTTGGAGTGATATCAAATGCAGGATTAATAACTTCAGTTCCTTTTGGACAAATTCTGGCACCACCATAATATCTTACTTCATCACCATCTCTTTCTTCAATGACAGTATCATAAATATTTATTTCATTGTCAAAAGTGGAATATGGTGCAGCTACATAAAATGGTATATCATGATGCTTTGCAGCCAATGCTACCATAAAAGAACCAACTTTATTTACAACCCCACCTTTTGCTATCCTATCGGCACCAATAACAACCTTATCAATTTTGCCTTGAGACATCAAAAATCCTGAAGCCACATCCGGAATCAGCTTAACGGGAATGTTTTCCTGTTGCATTTCCCACACACTCAAACTGGCTCCCTGTCCGCGAGGACGAGTTTCATCACAAATCACATTAATGTTTTTACCCTGATCATGTGCTGCCCTAATCACTCCCAAAGCCGTTCCATAGTCAACACATGCAAGGGCACCGGCATTGCAATGGGTTAAAATTGTATCCCCTTCCTCTATTACTTCTGCACCAAATTTTCCAATAGCCCTATTTGTTGCCATGTCCTCATCATACATTGTTAAAGCTTCTTTTAAAGGATCATCACTATCCAATACCCTATCGACAGCCCAAAATAAATTTACTGCTGTTGGTCTGGCGGCTTTGATTTCACGGGCGGCCTTATCCAAATCAACACCTTCAATATCTGCAAGTGCCATTCCAAAACCTGCAGTAACACCAATAGCTGGAGCACCACGAACAGTCATGTCACGAATAGCAACTATAACATCCCGATAATCTTCACACCAAACATAAGTCAATTCATCAGGAAGTTTTGTTTGATCAATGAGTTTTAATTTATTATCTTCCCATTCAAGTGTCTTCATAATTTAACACCATATAAAAAAAATCTTTTAAAAAATAGTTGAAAGCATAATTAATTGTTAGTTTCTAAGTCCAATTTATAGACAATTTTTAATTATGCCTTCCGCCTAATAATATCCAAAACGGATTGATTAGAGATGTAAAAAAATACATCTAATTTATAATTTTAACATACTAGTTTATAAACCTTTATACAATTCAAAGGATTTCCAATATTTTTAGAAAAACCTAAAAATATTATGCATTATCAGTCATAATAGGCACTACCTGTTTTTTACGTGAAACAACGCCCTCAAGCAGCACAGTATTATCTTCTAATTTAACACCATATGCCTTTTCAACAAGGCTTGCATCTTTACCAAGTGCAATTACCTGAGAGTTGCTGTTGACAATATCGGTGATTAAAAGCATGAATAAATCCAATCCTTCATCATCAATTATTTTATTCATACCCTCTTCCAAATCTTCTTTCATTGCCATTACATCAGAAATATCTGCAGTATTTACCTGATTTACAATTGATTTTACGTCTTTAAAATCAATTTGTTTTGCATCCAATGCTAAAATCTCATCGATTGAAAAACTGCTTAAATCAGTTCCGGCTTTAAGCATTTCTAAACCATACTCTTCAGCATCGATTTCAGCAATTTTTGCAAGTTTTTCAACTGCTAATTTATCATCACCAGTAGTGGTTGGAGATTTTAAAAGCAAAGTGTCAGAAATAATTGCAGACAACATCAAAGTTGCAATTTCTTTTGTTATTTCAACACCATTTTCTTCATATAACTTACATAAAATTGTTTCAGTACAACCTACAGGTTCAAATCTTAAAAACAATGGATAAGAAGTTTCTAAAGCCAATTTATGATGGTCAACAACTTTTAATATATTGGCATTTTCCAAATTATCAACAGATTCTGCAGGGGAGTTGTGATCAACCAAAATTACGTCAGCACCATCTTCAACATTTTCCAAAAGTTCTGGTGCTTCGATATTTAAGTAATTTAAAATAAATTCCGTTTCTTTGTTAATATTACCTAATCTATAAGCTTTAACTTCACTATTACCTAATTCTTTTTCCAAATTAGTCATTACAATACTTGATGTGATTGAGTCACTATCAGGACTTTTATGTCCAAAAACATAAGTTTTAACCATAATATCGCTTCCTTTTTTATAAATTTATAAAATCAATATCAATATCAGTTATTAATTTATCTTTTTCATCTGTATTTAATATTGCTATTGAAGCATTTGCACCCATTGCACTTCCTGGATTAATTAGCAACATATCCTTAATAATTTCCATATGAGCTTCATGAATATGGCCAGTAATAAGAATATCCTTATCTAACTTTTTTCCAATTCATATAACCTGTCAAAATTGCCTGAAAAATTTGTTCCATGATTTAAAACAGACAGATAATATCTCCCGCATGGAAATTAAATCCACATCCCAAAAATATTCAAAAATTTTTTCATTAAGTTTTCTTCACTTCTCGAAATATGAGTATCAGATAAAAAAAAATATTATAAAAAATAAAAAAATAGATTTAGTAATGACTTTGTGGAGTCATTCCTAAATGATGGTCTTCGCTTTTTTTACCAGGTATTCCATAAGCATCTGCTCTGCATTGAGTACATGCTCTGAATACAGGTATGATTTCTTCAACTTGTTCCCTGACGCTTTCCATCATTGAACAGTCCGGACGAGAATAATGTTTCATTTTAGCTAAAGGAATTAACGGTAAAATATTCATTAAAGAAGCTCCTCTTTTTTTAACTTCCTTAGCAATTTCAACAATATGTTCATCATTTAATCCAGGAATTAATACTGAATTAACTTTAACAACCATGCCATTGGCTGCAGCTTTTTCAACACCATCTAATTGGTTTTTAATTAAAATTTCAACTGCTTCATATCCTTTGTATATTTTTCCTTCATATTTAATGAAAGAATAAATATCAACAGCAATATCTGGATCAATAGCATTTATAGTAACTGTAACAGAATTTACTCCAAGTTCTGCAAGTTTATCTGCATATTTTGGAAGTAAAAGACCGTTAGTACTCATACATTTAATCAAATCCGGTTGTTCGGTTGCTAACTTTTCGAAAAATTCGAATGTTTCTTCATTAGCAAGTGAATCACCAGGACCTGCAACTCCAACAACAGAAATTGGACCTTCTGCAGTAACCTCATTAATATGATTAATAGCAGCTTCAGGATTCATAACGCAACTTGCAACACCAGGTCTGTCCTCCTCATTATTAATGTCACGTGTACAGAAATTACAGAAGATATTACATTTTGGCGCTACAGGTACGTGTGCTCTACCGACTTTATCATGCATTTTTTCATTAAAACATGGATGTGCTTTTGTTATGTGTGCAAATCTTGAACCTTTATGATTAGCCATACTCTCACTTCCCCAATTATATAACTTCGTTAATTTGTATTGATACGAACAAATATATAAACTTTTCTACATGCCTTCGCTTAACTCATCAATATATTCATGTGCTTTTTCAATCCATGCATCCTTAATTAACTCATCAGTAGCCACAACACAAACAATATCTTCAGTTGACAAATCTTTAACAATTTTAAAACCTTCAGGTAATATTCTAAAGACAGCATCATAAATACGTCTTTGTAAATTGGAATGAGGGTCATCAACCACTATTGATGCTAAATCAGTATGGTCACCTGCAATTTCAAGTTGATACCTATTTGGCTGATAAATTTCATCTCTTGAAAATCTTTTCCATAATTCTTTTAGGATATTCGGAAGATAATTTTCATTATCAATCAAAATCATGGTTTTGTCGTCATTTTTCATATATGTTAAATTAGCTACCTCTTCAAATGTAATCGCTTTTGAAGTTTTCCTCATTTTAATAGCTAAGACAAATACCGGATCATCTGGATTTACATAAGCTTTTAAATCATCAACTGATGTCCCAAGAATCAAATCTTGAAATATTTGTTTAATGATGATTTCATAAACTTCCGCTCCTTTTTCATCATAGCATTCAACTAACATTAAACCAACCCTTTATTTACTTATTATCCTGTCTATGTCCCATACCAGATACTAAAAGAGCTGCTCCAACAGCACCAATGTGTTGAGAATATTCAGGCACAATAACTTCAATTCCACCTAAAGTTTCACTAACCGCTTCAACAAGACCTGAAATTAAACTAGTACCCCCTACTTGAATCAACGGTTCACGAATATCAATTTCCTGAAGTTGTTGTTCATAAACTTGTTCGGACACAGAGTGACATGCTGCAGCAGCAACGTCAGCTTTAGAACCTCCTGCTGCCAAAGTAGTAACAAGGTCCTGAATACCGAATACGATACAGTAAGAGTTTAACATAGCTTTTCTCCAATCACCTTGGACAGCCAAAGGACCTAATTCAGTAATGTCAACATCCAACCTACGAGAGGTCATGTCTAAAAATCTTCCGGACGCACCTGCACAGATACCACCCATAGTAAAGTTATCAGGAATACCATTGTTTACAGTGATTACCTTGTTATCCATACCCCCAATATCCAATACAGTAGCTTCACCTTTTTGACAATCCGCTAAATATACTGCACCTTTAGCATTAACAGACAACTCTTCTTGAATAAGTTCTGCACCGAACTCCTGACCCATGGTAAACCTACCATATCCAGTTGTTCCAATACCATCCACATCATCCCAATCATAATCAGTTTCGGAAAATGCTTCTGCAGCCGCAGTCTGTGCAGATTCAATAATATCTTTGGTAGATGTCCAACCAGTTCCAATAACCTGGTTATTTTCCATGAGTACTGCTTTGGTAGTTGTTGAACCAGAATCCAAACCAAGAGTAAGACCTTCTTGTTTTTCACGAGCAAGAATACTTCTACGAGTTACAGTAGTAGCTAATGCTTCCATACGGATGAACAACTCATCAGCTTTTGTTCTTTCAGTGAATGAATAAGTAACTACTGGAATACGAGTATTATTTTGAATAAAACGTCTGACTTCATTTCTGACCAATGCTGCTTCGGCACATCTAAAACAAGTTGCAATAAATACTGCATCAGGTTTTGATCTGCCTTCAACGATAGCCATAGCTCTTGCAATCATTAACTTTAAACTTGAACTTTGAGCTGAAAATCCAAATTTTTCATAAGACTCATCAATGTAATCTAAATCAATTTCAGGAAGAACAATTTCTGCACCAAACTTGTTTGCTGCCTTTTCAATCTCTTTTTGAATTCCACTATATTCTGTTCCACATGAAACTAAAGCAATTTTAACCATATTATTATTCCTCCCCAGCAGTTTCTTCAAGTGAATCTACAAATTCATTTATTTTATTTACCATAACGTATGTTTCATCCTGATTGGTAGGATAGGTAATTTCCAAAACAGGAATACCCTTGTTTCTAAGTAAGAAAATGGACAATTCATTAGTCCTTGCACAACCAATACATCCAAAACCATAAGGAGCTCCATCAACCACAATAGCTGCTTCTGCATCATCTATAATCGGTCCAATAATGGACATTCTTCCACGAACACCTGATGGAACTTCAATTGCAGCATATTTAAGTCCTTTAATTGGGTCTTCCTCAGTAATATTCATAGGAGGGGAATCAATTTCCGGATCTTTGATTTTTTGTCTAATTTGTTTTTGAAGAACTAAAGGAGTATGACCTCTTCTTTCAAGTAAATCTGCCAATATTAAAGAATTTGGAGGATAAATAGCTATTTTAACCATGTTTTCACCTATCACTTATTTATTTTCTAAACATTCATCCATAATTTTTTTAAATTCATCAACTTTAATCGGTTTTTTCTCTTCAACAGTAACCTCTTTAGGATTTTCCAATGCTTCAGAAACAAAACCAAGTATTCTATATTCTTTTTCCATTTGGTGGAAACCTTCTCTAGGCCCAAATCTATGACCTCTGCATCTTCTAGGGTCACCTGGAGCAAATCCTCTTTCTTTAGTGAAAATATGTGCAGGGTCAAGTTTTCTAATCTCCTCAATAGCTTTGTAAACATCTGCACTTTTACCACTAATCATAGATCCATAACAAGTGTTTTTAATTGTAAGAGGCAATCCAAGCATGTGGAATTCGCTTACAACTTCCTGTTCACTCACGCGAGCTCCCGGCCCGATAAAAATCATACGAGTAATTACATCAGGATCCCAATCTTCTTTACCCAAATCAGGACTCATTGTTAGATTCTGTGACATAAACTACAACTCCTTCTTTTAATTCTTCAAGACGGTCATAATCAGAAACAATATCACCAATAATATTGGTTGCTTCAAAAGCCTCCGCTGTTGGACCATATTCTGAATTGTCCTCAAATCTAATACCAATCAGACCAGCGCTTTTTGAAGCCATGTTTGTGATACCAATTTGACCTCTAATTACCTTATCAACAGGATTATTTTCAGGTATTAAACCTTTAGCAGATTTTTTATCCCCTTCAAATATAACAATATGCATTCCAGGCACTGCAAAATGAACTTTAATTTGGCCCACAGGATTTTCCAAAAGACCAGACAATAATTTAAAGTATCTTATAGACCTTGGTGCATTATCTGAAAATTTAATCAGACACAAATCATCTTTGTTAATAGCTTTAGTTACAACTCTGCCTTCTTTTAATATGTCAATTGTATGTTTTGGAATTTGTTCAACAACAATAGCATCCTCATCGACCAATCCATCAATCATATGCTCAACACCGACTGCAGATAACATTTCAGTAGCTTCTTTTTGAGTTTTATTCAATAACATTAATCTTTGTTGTTCTGATTTAACAGTTATGAAATCATTTTCTTTAGCGATATCGATAATTTCCATACCTTTTACAATCTTACCCACAGTAGTATGATTTGGAGTTAAAACTCTATTTTCACGATAAACAAATAGTTTTCCAACACCTACACCATTATTTCTAACCGTAACAGTGCCCCTTGTTCTCTGAGTAGTATGTTCTTGAGGTTTTTCTAAACCGGCCAATTCATAAAAACCTATAAAAGATTCGCTATCATAAGAAACTTTGATTCTACCGTCTTTAATAATTGAAAACAAATGCTCGACACAAATCGGGGAAGCCTCATCAATATCGAAAGAAATATAAGTATATAACTCATTTCCTTCTTCAAGAACAGTATCCAGATCAGAAACTGAAGAACTGTCTGTTGTGGTACTTCTTTCGATGATTGGCTCAATACCAACAATAGAATCATCATCAGTCAAACTCTCTAAAGTCTTTTTACCTCCAATAACACGTGCAAAAATACCTTTGTTATAAGGAGGCACACTGTAGACATTTGTTGTATTAGCTTTAAGCATTACTAAATGAGTAGACTCATTACTAAAACTAGATAAACTTAAAACAACATCCCCTTCATAATATTTGAATTCATCAGAAGTAGGTTCCAAATCAGTGACAATAGGACCAACAGCCACTTCATTAGGAGTAGACCACCTAATATCCAAATCAATAAACTCTTCGTATTGATTTTTCCAAACATCAACTAAAGGTTTTGCCTCATCAGATTCATCTAATTGTATAATTATAGAACCCTGATTTGTTTTAATTTTATACTTGTTAATATTCTTTTCAAGCTCTTTTTTACCTCTAATTAAACAAACAATACTACCAGGAGTATATGGAGCATTAGTTTCATCAATTACATCTTGAATTGTTGAAGCATCCGCCACATCTATTTCTTCTCCATTAATTTTAATTAACATACAATCTCCTAATAAGAATTTTTAATATTATATATTTATAATCTTTTTATATATTAAAATTATTTATTCAATTTTAAAAAATTATATAAACACAGAATGATAACAAGTATAGTAGGAGATATAAATATGGCAGTTAAACGTAAACATATTTTTTCCTTATTCATAATATTGATATTAGCCGCTGGAGCAATTTCATTCGCAAGCGCATACACAGGAACAGGATTTTCACATAACATCCCCAGTTCCAAATACTCCGACATGTCCGAATCAGATATTTTAAGTAAATACAGCGATACCGAATGCCATGTTGAAGAAAGTGCCGTGTGCACCCAGGTTGTCGATGGAGATACAATATATTTGGACAACGGTAAAAAAGTGCGTTTTGTTGGTGTAAACACTCCAGAAAGAGGTGTTGAAGGATACATTACATCCAAAAACTTTGTTCAAAAATTATGTCTGGGAAAAACAGTTGGATTGGACATTGACGATTCAAAACACAATGACAAGTATGGCCGTACATTAGCCGTAGTTATTGTTGACGGAAAAAATGTTAATGAAATGCTTTTGAAGGAAGGGCTTGCCGAAATAATGTATATGCCGCCAAGTGAGTTTTATCCATATAATTGGGCAGATGGCAACACGCATGTTGCAGATACACACAGTTCATCTTCATCATCCCACTCCACCCATTCAAGTGATAGCTCATCTTCAGGATCAGGAAGTTATGTGGCCAATGCAAATACTGGAAAGTTCCACCTTACAAGCTGCAACAGCGTATCTAAAATGTCTGAAGGAAATAAAATATTCTTATCAAGCAGAGAGGATGCTATAAGTCAGGGATATGTGCCTTGCAAAATATGCAATCCTTAATTTTTCTTTTTTAATTAAAAAATTTAAAATTGATTTTCAAATTTGTAAAGATAATTATTTTTTCTAGCAATATTGGAATATAACAATCCTAAAGAATAGTTACCGATACTTTCCAGTATTGGAATAACTATAGAGACGTAGATTAAAAATCCAACATATGGGATTTCCATTACCCAAGCTGAAATAAATGTAAAAGCAACCACCAGTATTGCCATAACTATTAACCATTTGATTATATTGAGTATTCCAATATTCAATATGTCCCGAATAACTTCATGGATTTTTAAGGCTTCTTTTAAACTATTTAAATACGCCAGTCTGGCTTTGGCAAAAAATAACAAAAATTCAAATAGGGCATATACTATAAGAGCTATGATTAAAAACATTCCGAAAGTTAATAAATAACCAATAGACCTTATGTCCAATAAATTCATGCTGGAAACGCCCAATTGATATAAAATAATGAAAAAGAAGCAGGCCGGCACAATCATATATGCCATTCTCAATACCAATACCCTAATAGAATCACGAACTGTATTTCCAAAATCCAGTGAAGGAAACATGGAAGATTCATTTAAACCTACTTTAACCATAGAGAATAAATATCCAGGTACAATAAGAATAAATATGAAAAATCCTATTAAACCAATGATTGAAAGATATTTGTTGTCTATCACTACACCTATCGGTATGATTGCTATTAAAATAAACAAAATAAAAAGAATCGGCAATTTCTTAATGTTTCTGAAAGGATATTTGAATGAATTTGATATAATCTTTCCGAAGTCCATATCCACACCAACACCTTTTCAAATCGTCTGTTTTTCACAAATGACTATGTGCAATCATCTAAATATAAATACCGGATTTTTTTCTTGATTGAAAACTTCTTCCTGTTCGCCATTATAATTCAATATAAGAGAATTGGAATCCGTTACTTCACCAACCACATTGGCTTCAATAGAAAATCTTGAAAGATACTCATTAATATATTCACAGCAATCTTCATCGGCAGTAAATACAAATCCTGATCCAGGATATGACCTAAGCCAATCAGCCCATTCAACATTTTCATTTCTAGGAATGTCTTCCAAATTAACAACAGCACCTTTTTGTGATGTTTCCAAAAGCATTTCCAAAGTGCCTAAAATTCCAGGATTTGAAATGTCCTTACCTGATTTAATATAATCATGCTCAGCCAAGTATTGAACGGCTGTAATCTGGTCCTGTACAAGCTGTGCATCTTTATCATATGTAGTGTCCCAATTTAAACTAAACATTTCATGAGGTTTGCCGTCCAGATCAATTGCCACAATCACCTTATCACCAACCTCAGCGCCAAAACTGGTGATAATTTTATCTTTTTGAGCAATACCAACAATTGCCACACCCAAAGAATCAGAATCCCCGTCAGGATGCAAATGTCCGCCAACCATAGGGACACCGAATTTAAAACATCCGTCTTTGATTCCTCTCAATAAATCCTCATAAATCCCATCATTGCTGATGGACATGATATTAACCATAGCCAAAGGTCTGCCCCCCATAGCAGCAATATCATTTACATTAACTAAAACTGCACAATATCCTGCCCAGTATGGATTGACATTCATTATCTGCCCCCATATCCCATCAGCAGCAACTAATATGACCTGATTATTTCCAATATCTATCGCAGAAGCATCATCACCAATATCAATAACAACATTGCCAGAAACATTATAAGATTCTTTTAAAAGAGAAATAACGTTGTCGATAGAACTTTTACGTGATACGCCTTCAAATTCTTGAATTGTTTTTACAAGACTTTTCAAATCCACTCAAACACTTCCTGCTTAATCAATATAATTAATTTTATATTTACATTTAATATCTTTTATTATTTCAACGATTTTTTCTTCAAGTTGACCAATGTCTGAAAAATCAGATGAAATATGATTCTCCCCAAATAATTTCATTTCAATAGCTTGACCACAGACATCATCAAAACCACTTTCAACTTCAAAAATGATAGAATTTTTAGCCTTGAATCCATCTTCAACAACCTTGTCCAAATCCCCATCAGTAATTCCAATTATAGGTATATCAAAACGATATAAAATATCCGAAGATATCAAAGTAGTGTCATCACCAATTGTTATTACAACATCACAATTCCTGAATTTATAAACATCTTCCCCTGCATGATCCAAAAATGCAACTTCAAAATTGTCATTTTCATCTCTTTTTAAAATCCTTGGAGATACTTTGGATTTTCTTAAAAGACCTGTTTTAATTATTGCATTTTCAAGGTCCACTTCACCTAGCTTTTCAACACCATGGCTTTTAAGAGTGCCCCCTACAATATCAACAATAACATTATCTTTTGCAATCAATGTAAGCTTATCTGAGTTAGTTTTACCAATAACTACTCCATTTACCATGATATTTTCATCAGGACTCACACCATGAACGATTCTATGAGTTTGATTATCCCAAACACCATCCGACTTAATATGAGTATCATAAACCTCTTTTGGAGTTATTAAATTTAGATTTAATCTTTGAGACAATATGCCCGCCAATTTAGAGTTCCCATTCCATTGAATAATGCTACCATCTTTTTCGCCGGGGCGTTCAATTTGAATAACTGGAATCAAATTATCATCAATTTTATCCACATAATGATTATAAACCTTATATCCAAAAACCTGACCCGTTACATCAGATTTACCATAATTAAGTAAAAAAATCACATCAACATCCTCATCATGAAATATCTTTAATGAATCGCTTGGAACCAATTTTTTTCGTATGTTGATTACATTTTCCAAACTGGCGTCAATAACAGCAGTCCGACCCATTGTTCCACCTAATCTTGCGCTAACTTCTCCATATTCTCCAAGCAAATTTATTAATTTTAAAGCATAACCTGAATCGATTATGTTTGGACCATGGACAACAACACCAATCCTCATTTATTCACCTTAATTCTTTTTTTAAATATTTTGGATCCGCAAATTTCACAATCATCAAAAGGATAATCATCCCCATATTCCTTTTTACAGCCTTCACAAACTTTCTTCCAATTGTAAATGCCTTTAATCCCATCAGTAATAATGCCCGAATAGGGAATATCAATTATTTTCAATGTATTCTGGATGGAATAATCGTCTGTAATAACCTTAACATTATTACCTTCTTTATACATCATATAAGCAAGAGAAATCAATTTTTTATCAGGAAAAGATAACCTTAAACTGTCTCCTGATTTGGAGATTATTTCATCCACAAGTTTTAAATATTTCTCCGGAACATCCTGAATAATCAAACGATTTTCATCTATTGCCTCATCAAATTTTAAACGTGACTCAAAATCTTTAATTTCAAAAGTTATTTCTGGAACTGTGAAATTATTTTTAGAATCCAATTGAAATCCGTTAATAAATGCGGATGCATCCAACACATAAAAAATTTCCATAGAATTACTTTATTTTACAGAATTAATAAAACTTGGGAAATTTTTGTCAAATTTTACATGAAATTTGTAGGGAATTAGGAGGGAATTTGTAGGGAATTAGGGGGGAATTAGGGGGGAATTTGTAGGGAATTTGTAGGGAATTAGGGGGGAATTGTTAAAAAATCTATTTAATAGTAAACAATTAAATTTGATATTGAAAGAAAAATTCATGAAAAATAAATTATATTTTTATGAATTTTGAATGGAGGTTGAATACATGATAAAGCAATATGACCTGAATAATGAAATAAAATTCTTTGCAAAATCAGAAATACGGCTGAAAATTTTAAGTGAACTGCAAAAAGAACCAAAATCCGTAAAAGAACTTGTGAATAAAACCAATATAACTTACAGTTCCATTTCAAGCAACCTTGTAAAGCTTGAGGAGCGTGACTACATTACCAAAAAGAAAAATAAATATCACATAAATACCCTGAGTGAAATTTATTACAATCAATTGATGGAGTTCAAAAATAGTGTTGATTTAATTAACAATTTTGATGAATTTTGGAATAAGCACAACATTAACCAACTAAGCATTAATTCAATGCAAAATATAAATGATTTAAAAAATTCAGAACTTGTGGAAACTACACCTCTCGATATTTACAGAACACACAACACAATTAAAGAAAATATACTGCAATCAAATACCATTAAAGCAATATTTCCATATCTTCATCCGGATTATCCTCAATTGATAGAAAATATTATAGAAAAAAACGGCAATGTTGAAATAATTATTCCAAAGAATATGTTCAATGGAATACTTTCTGAAATTGACAAAGGCAAAAGAAAAGCTGCCGTGAAGAATGGAAACTTAAAAGTGCATACCACCACAAATGAATTAAATGTGTATTTGATAATTTGTGATGAAACCATGAGCTTAGGACTATTTAAAAGTGACGGCAGTTTTGACCAGAATAGATTATTGACCTCTTCCTGTGAAAAATCACAAAAATGGGCGAATGATCTTTTTAACTTTATAAAAGACGAAGTGTGATACGTATGACAAATTTACAGACTAAACAAGAATTAAACAACGAATTTAAAAATATAAAATACATATTAACTTCAACCATGAGATCTAAACTGATTCTGGCAATGTATAATGCTCCTAGGAATTTAGAGGAACTGAGAAATGAACTGAAAAAACCTTCAGCCACAATATTGCATGGACTTAAAGAACTAGAGACAAAAAATATAATCAATAAAGTTCAAAAACAATATCAGTTAACATCCCATGGATATCTGCTCGCTACAAACATGATAAAACTTATTGAAAACTGGACATCAATCAATAATAATACCGCTTTTTGGGACAATCATGACCTCACAGACATTCCTCAGGAACTACTCAAAAATATGCATCTATTAAAAGATGCAACATACATTACATCAACTACAAGTGATTTATCAAACGCATTCAATAAATATCTGAAATTGATATCCACATCTAGCGAGTTAAAGATAATCATGCCCATATATTCTGAAAATCATATTAAGCATATGCTTGAACTATTAAAAAAAAATAAATTAAAATATTTGGAGTTGATAGTTAGTGAAGATATTTTAAAATCAATTAAATCAAATAAAAGTTTTAAAGAAAAGTTACTTGGGAATAAAAAAGTGAAAATAATACCAATTAAAAAGAATTTAAAGATATTCTTAACTTATTCACCAAACTTCATATCTATGACACTGTTTTTTAAAGATGGACACTATGACGATTCTCAAATCTTAATTGGAGAGTCAAAAAATGCACTCAAATGGGGTTCAAAATTATATAAAAAATACAACAAATAGTAAAGGAAACATCATTATGAAACAAGATACAAACGAGTTAACAGAATTATTGTTAGGGCGGAAAGGAGGAAGAACTACAATGGAAATTATAGATCAGTTATTGGAACGTCCACATAACGCAAACCAATTATCCGATAAATTGGGAATAACATACAAAACAACAATGTATCATATCCATATTATGGAAAAATTGGAATTTGTCGTTAGAGATGGGGAAAATTATGGAGCTTTATATTATCTTACCGAAAAATTAACAAATAATATAACTGATTACAATCAAATAAAGAAATGTTTAAAATAGAATAACGTGGGATAAACAATGAAAAGTGAAACTTCAAACGAACATCAAGAAAAATCATCTAATGATATTAGCTGCGGAATAATTACATTAAGCGACAGTAGAAAATCCGAAAAAGCAGACTTATCCGGCCAATATATTGCCAAAGAAATTGAAACAAGATACACATTAAAAGCCAGAAAAATAATTCCTGATGAAAAGGAAGATCTAATTAAATCCATTATGGAAATGATAAATGAAAATATTGATGTAATTCTAACTACTGGTGGAACCGGACTTGACTCTCGGGACATCACAGTTGAAACGGTTGAATCACTTTTTGAAAAGAGAATCGAGGGTTTTGGAGAACTATTTAGAGCTAAATCCTATGAGGAAATTGGTGCTGCAGCACTACTTTCCAGAGCTACTGCGGGAATTTACAAAAAAACAGCAATTTTTTCAATGCCAGGTTCACCAAATGCAGTAAAAACCGCATGCAATATCATTATAGATGAACTGCCCCATGTAGTCCATCATATCAAAAAATAGAATTTGAATGATGAAATTAATTTTTCATCATTTTTATTTTTTAAAAAAATTCATTAACACTTATTAATGGTTCAAGTGTTATTCCTTGTTTTTCAAATTCTTCGATAGCACCTTCTTGTCTATCAACTACAACAAAAGCTCTTTTTACATTACCGCCATTTTCCTGTATGGCTTTAATCGCTTTTAAAAGTGATCCTCCAGTGGTTGAAACATCTTCAACAACAATTACATTATCACCTTCTAAAAGTTCACCTTCAATGAGTTTTGAAGTACCATAACCTTTCTTTTCTTTACGAATCATCAATAATGGAAGTTTGGATTCAAGGGAAACTGCAGTGGCTATAGGAACAGCTCCTAAAGCAGGACCTGCAACTTTATCAATTTCATCATTTTTAATTTGGTCAGTGATTAAACTAGAAATAGTAGATAATATCTCAGGTTCAGTAATAGCTTTTTTCATGTTAATGTAATAGTTACTTTTTTTACCTGAGGATAATGTAAAGTCACCTTCAAGAAAAACTTCATTTTCCTTTAATAAATCAATTAAATATTCTTTAGAAC
Source organism: uncultured Methanobrevibacter sp. (assembly GCA_900319985.1). Taxonomy (GTDB): domain Archaea; phylum Methanobacteriota; class Methanobacteria; order Methanobacteriales; family Methanobacteriaceae; genus Methanocatella. The sequence goes on along the minus strand of ONQL01000028.1, from coordinate 4,591 downwards.
TCATATTAATCATAAAATATCATCTTCGCCTTTAAGTAAAACTTTATCCCCAATTACTTTTATTAATTCAATTGGAATAACATTTTCACTAGCTTTGATTTGTTCTGAAAAACCAGTTTTTTTAATTACGATGTCAGTTAACTCAAATGTATCCTTATCAAAAATCGCATCACTAATTTTTCCAACGATTTGGATATCTGCATCAATAACTTCTTTTCCACATAATTCATCTTTAATTTTCATGAAAAAATCACCTATACATATTTTGTACATTCAATTTAAAATACATTTACTTTAATTATTGAAACATTAATCAAATAATATACCAAGTTATCAACTTGAATATCACATTTAGAGCAACAAAATAATCCAAATGAGAAATGAAAAATTGTATTAAATACAAACAACATAATAACAATATTGATTTCAAGGTGAATACATGAATGAAAAAACATACACAGTATCCGAAATTAATTCCTTAATTAACCGTAAATTAAAAATGGATCCCAACTTTAAAAACATATTAGTTAAAGGAGAAATTTCCAATTTCAAAACCAATGCGTTTAGTGGACATAGTTATTTTACTCTAAAGGATGAAAACTCACAAATCGATGCAGTGATGTTTAAAGGCATGAAAGACAGATTCCTTGAATTTGAACCTGAAGACGGTATGAAAGTAATTATCAAAGGGAAAATTGAAGTTTATGTAAAAAACGGCAAATATCAGTTATATGCCACCAAAATCACCGAAGACGGGATTGGAAATTTACATATTGCTTTTGAACAATTGAAAAAGAAACTTAAAAAGGAAGGATTGTTTGATGATTCCCATAAAAAAGAAATACCGAAATACCCGAGACACATAGGAGTTGTTACTGCATCAACCGGAGCTGCAATAAAGGACATCATTACAACAATCAAAAGAAGATATCCTATTTGCAAAATACTTATTTTTCCAACTCTTGTTCAAGGAGATCAAGCTGCCCTAAAGATTGTAAAGCAAATAAAATATGCTCAAAACTATGACATAGATACATTAATCATAGGACGGGGAGGGGGAAGCATTGAAGATTTATGGCCTTTTAATGAAGAAATCGTTGCACGTGAAATTTATGACTGCAAAATACCAGTTATAAGTGCTGTGGGTCACGAAGTTGACTTTACAATTTCTGATTTTGTAGCAGACAAAAGGGCGCCTACACCGACTGCAGCTGCAGAACTAGCAGTACCAAAATTAAGTGAAGTGAAATTCAGATTGGATACACTGAAAAGTAAATTGACTAAAAATATTAATGACAACATTGGCGAAAAAAGGTTAATACTGAACAATATTTCCAAAAAACAAGTTTTGAAAAATCCCGAAGAGATATACGAAATAAAAGGAATGCACTTGGACAACTTGATTAACAAGCTAAATTATGCATCCAAAAATACCATTTCACAAAATAGAAACAAGTTATTTAAACTGGAAAACTCAATTGTTTTGAAAAATCCAAAAGAAATAACAAAGCACAAAAGAGAAGCGTTTTTGAGAAATTTTGAAAAACTGGAAATTTTAAATCCTCTTTTAACATTGAAAAGGGGCTATTCAATCACCAAATCAAATGACAAAATTGTGTCAAGTGCAAAAGATGTTAAACCTGGTGATGAATTGGACATTGAATTTGATGACGGAACAGTTAATACAAAGGTGATATAATGGAAAATTTAACTTTTGAAGAAAGCTTAGAAAAACTAGAAGAAATTGTTAACAAATTGGAAAATGGAGACGTACCACTAGACGATGCAATTGAAGAATTTAAAAAAGCTATGGACCTAGTTAAAATTTGTAATGATAAATTAAACACCGCAGAAGAATCAATAGCAAAAATTGTTCAAGAAAATGGGGAAGTAATCGACTTTAACGTTAGTGAATAAAATAGTTTATCCAATGTTGTAAAAGTTTTTTTACAGGATAACTATCACATTCCTCTTTTATTTTTAAAGCCAAGTCATAGGCATATTGTTTTTCAATCAAACCCAAATTCATTTCATCAATTAGATTTAAAATAGAACTTGTGATAGCTACATTTTCTTGTTTTTTAGAGTCAATTTGAAGTTGCTTTATAAATTCTAATTTATCGCAATCCAAATTATTATAAAATTCGTCAATATCCAAGGAATACCTATTTAAACGAACCAATACATTTGATTGAGATTTTTTTGTAATCCATACCTGTTTTGCGATTGCCTTTTCAACAGATTCAATCACACACATTCCAATCAGTTCACCTAATTTAGAATGTTTATCTGCATTTTTTAAATTATTATCAGATTCCAAATTAGAAAATATGCAAACGCCGTCAGTTCCAGTTCCGGTAGCATAATTATTTGAGTATTGAGAAGGAATTTTCAGATTGTTTAATGCTACAGTTTTAGCTTCACTTGCAACCATCAAAGCATGAACTAAAGCATCATGATTCAAATGAGCATTAATTAAAATTATTGTATTAATTGTTCCGAAGTTTCCATTTTCTTCGTAATATGCAGCCTCATCGCCAGCACATACCGCATTAGTTCTAACACCGGCAGTTGAAACTGCAATCACTTCAATCGATTTATAATCTTTTACCACTATACTGACATTTTCCATTTTAGCCAATGTTATAAGTCCTGTAGAATAATTATAATCAATATCTAAATTTTTACATTCATTAATCAGGTACTGACCAACATCATGATTTTCCAAACAGTCAATTTTATCCTGCGACAAATGCTGATTGAAAACAGATTTATATAGGTCATGACTTCCACCATTCAGTTCAGACGTGGAAATTCCATTACGGTTGACTCCAAATTTAATTAAAATAGTGTCAGTTAAATAAAAAATTTCATCATTAAGAGATGTTTTGAAAATGAGTCTATCAGAATACATAAAAAAAAAAAATAAAAAAAGAAAGAAATTATGAAAAATTTCTTATACTTACATCATTGGAGGCATTCCGCCCATTGCGGAAGGATCCATACCCATGTCTTCTGGGCCTTTGGTTGATGCAATTACGTCATCGATTCTTAAAATCATTTCAGCTGCTTCAGATGCAGATTGGATAGCTTGTTTTTTGACACGTTTTGGTTCAATTACGCCAGCTTCTTTCATGTCTGCTACTTCACCAGTGAATACATCTAATCCCATGTAGTAGGAGTCTTCTTGTGCAGCTCTTAAGTCTACTAATGAGTCGATGCTGTCTAAACCTGCATTTTCTGCTAAGGTTTTTGGTACAATTTCTAAAGCTTCTGCAAATGCATTTACAGCTAATTGTTCTCTTCCAGAAATGGATTCTGCGTAATTGCGTAATCTTTGAGTTTTTTAGCCATTGCAATTTCAGGAGCTCCTCCACCAGCAACAACTTTGTCATCTTCTACAGTAGCTGCTACAACACCGATTGCGTCTTCAATTGCTCTTACAATTTCGTCAACAATGTGTTTTGTGCTTCCTCTTACGAATAAGGTTACAGATTTAGCTCCACTACATTCTTCAACAAAGATCATGTCTTCACCGGAGATTTTTCTTTCTTCTACGATTCCAGCATCACCTAAGTCATCAGCAGTTAAGTCATCTAAGTTTGTAACTACGTTAGCACCAGTAGCTCTAGATAATTTTTCAATGTCTGATTTTTTAACTCTTCTTACAGCTAAAACGCCAGCTTTGGATAAGTAGTGTTGTGCTAAGTCGTCGATACCTTTTTGTGCGAATAATACGTTTGCGCCAGCAGCAACAACTTTGTCCACCATGTCTTTAACCATTTTTTCTTCTTGTTCGATGAAAGCTTGCATTTGAGCAGGATCAGTAATAGTGATTTCAGCATCCATTTCAGTTTCTTTTACTTCTAATGGAGCGTTGACTAATGCGATTTTAGCACCATTGATTTCGGATGGCATGCCAGGATGTACTCTTTCTTTGTCTACAATTACACCTTCAACTAATGTAGATTCTTCTACAACAGCTCCATCTTTTTTCTCGATTTTAATATTGTCGATGTCAACTTCACCGTTATCTTCTACTGCTTCTACAGCGTCAACGATTAATTTTGCTAATGGTTCACGTGCTGCTTCGGTTCCTTTACCAGTCATAGCAGTCATAGCTACTTTTAATAAAGTTTCGGAATCTACTTCATCGATTGCGATTTCGTCTAAAATTTCTTGTGCTTTTTCAGCAGCTTTTCTGTATCCCATAGCTATGATTGTTGGGTGAATGTCAGAGTCAAGTAAGTTTTCGGATTTTTTTAATAATTCTCCAGCAATGATAACTGCAGTAGTAGTTCCGTCCCCAACTTCATCTTCTTGGGTTTTTGCTACTTCTACGAGCATTTTTGCTGCTGGATGTTCAATATCCATTTCTTTTAATATTGTTACACCGTCGTTGGTTACTACAATATCACCAAGTCCGTCAACTAACATTTTGTCCATTCCTTTTGGACCTAAAGTAGTTCTTACAGTTTCAGCTAATACTTTTCCAGCTAAAATGTTATTTCTTTGTGCATCTCTACCGACAGACCTGTTAGTACCTTCAGGTAAAATAAAAATTGGTTGTCCTTGTGCCATTAATAATCAC
>ONQL01000020.1 GCA_900319985.1 uncultured Methanobrevibacter sp. | reverse complement strand
AGCTCCTGATGAAATCGACTACACCGTTGCAAGCATGAAACTCAAAGCAATGGGTATTGAAATCGACTCATTAACTGACAAACAAAAAGCTTACATGGCAAACTGGCAAGAAGGAACATAGTGTTTCTTCTTAATTTCTTTTTTTTTATTAAAAAATGAGGTGTGTTTAATTTAGTTATTAAATACTATTGTATTCTTAATCCCTTCTAAACAAATCTCTTGTATAAACCTTTTCTGAAACATCACCTAGAATGTCTGAATCGAAACGATTTGCTAAAATCACATCGCTTTCGCTTTTAAAGCGATCAATATCATTAACAACTTCTGATTTGAAGAATTCCTCACCATCTTCCAAGGTTGGCTCATAAATGATTATCGGAATTCCTTCAGCTTTAATACGTTTCATTACGCCCTGAATTGCAGATGCGCGGAAATTGTCACTGCTACTTTTCATTGTCAGAAGGTAAACTCCGACAGTATCTGGATTTTGTGAAATAATTTCATCAGCAATAAATTCCTTACGTACTGTGTTGGAATCAACAACAGCCTTTATCATTGTCTGCGGAACATCCTTATAGTTTGCAAGTAACTGTTTTGTATCCTTGGGCAGGCAGTATCCTCCATATCCGAATGATGGATTGTTGTAGTGTCCGCCGATACGTGGATCCGTACATACTCCGTCTATAATCATCTGTGTGTCAAGGCCTTTGGTTTGAGCGTAAGTATCAAGTTCGTTAAAGTAGCTGACTCTTACGGCAAGATATGTGTTTGCAAATAGCTTAATAGCTTCAGCTTCAGTCAAATGGGCCAATAGTATTGGAATGTCCTGTTCGGCAGAACCATTTCTTTTTTCCTCTTCTCTTGCACCTTCCAAAAGCAGTTCAGCAAACATTTCTCCTTCTTTTTGCTGGTCGTCATCACATCCGACAACGATACGACTTGGGTGGAGGTTGTCATAAAGCGCTTTTGACTCACGGAGGAATTCCGGTGAGAAGATGATGTTTTTGACTCCGTACTTTTCACGTACTGATTCGGTATAGCCCACTGGAATTGTTGATTTGATGACTATTAAAACGTCCGGATTGACTTTCAATGTCCATTCTATTGCATCTTCAACGGCAGATGTGTCAAAAAAATGATTGTCGTCATCATAGTTTGTAGGTGTAGCTATGATTACCAATTCCGCACTTTTGTATGCTGCTTCCTTGTCGGTAGTGGTGTAGAGATTAAGTTTCCTTTCACCTTCATGGGTCTCTTTAAAAAATCTTTCTATTTCATCATCATGGATTGGACTTATAAACTTGTTAAGCATTTCTGCTTTTGATTCTGTTGTTGTAATTGCTGTAACATCATGATTTTGAGCCAGAAGGACAGCAAGGGAAAGCCCCACATATCCTACTCCTGCAACTGTAATTTTCATTTTAAAATGTCTCTTTTTTCTTTAAATTTTGAACATTTCAACCGAAACATTCAATTAAAACATTAATTATTTAAATAGTTTATATTCATCATTTAAAAAACTTTGTAAGATTTTATTCCCCGGGCCAATACTTGACATTTTTGCATTATATTAAAGAAGTTTTTAAAGGCAAATCCGAAATTCTTTTATTTAATGATGAACATACATAACTAAAGTAATAACATTTAGGTGAAAGAATGAGTGAAGTATACAGAACTTTTACATCCGAATCAGTAACTCAAGGCCACCCAGACAAAGTTGCAGACATCATATCTGATGCAATTTTGGATGCGTATATGGCAGGCGATAAAAATTCACACGTTGCATGTGAAACTTGCGTTACTACTGACTTTTGTATGGTATTCGGTGAGATTACCTCAAATACTGATTTATCCGAAGATGATATTGAAAAGATTATACGAGATACAATTATTGAAATCGGTTATGACAATCCTGATTTGGAATTTGATGGTCACAGCTGTATTGTTGCAAACAGGCTCCATGCACAGTCCCAGGACATCAACCAAGGTGTTGACAGGGGAGAAGATGAAACCGGTGCAGGAGATCAGGGAATGATGTTTGACGCAAACTCACAAACAAATTAACCGAGTTAAGAGAATCCGGTGAAATCCCATACCTCAGACCTGACGGTAAGGCACAGGTATCAGTCAATTATGATGATGATGGAAACGTACTTTCACTGGATGCTGTAGTATTGTCAACCCAGCATGATGAATCCGTATCATATGACCAGGAAAGATTAAAGGAAGACATTCGTGAAAAACTATTCAAAGCAGTCATTCCACAGGAACTGATGAGCGAAAATACCAAAGAGCACATCAACCCGACAGGCAAATTTGAAATTGGTGGTCCTCACGGTGATGCAGGACTTACTGGCAGAAAAATTATCGTAGACACATATGGTGGATATGCAAGACATGGTGGCGGTGCATTTTCAGGAAAAGACTGCACAAAAGTGGACAGAAGTGCATGTTACATGGCAAGATACATTGCCAAAAACATTGTAGCAAGTGGTCTTGCCGAAAAATGTGAAATCCAATTGTCCTATGCTATCGGTGTTGCTGAACCTACTTCCGTTATGGTAGATACATTCGGAACAGGTGCTGATATCGGAGACAAGACATTTGAAGAAATTGTACGTGAAAACTTCAAACTTACTCCGGACGGAATCATCGAAACATTAGGATTAAGGGACGTTACCTACAAACAAACTGCTAAATACGGTCACTTCGGTATTGAAGGTCTTCCATGGGAGAAAACCGATAAAGCCGATGATTTAGCAAAATACATTCAATAAATACATTTACTTTCAATTTTTTGAAAGTAATTTCCTACTTTTTTTAAAACAAGTTCAATCTTAAATTTTATATAACTTGAAAAATATAATTTATATGGGTTGTTGGAAGATACTTTCCAACCGACTAGTTATGCTTTTAAGGAGTAAAAAAATGAGATGTGTTGGTACTGTTGTACGTGGTATAAGAACACCAATTATTAAAGAAAACGATGATTTGGCCACCATAGTTGTTGATTCATTGATGCAGGCTAAAGAAGCTGAAGGATTTGAATTTAGAGACAAAGATGTCGTTGCAATTACAGAAGCGGTTGTTGGAATTTCAGAAGGAAACTATGTAACCGTCGATGACATCGCAAAGGACTTGCAGGACAAGTTCCCGTCAAAAAAGATTGGGGTAGTAAATCCCATAATGAGCAGAAACAGATTCTCCATTGCACTCAAAGGTATTGCAAGGGGAATGGATAAGATTACCTTTTTAACCTCTTTTCCGGCAGATGAAGTTGGAAACGGCATTTTGGATGAAGATGTTTTAGAGCAAAGCAAATACCATTTGGGAAGCGTCATTTCCGAAGAGGAATATGCAGAAACATTCGGTTCATGGATTCACCCGTTCACTGGAATCAATATGATTGACTTTTACCGTGAACTAATTGAAAGTGAAGACTGTGAAGTCGAATTTGTCTTTTCAAATAACGTAAAAACAATCCTTGACTATACAAAAGACGTCCTCACTTGTGACATTCACACAAGGGACAAAACCACTAAAATGCTTGCAGCTGAAGGAGCAAACGTTTACGGATTGCACCAAATCCTAACTGAACCTGTAGACGGTTCCGGATACAATCCTGATTACGGACTTTTAGGTTCAAACAAGGCTACAGAAGAGAAACTCAAACTCTTCCCAAACACCGGAGACGTTCTGGTACGTGAAGTCCAAAAAAGATTGATTGACCTCACAGGCAAACAGATTGAAGTCATGGTTTATGGTGACGGAGCATTTAAAGATCCTGTCGGAAAAATCTGGGAATTGGCTGACCCTGTCGTTTCACCTGCACATACCGATGGACTTGTCGGAACTCCTAATGAAATCAAACTCAAGTATGTTTCAGACAACAAGTTCGCCGATTTGAAAGGCGATGAGTTAAAAGAAGCCATAAAAGAAGAAATCAAGGAAAAAGATGCTGACCTTGTCGGTCAGATGATTACTGAAGGAACCACTCCAAGAAGGTTGACTGACCTTATCGGTTCACTTTGTGATTTAACAAGCGGTTCAGGGGATAAGGGGACTCCGGTCGTATTTATCCAAGGATACTTTGATAATTTAGCTAACGACTAAATTATCCACTTACTTTTTTTTTAATACTTTTTTTATAATAATGATTATATAATTCCTAAAACAAATTTATAAAATGACTAGTTTTTAGGTGATATTAGTGCACATTACAGAGTCAGACCAACTTCTAGAACTTGAGGATAACCAGTTCATGGGTGAGCTTCCAAAGCTTTCAAACTCACAAATCAACTTCAAAGGAAAAAACAACTTCCTGATTTGTGAAGAGGGCGTCCACCTATGGAATTCTAGGATTGACTTCAACCTGGAAAATTCTGTTTTATACCTTTCAAGCAATATTCATGAATATTCTGTCAATATTTCACTTCACAAGAACAACGTCTGCTTTATCGGAAAGAACAATTTCTTCAACGGTAGGACAAACTTTGTCTTGTCCGAGGCCAAAAACATTGTTTTGGGCGATGATTGTTTCATTTCTTATAATGTGATTTTCAGAACTTCCGATGGGCATTGCATCTATAACACAAAATCCAAAGACAGGATGAATTATGCAAGAAGCATCTATGCAGGAGATCACGTGTGGTTTGGTCAAAATGCATTTATTTTCAAAGGTTCCAGAATCGGTTCAGGCTCAATAATCGGTGCGGGGTCGGTTGTTTCTAACAAAACAATCTCTTCAAATACTACCTATGGGGGTGCACCTTTAAAACTGATTAATGAGGATACATTCTGGACTCCACACTCAACCAATGGGTGGGGTGAAGAAGAAATCGAAAAGATGTCACTATCAGACACAGACTTATTTACTTATGATGTTGATGAGAAAACATTGGATTTGGATGAAATTGAGCATGATTTAAACAGTTTCACTGATTTGGATGATGTCATTTCATATATATGGTTCAAATTCCTTGTTGGAGGAAAAAACAGATTTACTATAAAATAGAGGTTATTATTATGAAAGCAGTTATTCCAGCGGCAGGACTGGGTACAAGATTACTTCCTGCAACCAAAGCTCAACCGAAGGAAATGTTGCCTGTTTATGACAAGCCGACAATTCAGTATGTTATTGAAGAGGCACTAAAATCAGGCATTGATGATATTGTGGTTGTAACAGGCAGAAACAAAAGGTCCATTGAGGACCATTTCGACAAGTCATACGAACTTGAGTATACTTTACAGAAATTAGGTAAGGACAGGGTTTTAAAGCAGGTTCGAAAAATCACAGACCTTGCGGATATCTGCTATGTCAGGCAAAGGGATTTGAACGGTCTGGGGGATGCAATCCTTTCGGCTGAAAGACACATTGACGGTGAGGCATTTGCAGTTCTTTTGGGCGATTCAATAACTAAAGGTCCTCTGTGTACAAAAGGGCTTATTGACGTTTACGAAAAGTATGGCGAATCCACAATCTCAATCAGGGAAGTTCCAAATCCCTGCGTCGACAGGTATGGTATTGTCGGCGGTTCTGAGGTTGAAGAGAATGTATATAAAATCAGTAACCTGATTGAAAAGCCAAAAATCGGTCAGGCTCCGACAAACCTTGCGATAACCGGAAGGTATGTCCTCACTTCAGACATATTCGATAAAATCAAAGAAACAGAACCCGGATTCAATGATGAGGTTCAGCTTACCGATGCAATATCAAAGCTTAATGATGTCTACGGCATAAAATACATGGGAGAAGTGTTCAACATCGAAAACCGCCTCGGATGGTTAAAGTCATCAATCAACATGGCGATGGAAGATGATGAATTCAAGCAAGAATTGTTAAATTATATGAAAACATATATCTAGGTAACTTCCATAAGTTACTTTTCATTTTTTATTTTCATTTAATCAATTTGTGATTAAATCAGTGTTATGGTTGATATAACTAGTATTAAAATTATCAATCATTTTATCAATATTATTGTGGCCATTTTCAATTCAATATCCTATTTTTTTTACAGTTTTGCTGTTAGTACATTTAAATATCTTTAGAAACTAATATTAATTATATTGAAAATTTATTTTTGGGCTTATTATGAATATTACTGTTATCGGAACCGGTTATGTTGGACTTGTAACAGGTGCCTGCTTTTCCAAAATGGGAAACAAGGTGTACTGTGTAGATATTGATGAAAATAAAATTGAAGGATTGAAAAACGGAATTTTGCCTATTTTTGAGCCCCATTTGGGCACTTTGGTTGTCAACGGTCAGAAAAGGGGAGATTTGATATTTACAACCGACATCGGGGAAGCTTTGGACAATACCAATATAGTATTCATTGCTGTCGGCACTCCTATGGCGGAAGACGGAAGCGCCAATCTCGATTACATTTTTTCAGCAGCATCAGATATTGCAAATAACATTACCAGGGATTCTCTGGTTGTCGTCAAATCAACAGTACCTATTGGAACAGGATTCCGGGTAAGGGACCACATCAACAGTATACTAAAGGAACGCAACAGCGATGTCCACATAGATATAGCATCCAACCCTGAATTTTTAAAGGAAGGAAAAGCAATTGAAGATTGTCTAAGTCCGGATAGGGTAGTTTTAGGGGCTGAAAGCTGGGATGTCTTCCAGACACTGATGGAGCTTTACAATCCCTTCGTAATCAACCATGACCGATTTGTCATGATGGACGTCAAATCTGCAGAAATGACAAAATATGTTGCAAACGCAATGCTTGCAACCAAAATTTCATTCATGAATGAAATAGCAAACATCTGTGAAGTCACAGGTGCTGACGTGCAGAAGGTCAGATTGGGAATCGGATCAGATAAAAGAATAGGCTATCACTTCATTTATGCTGGATGCGGATATGGGGGAAGCTGTTTTCCAAAGGATGTGCAGGCCCTAATCAATACTGCTGAAACCCATGGATACGAACCGGAGATACTGTCTCATGTTGAAAAGGTAAACCAAAGGCAAAAGTTGGTTTTAGTAGACAAAATCGTCAAAAGATTTGGAGAAGACCTTTCAGATTTAACATTCGCAATATGGGGACTTGCATTCAAGCCAGGAACAGATGACGTAAGGGAAGCCACATCACTTGTTGTTGCAGAAGAGCTCATAAAAAGAGGTGCCAGAATTCAGGCGTATGACTCCCAGGCAACCGAAGAGTTCAAAAGGGCAATTCCTGATGAATGCCTTGAAAGCATGGAGTTTTACACAAACAGGTATGAGACATGCGAAAATGCGGAAGCACTGATACTGATTACGGAGTGGGAGGAGTTCAGAACACCTGACTGGCAGTATCTCGCCGAAAAGCTGAACAAGTCCATAATCTTTGACGGAAGAAATATCTATGAGAAAAAAATCAAGGAGTATGGATTTGAGCTGTACCAAATAGGGTGTTAACCCTCTTTTTTTATTTTTTTTAACAAAAATCAGAAGTTCTGTTTATTAACAGTACATATTTTGTTGTTAAACAATACTTTCATGTTTAATATTTCCAATTATTCTCTTTTTATTTTACAATTTAACTTGATTAAAGTTCTTTATTTCATTGTAAATGGACAAGTAGTATTGTTTTATATAACATGGTGACATATATATTGTTAGGAGGATATTGATTTGGCGTTTAAATTTTCGGTTGTCATGACTGCATACAATAGTGAAAACTATCTGTCTGTTGCTATCGAGTCCATCATCAATCAGAGTCTTGACTTTAAACGCAATATCCAAATTATAATCATAGATGATGCAAGCTATGACCACACACCTGACATTGCACATTACTATCAGGACAAATATCCGAACAATATCTTTGTTTTAAGCAATGATGAAAACTATGGGCCTGCATATTCAAGAAACCGTGGACTTGGCCATGTTCAGGGGGAATTTGTCAATTTCCTGGACAGTGATGATTTCATAACTGAATATGCCTTTAACCAGGCACTTGACATGTTTAAAAAGCATGATGAAATTGACATTGTTTCCATGCCGATATATTATTTCGGCGCAAGAAAAGGCGGACACTCACTGAACTACAAATACGACAAAACCCAAGTCATCAACTTGGAAGAGCATCCGGAATACATCCAGCTTTCAGGACCTTCATCTTTTTTCAGATTTTCAGCCCTTAAAAACTACAAGTTCAGGGAATCTCTAAGGGTTTCAGAAGATCCTGTACTCATAAACCAGATGCTTCTTGACAATCCGAACATCGGATTTCTGGACGGCTGTGCCTATTACTACAGAAAGCATGATGGCCAGAAGTCGTTAATCGGAAGCTCATCAAATCAGAAATTCTATTATACCACAAGGGTCGACAACTACTTCATATATATGATAGACTACTGCCTTGAAAAGAAAAAGAAGGTTCCGAAGTTCATCCAGCACGTGCTGATGTATGACCTGCAGTGGATTTTTGAAATAAGAAAGGTAAGCCATCTTCTTAACCGTGCAGAAATCGTTGAACTTTACGCCAAACTGATCAGGATACTTTCATACATCGATACGGATGTCATCATCTATCAGAAATCCATTCCCGGAATTTTAAAGACACACATTCTGCTTTTAAAAAAGCATGACGTCAGGTATCTTGCAGACAAAAACGATGTGGGAAACGACAAGTGCACACGCATCGAGGAGCTGGATTTAAACAAAATCAACATTGACATCTGCCAAATTGAAAACGACGAGCTTTATCTTCTGGGATTTTTTACAACATTTACTGTGGAGCCCAACATTCGGGTGAGAATCAACGGTGAGAGGACAATGCCTGTCACCATTGTTAGCTTTCCTCAAAGGGACAATCTGTCACTTAACTTCAACTACGGATTCAACCACAACTTTGAGGTTAGAATCCCGATTGAAGATAAGATGAAAATCGAGTTCAAGATTGACGAGTACAAGCTGATTCCGGAGTATTCTCATATCTCAAGGCTTTCCAAGGTGTCAAAGTACATGCTTTCGGAAAAATACATTGTTCGGGACATGGATGACCATATTCTTGTCCTGCCAAGAACCACTTCAAACACTCTAAAAAACGAATTGAGGGCATTTAAAAGCATTATGTCCAAAAGGGAGAGGGGATGGAGAACAGGAGTTATTTTGAGATTTTTATATTTCTTCTTCTATCCTGCCTACAAGGACAAGCACATCTGGATATTCATGGACCTGCCGTACCGTGCCGATGACAATGCGTTCCAGCTTTTCAAGTATGCAGTCGAGAGAAACGACAAGGACATTGAAAAGTATTTCGCCATCTCAAAGCATGACTATGAGGTTCAGGACGTTGAAATCATGGCAAACAAGTACCAGTCCTCTTCAAGGATGTTCAAGATAAGAAGGCTTCTGGGACTTGGAAACCCGAGCAGCGAATACCAGAAGGTTGCAGACTTGGGATTTGACATAGCATACAGGTCAATCAGACACAGGCTGTACGCTCTTTTTGCAGAGGTAATCGTATCTTCAAACCCTGACAACAACATAATCTATCCGTTCTGGGGAAACTTTCCGTTTCTTTCAGGTCTTGTTAGGTCAAAGACAGTTTTCCTGCAGCACGGCGTAACCAAGGACGACACATCATCATGGCTCAACAAGTATGACAAGAACCTTGACATGATCGTGACAGTTTCAGACATGGAGCGCCAGTCATTTATCGACAACGACTACGGATATCCTGCTGATGAAGTCAAGGTGCTGGGATTTCCTAGATTCGATGCCCTAAAAAGACTTGAGGACAAAAAGGAAGTCGTCGTAATGCCTACCTGGAGAAGACAATACAACAACCTTGAGGATGAGGATTTTGCAAGAACAACATTCTTCCATGTATTCAACAGTCTGTTGAACGACAAGGAACTCATAGACTATCTGGGCTCAAAAGGCTACAAGATGGTGTTCAAGCCCCATCCTAATCTTTATAAGTTCATACATTTATTTGACAGAAACAGGGAAGTTGCATTCATCGACAGAAGCTATTCGGAGATATTCAATCACTCTTCTCTTATGGTAACTGACTATTCAAGCGTATTCTTTGACTTTGCATATCTTGAAAAGCCTGTGATATACTATCAATACGGCAAGGACTATCACTTTGATGTGGAAAGCGGATATTTTGACTATGAGGAAATGGGATTCGGTCCGGTTGCAAAAACTCATGACGTGCTTAAAGAAGAGATTATATCATGCATTGAAGGCGGCTGTGAAATGGATGATGTCTACAAAAAGCGTGTTGAGGAGTTCTTTAAATACAGGGACTGTGAAAATTCAAAAAGGGTCTATGAAGCGATTCGCGAAATGGACTTCAATCATTAATCTTTTTTTTTAGCATAAAGAAATTCATTTAGCTGACTTATATATCAATTAAAATAGATTATCAATCATAAAAGTCTTTGAATAATTTCATTGCAGATTATTTCGATGAGGGGTCTTAATTTTCAGGGACTTTAAAAATCGTTTTTGCACTTCCTCTTTGGAGTGTGATCTGATTTTACTAGAAAATATAATGGGGATTAATATGAATTTCAAAAAGAGTTTGCTGGTCTTTTGCCTAATCATATGCATCTTGTTCTGTATTTCCAGCGTAGCTGCCGGCGATGCAAATGCTGCGGCAATATCCGGCGATGATATAAATGCAAACGAAGAGATATTAACCGTAAATAACGAAATTTCAGATGATAAATTATCTGTCGAAGAAAACAATGCTGCTGTAGCTGCTGCTGATGAAAAAGTCAACGATGATAACTCTGTTCTAACAGTAAAAAATGATGAACAACCTTTATCATCTGATGGAGCCGAAAAGGTAAAGATAACTGTTTACAAACAGACTGGAGATTATGCAACCAACAAAAAACTGTATTTCAGAGCAACCGATTCCAGTAACAATCCTGTATATGTTCCAGAAAAGAGCATGAAGATAGATTGTACTGTAGCCGGTAAAAATTACAAAATATTGACATCCACAAATTCAAATGGGGAAGGATCATTTAATTGGCCTGATTCTAAAATGACAGTCGGCGGTACTTTCACAATGAAACTCTTTGCAGTTTCAATTTCCGGATGTAAAGTTGGCTATGACCCGTCTACAGTCAAGGTCTCCGTGAAACCAAAGACCACCAAACAGACTGCAGCAACCAAATCTGCCAAACAGGCAGTAACAATCAAGGCAAAAGCATTGTCCGCCACATACAAATCAGGAAAGAAATTTGCTGCAAAAGTGGTAAAGACATCAAACGGTAAAGCAGTCAAAGGAGTCCCAGTCAATGCAATAGTCTATACTGGAAATTCCCATAAGACAATTGCTTTAAAAAGCAATGCAAAAGGTAATGTTGTATTTTCCACAGGCAAATTGGGTGTCGGAACCCATAAGGTTGTGCTGAAAATTAAAAGCAACAAAAAGTATGCTGGAAAAGCAAAAACAACCTCAATTAAAATTGTTAAAAAGAAATCATCATCCAAATCCTCTGGTAAATCTACCGGAAAATTGCGCACTAAATTAACAATCAATGAATGTTACAGAACCAATTCCATAGCCGAGTATTACTTTAAGGTTACTCTTAAAGACAGCAAAGGCAAAGCATTGGCCAACAAAAACATTCAAATCAAGACTTTAATCGATATGTTCGGCAGAACAATGTCTAAGACAGACTCCATAAAAACCGACAGCAAAGGTGTGGCCAAAGGATATGTCAATGCAATGTTTGGTGGAATCACAAAATTCGATGCAACATTCACATTTGCAGGAGACAAGTCCTACTATTCCTCATCAGCAAGCAAGTATTTGGGTTAAATGAGAAAATTAATTTTTTCTCATCTTTTTTTATTTTTAAATGACTGCAAGTGTTTTTCATCCGAACACTTTGATATTTCTGATACTTAAACAATTATTTTTAAATTTATAAATTGCAGGAAGTGTCCTTTGCAACTGAACAAACCCAAAAATAACTGGTTAATGATATCGATAAACAAAAGTTGGAATATTTGAAGATTCCTGCAATTTAGATGAGAAATCATTATTGCATTGGATTATTTATATGTAATTTGTATGATGAACAATGCTAGACACCATGTGGTGGTGTATATGTGCATTGCAACCCAAAATTTCTTTCAAATAATCATAAGGATTCCTCCATCGTATAAGTAAATTTGTCAAGGGAGAGTTCATTAAAACATGCCAAAACCACATTTAACCCTTGCAAAGTGACATAATCTTTAAATAGATTTCGAATATAACTAATATTAACTACTCTTGGAGAAATAGATTATGTATGTCAAAGAAGTATTGGATGATTTGCAGATTCGCGTAAAGTTGCCTCAGCACTGGAACTCAACATTTGTGGGCTCTGAGTTTGAAGAGCCGAAGCTTATTCAAAACAATAAAATAATAAAAATAGAAGCCGAAAGCGGTGAAAACACAAAGGTCATCATAATAGATGTCGATGACGGCATGAGTATTGTAACACGCTTTGCAGACGGTAAGGTCATCGGAGTCAAGTATCTCGACAACAAAGATGATTTTGAATATATCGGAAAGCCGTCCGATTTATACTTTTAGAATTCTGGTTGCCACAATACCGCAGACAATTCCGATGATGGCTCCTGTAACTACGTCGGTTGGGAAATGCATTCCGGTGTAGATTCTTGAAAATCCGACCAGGACAACATATAAGACCGCAAGGCAGATTACCAGCTTGTACCTTTTGAAGTACTCCTTTGCATTGATGACGATAACTGTCAGGAAGCTTGCCGCTGTGGCGGTATGGCCTGACGGGAATGAGTTTGGATCAATACTGTCTGTCAAAACGTTCACGCCATTCAAAATCATGTATGGCCTCGGCATGCTGAACGTCAGTTTGATAAAGGATGTAACAATAAACATCAAAAGCACTGACAGCACAATGGTCTTGGCAAGTCCGTAGTATTTTCCCAGATTGAATATGTTTTTTCTTGTCAAAATGAGAAATATTATGCATACGGCCGCAATGACTTCAAGGCTACCTAGCTCTGTCACGTTTGGCATTATGATATCAAAAACGGAATTGCTCATTTTTGTGTTAATCAAATAAAATATTTCATTGTTCAGATTCATCATAGTAATATTTGACCTTCTGATTAATACTTCTTGCCATCGGCAAGTTTCAAAATATTTAAATACATTTTAAAATAAATCAATTCATATAGAAAATAGGAGGATTTATCATGGCTGATAAAAAAGCTCCTGCAGACGGTTGGCCGGTAATCAGTGGGGACTATATTGTGGGAGATCCTGAAAGTCCTGTTGCTGTAACAACTCTTGCTTCTCACATCGAAGCTGAATTGAGCGGAGCCGCCATTGCAGGACCATGTAAAACAGAAAATCTTGGAATAGAAAAGGTAGTAGCGAACATCATATCAAATCCGAACATCAGATTCCTGATTTTGGCAGGCGCTGAAGTGCAGGGCCACATTACAGGCCAAAGTTTCAAGGCACTCCATGAAAACGGTGCCGATGCTGACAAGAAGAAAATCATCGGAGCGACAGGCGCTATTCCTTTTGTTGAAAACGTACCTCTTGAAGGTGTTGAACGCTTCCAGCAGCAGCTGGAAATCGTTGACCTTATCGACACTGAAGACGTAGGAGCAATCCAGTCCAAAATCAACGAATGTGTGGAAAAGGACCCTGGTGCCCTTGAGGCTGATCCTATCGTCATGGAAGTTGACGAAAAGGAACAGAAAATGAAGATTGTTGACAAAAAAGATAAGGCTTCCGAAGAAGCTTGATTCTTTTCTTTTTTTTCCAGATTTTAGTATTTTTTCTATTTTTAAAGCTTCAGTCCATATATGCTGAAGGAATGTTTTGTTTTTCACTAATCTGTCTTATAAGTGACTGTTGATGTCTGTGCCATGATTAAAACATTCATCTTCATCACTGATTTGGGCCTGCACTGCAGGACTGTGTTTGTGTGAGTTGGCACATCCGAAATTTTTTGCATTTTCTTAAAAAAGATAAAGTTTATATATGATTTGCAATATATTATTATTTACATTGGTATGGAATTGCACTTTTAAAAAAAGTATAGTGAAAAATACCAAAAAGTATATATACTATCACGAATAATGTATATATGCGAATGTGTATTTTTACCAAAAAGATACACTTGGAATAGAAATCTATTCCTAAAAAAGATATCATCATTGTTCACATGTATTATCTTTTGAGGTGAGCATATAAAAAACGTAGGATATGATAATAATGAATGAGTTAGAAAAAGCCAACACAATCAACTGGTCAGAAAAAGTAAGAAATCTTGATGAAAACATCAGACGCGAAATCGGAATCGAAGGGGAAAATGAGGCCAAGCACATTTTAATCAAGGTCCAAACCAAGGCTGCTGAATGCATTGAACCTGCATTCATCGTTGATGAGGACGACACATTCCTTGACTTGTTTGTTCTCTCTCCGCAGGGTTCAGGCATAACCTCAACTGCAGTCCTCAAGTCCAACATCCAAAGCGTCGGAGTAATCGGCGGTGTGTCAGCCGAGAAGATGGACCCTCAGGAGATTCCTGAAGATGTCGAGATGGATGACCTTGGAGGCCTATACCAGTAGGCCTTCAGATTAGGACTGACCATGAAAAGGAAAAACAACAAATATAGAAGGAATAGGAATAACGACTACTACAATAGGGAATTGTTGCTAAACAAAAAAATTAAGCAGTTTCAAAATGGCTATTACAATCTTTCAGATCCGCCCTGTCGGGACGAATACCGAAGGATGGATGCACTCAGAAGAGACATAAAATATCTATTTAGATGCCAGGAGCACCATGTCTGGCAAAAGTCTTACAACCGCAAACATGCTTATTTCAGCCAACTTTCACTATTTAAGTCAATGTATATGATGTGGAAAAGACATACCTTTTTCACCTACATTGAAGAATACCACGACGTGCCGCACCACCTGGCACTATGGGCCAAAACCATTGGCTCAAACATGGTTCCGAAGGGGGTCTTCGGGACCTGATTCAATTTTTAGAGGCAAAAACATGAACAAAGTAAAACTCGGCAGCATTGCAGAGATAATATCCGGACTTTCATACCGGAGATACAAGGATGAAGGCGAGGAGACATTTGACGTTATCGTTCAAAGATCAATCAAAAAGGACGGCGTACTGGATGATTTTGAAAGCATGAATCTCAGAAGGCCGAAATCCAGATATTTTACAAAATCCGGCGACATACTGATGAAGATGCCGTATCCGTATGATGTCGTATGTGTCGACCGGGAAAATCTGATAGTAAGTGACAGGATTGCCATAATCAGGCTTACCAAACACCACAATCCTTCATTTATTGCACATCTGCTTACAAATGCACATGTAAAAAAGCAGCTCTATCAGCTCGGAAGTACCGAAAGGATACCTCACACATCACTCAAGGAGATAAAGGAGCTGGAGCTGGTCCTGCCGGATAGGAAAACACAGGACAAATCTGCCGAGTTGCTCGATGCCATCAACGAAAAGATTGCAAATGACATGGAACTTGTCAAATATGATCAGAACCTCAAGGAAGGAATTCTGAATGAAATCTGGGAGGGTGGAATCGATGATTAGTCAGAAATCCCACAACAGAAAGATACTGGCAAACCTTTTAAGAAAAACAAGAAAAAACGACACCTCACTCAATGCAAACTACTTTATCCTCTACGGATTTCTCTACAAATACCTTTCAGACAGGCTCAAGCACAGTCTTATGCAGGACATTGCAGGGGATGAAAGCTATCTCAAGACATTTTATCAGACTCCCGATGGAATCGAGGATTTAAGACACCTTGCCCTTGATGATTTGGGATATTTCATCGAAGAGCCTTCAGCATATATGGACAAACACATTACCGACAGCATTGTGGAGGATATCTTTTCACCGAGATTTTTCATGATTTTAAAAGACAGTATAGTATTTTCCGAAGAAAATAAAGCTGAATATTATTTCAATGAGATAATCGAGATATTGTCCAAGCAGGTGGACTCATATGCCCTCAACATCAATGACGAGATGAACGCATTCATGAACAACTACCTCTTTTCACTTTCAAAGCTGGATGTCTTTGAAGATGACTTCACATACGCCCAGGTCTATGACTCAATCGCATATTCCCTTTTCGGCAGGTTCATGTCAACCCCTGATTACATCACTGACATAATCTCAAAGATTGTCTTTTCCCAACGCAAAAGCAGAGGCAATGCCTATGATCCGTTTTTAAAGGATGCATCAATACTTTTCAACCTCAAAAAAGAAGGTGTTGCAATTGACATTTACGGAAAAGAGAACAATGAGCTTCTTTACTTTTATTCACTCATAAAGGCATTCATAAATGAAATCAGCTTCGATGAGGTGTTTTTGTGCAATGAAAATTCCATAGATTCCATGTCGGTTGATGGCCAGTCCTTTGACATGATCGTATCAAAGATTCCAAATAGATTCAGAAACATTTCAAAGGAAAGGCTTAAACGCCAAAGCCTTGAAATTCCGGCTGAAGAACGGGATGTTGATTTCAGAGAAAAACTGCTTTCAAACCTTGACATGGACAGGCTGGGTGACGACAAGCAGGTCATCGAAGCCCTGAAAGTCATCGAAAGCAAGTACAATGAAATCGAAAAGGAAGATGTCGTCTCATTTTTTGGAGAATATGAAAGCCTTAAGGACAGCGAGTTTCTCTTTTTAATCAACATGATTAATTTACTTAAGGACGACGGAATGATGGTGGTTTCACTTTCACAGAACTTCCTTTTTAAAAATTCACTCGCCCTTTTAAGAAAGTTTCTTACCTATGAAAACAACTACATCGATGCCGTCATCTCCCTTCCAGAAGGCATGGACAGGATGATTCGTCCCGAAGTCATTATGGTATTTCGGAAAAACAGACTATCTGATGACATTGTTTTCATAGATTTGTCCGATGAATACGGCACAATACCATCACCTAATGCCGTTGCCGGCCTTATGAGGCGCAATCTCATATTTGACGATAAAACTGTGGGGAAGGTTGTTGAAGCGCTAGATAAAAGAAAGCCATTGGAAAAGTTCTCTGAAATTGTTCCATTAAGTGAACTTGCAAAAAACGATTTCAATCTTGCGGTTTCAAGATATGTGGATACATATGACGGTGAGTTCATTCGCCTCAATGACCTGAAAGGGGATAAGGAAAAGATAGATTCAAAAATGGACGAACTCAACGGAAAAATCAACGATTTGATGAGCGACTTGAATATAGGTTTCAAGCATTAACAATCCTTTAAATTGTCTTGAAAGATTTATTGTATTTATGATGATTTGACAAGTAATTTTAAGGACTCATGAGCATTTAAAATTACTTTAAATTCAGTTACTAGAATTTTTCTAGTAAATGTCTGTGAAAATGATATTCCCTTTTTTGACGCTTGATATGTCCTGGGTGAAAAAATTTAAAAAAATAAGTGGTTTGGCAGATTTAGATTCTGCCGACTCTGATTAATGATTCTACAGGAACTTCCTCTATTTCGGAAAGACCTGCCTTGTCGATTAAAACAACTACGCAGAGAGGTTCTCCGCCCAAATCCTTGACAGTGTGGATAACTTCGCGTGCTGTTTTTCCGCTGGTGATGACGTCATCTACAATAACGACCTTTTTGCCTTCAACGCTTCCGAAGTTGGTACTGATTGTACCTTCATCATCTGTGTCATCTGTGTCTTTTCTGTGTTTGTGTGGGTGGAATATTGCAAGAGAAGTGTCAACACCGGTCATGTCTTCCAATAAATCAGCCATAAGTGTAGCAAATGGAATGCCGCTGACTGCAATTCCGCAAACAACTTCAGCTTCACCATATGATAAGGTCAAGTCGCTCAATGCACTTGAAACATAGCTTAAACGTGCGGAGTTTCCACCGATACTTTTCCAGTTGATAGCAATGTCTGTTGGGGCATCAGCCTTAACTTCAGCTGTTTTTTGTAAAGTTAACCATCTTGCAGTGTCCATACTTACGTTAAGTTCATCTGCAATTTCTCCAGTGGTGAACCCATGTTGCCTGAGTTCCTGAGCCTTTAGAATTAATTTTTCTTTCACTTTTCTCACCTTTCGAGTTCATTTAAACTAATTGGTCTATGTTCTTTTGATGATCTGTTAGCAGCAATAACCATTTTAAGAGCTTTAAGTCCATCTTCACCTGTGATTACTGGTTCTTCTCCTTCAACAACGGAATGGAGGAAAGAATTCAATTCTCCTTTAAGAGGTTCTTCATGTATTATTTCAATATCCTGAGCAAATTTACCGTAAACTTCAATGCTCTGTTGGATGTAGTCAACGGAAATGATTCCTGCGGTTCCTGTGAGTTCCAATTCTCTACGTTTGTATGGAGTCAGCCAGTTAACTTCAATAATTCCGGTTGATTCGTTGTCAAAGCTTACCATTATCTCAGCGTGGTCTTCAAATTCGGAGTCGTCAAAACTGCTGTTCATTGTTCCGTAAACTTGGGTAATTTCTTCCTCGAACAGGTAGTTCATGATGTCCAAATCGTGAATTGCCAAATCGATTGATACTCCTACGTCCTTGATTCTTGGTGGAAGTGGTCCTACCCGTTTTGCAAAAGCAGACACAATATCTCCAATAACTCCGTCGTCAATAAGCTCTTTTGCCTTTTGAACTGCCGGGTTGAATCTTTCTACGTGTCCTGTTGCAAGGATAATTCCTGCCTCTTTTGCAGCAGCAATCATCTCTTCCGCTTCGGTTAAGGTAAATGCAATCGGCTTTTCAACTAATATGTGCTTTTTGTGTCTGATCGCTTCCATTACGACAGCATGGTGGAAGGTGGTCGGTACACAAACACTTACAACTTCAATATCTGGGTTTTCAAGCAGTTCGCAATAGTCCGTATAGCCTTTGGCACCATATTTTTTCTCGATTTTTTTAAGTGCTCTTTCGCTTACATCAGAAACAGCAATTAAATTAGCTTCTTCCATTTTATGGTATACACGAACGTGGTTTTCACCCATCGCGCCTACTCCAATAACTCCTACGTTTACAGTTCTCAATTCAATTCCTCCGTTTAAACATAATCCTCGAAAAGTTTTCCAATACGTCCGCCAAGTTCGACGGCATTCTTAATTGAACCCTTTTCGCTTTGCTCCCTAAGGATTTCTCCATCCTTGGTCAGTAATATTGAATAAATATTAAATTCTTTATCGTTCATGCGTGCAATCGCACCGATAGGCCATTGGCATCCAACGCCCAATTCTTCTAGCACTTTCTTTTCTGATAATACTTCCTGCATTGAAACGTAATCATTGAGTTTGGAAATCTTGTCCTTCACATCAGAGTCTTTTCTTGTAATTATTGCCAAAGCGCCCTGTCCTGCCGGGGGTGTGATGTAGTCGAGTGGAAATACTGTTTTTATGTATTTGGTCAAATTCAACCTTTTCAGACCGGCCTCTGCCATTAGTGTAGCGTCAAGATCGCTTTCAAAGACCTTATTGATTCTGGTTTCGATATTTCCTCTAATTGGTTTGAGTTCAAATTCCTTTTCGTAATGATTACAGAAAGCTTCTCTTCTAAGACTGCTGGTTCCAAGCTTTGAACCGGGACCCAGTTCATCCCAACTTTTTTCAGAAATAAGTACTTCATGCGGAGATTCACGTTTCGGAACAGCCACGATTTCCAAGTCTTCATCGAGTTCGGTAGGCAAATCCTTAAAACTGTGGACGGTAAAATCGACTTCCTCTTCAAGCAGCGCAATGTCCAGTTCCTTGGTGAAAAGGCCCTTTGAATCCATATTGTACAATTGGGAGGTGGTGATTTTATCTCCTTTGGTTTTTATAATTTCCACGTCAATCGCTTCTTTGGTTAATCTTTTCAAATCGGCACATACTTGGTTTGTTTGTGCTAAAGCCAATTGACTACCTCTAGTTCCAACAATCATTTATTATCTCCGTTTTTATTTTTTTCAATTATAAGTTTATAACCTATAAGAAATTTTTACATTTTTAATTTTTATTATTAGTTATAATTAAATGTTTCAATTTTTACTAGAAATTTCTAGAAAATTATCTTTGGGAAATTTTGCTGTAGTTGGAGCGATAGATAAAAAGAAGATTTTTGTTATTTTCTATTGCTTTTGTATAACAATCAGGATAATTCCTGATGAATGTTGCATTTCTGGTCAGTTTTTTCATAATTGAATTGCCCACATCTCCGGTCAGTATAAGTTCACAGTCAAGTGTGTCCAAAAAGTCACATAGTTTTTCCTCATCGATTTCTTCACATGTGATTCCATAGTCTCCGCCTATGCTTACATAATAATCATCGATATTGTCAATCATGTTTACAGATTCCTTTATGGCCTGCGTATTGATTCCGGGATTTATTTCTTCAATTATAATGCTCTTTTCAATCACTTTCTTGTTTGTTCGCCCTGCAATTCCCTTGAAGTTCCCAAGACCTTCGATGATTTTTTCATGGGGAATTTCAAGACACAGGCATGTAAGTACAACACCTAAAACATTGGAGACATGGTGTGGTCCGGGTGCAAATGTTTTAACGGTTATTTCACCCTGTGAAATGTTGCCGTTGACTGTTTTGACGTTGGAGTATATGATGCTGATTTTTGTCTCGTCAAGTGAGTATGAAACGTCTGCAGCATAAAGATTGGCAGAATCGTCATCAAGTGAGAAAGTGTTGGTTTTTTCATGCTTTATGTCTCTGTAGTATTTATCGAAGCTTTCCTTTTGGCATGCTACTGTATCGCATCTGAAAACCTGAGATTTTGCCCAGCTTGCAGAGCTTTTTTTGCCTGCAATCGGATAGTCTTCGGCGATGTTTGTCAAAAGGCCCACATCTCCGATTCCGCTCACGCCGAGGGAACTTTCAAAAATGGCTGAGGAATATCTTTTCGGATTTTCGCCTTTCGGTTTGCCGTTTTCTATATGGCAGATGGGGTTTGCAAGCTTGTATGCAAGGTCAATCGTTTCCTTGATGTTTGCAGGAGTGATTGAAATGTCTTTTTTCAGGACAATCTCGTTCCCGTTTTCATAAAGAAGAGCGCCCAGACTGGATAATATCAAAGGATTTTCATCGATAAGTATTTCCTTGAGCATAAACACTGAACTTGTCTTTCCCTTGACTCCGGTGATTTCTATTTTGGTGATGTCGTCTCCCCAACCATTAAGGATTTCGGCTATGGCCTCGTGATGGGTTAAAAACTCATAATTTAAATTCTGATTATGATTTCTGATTTCATCATGGCTCATCGGAAGGTGAACAGGCGAGATGACACAGACATCTCCTCTGAGATTCGCCAAATCATCTAAAGTGATGAGATTGACATTATAAACCTCAAGCATCCTTTCCTCAACTGGCTTCAGGGTATTGTAGATGTCTACTGCATGGACAATCCTTCCATCCTTGGCAAGGCTTACAGCAATTTTCACCCCTCCGTGGGTCATGTCGATTACTATGTAATGCATTTTAGCACCGGTTCTTGTTGATTCCGCCTTCGCTCAACTTGTTTTTAACCTTTTTGTAGAAGTATTTTGTTGATGTCCTGATTAGATAGACGTCCTTTTCAGACCTTTTGAACTTGATTTCTTCCTCATATTCGGCCTCTTCGTTTCTCTGACCATCCATTACAAACACTGCAGTCTTACCTTTCTTGAGCAGTTTCACTGTGATTTCACTGTTGTCGGATACTATGAAAGGCCTTGCCCCCAACTTATAAGGGCAAATCGGGATTATGATGAATCCTCCCACTTTCGGATCCACAATAGGGCCTCCGGCAGACATCGCATAAGCCGTAGAACCGCTCGGGGTTGATACAATCAGTCCGTCAGCTCTTACCTCCTCAATGATTTCTCCGTCCACCTTAATTTCAAAGTGAAGCATCTTTGCAGGCTTGTCGGTCATTATGACCACTTCGTTCATTGCTGAGTAGTGGTGGTTTTCGTGGGATACCACAAGCTTTGACCTTTTTTCCTTGTAGTAGTTGCCTCTTAGAACCTCTTCCAGTGCTTCAAATGTGTCGGTTGCTTCGATTTCTGTTAAAAATCCGACTGTTCCCATGTTCACTCCAAAAATCGGTGTTTCAGGCTTCATCTTTGCCTGTGCCCTTAAAAGTGTTCCGTCCCCTCCAAGAACGATTGCCATGTCGCATTCAAGGTCGAAGATATTTTCCTCGATTTGAGGATAATCAATCTTGAAGTTGATGTCATCCAGAAACGGAGCAAGTTCAGGATAGTTCTTTTTGGTTTTTGCAATGATTTTGTCCAACTTCGGATGTTCCTTAAGGGTCTGAAGCTCTTTTGCAAGTCTCTTTTCGATGACGACTTCCCTTCCGTTTGTGAGAAGATAGTCGATGATTTTTGCGGCAAAGAGTATCGGACGGTCCTGGTCGATTCTGCTGACGATTCCGATTTTTCCGATGAAATCTGTCTGGTTGTCGTTCAGGGTATCAATCATCTGCTTGTGGAGGATTTTGTTGTTGGCAGCAATCACTATGGTCTTTTCATGGATGCTTAGCTTGTTATTTAGTTTTTCACCATACTTGTCGGTAATGATTCCTCCGGCTTCTTCAAGAATAAGCTTTGATGCGGCGATGTCGATGATTCTGCTTCCTCTAAGGTCGATGAATGCATCATATCTTCCGCTTGCAACGTATGAGATTTCAAGAACAACACTTCCAAGCACTCTCATTCTTCTTGCATTGTCGACCAGCTGGGATGCGCTGGATGTTCCGCTTTTTGTAAATCCTCCAAGGGTTATGTCGCTGAAGTTGATGATATTGCTCGGATGGACTTCCTCATTGTTGAGCCAGCATCCTTTGCCCTTTTCGGCTTCAAAGAAGTTCCCGTTTCCGAAGTTGCTTATAAAACCAAGTTCGACGTCGTTCAGTGTGGCAAGTCTTCCTTCAGGTACGCTTGCAACAGCTATTGAAATACCGAATGCCGGAATTTCCTTGATTGCATTGCTGGTTCCGTCAATAGGGTCCACCAGAAATATGAACTTCGGCCTTTCCTCATCTTCAATATCGTCACGTCTGAGTTCCTGTGTCAGGCTGATGCTTCTTTTTGTTCCCTTACCGAGCTTCAACTCTCCGATCTCTTCACTGACAATGTATGACAGTACCGGTGCATTCTTTAAAATATTGATGACTTTCTCTTCGGCAACGATGTCGATGAATGATGTGGGGGTGCCGTCAGCACCGATTTTCACCTTCTCGCCTGATTCCGGCTTTCCGACATATGGCCTTATCGCTCGACTTACTTCTTTTATTATTTCATATGAAAGGTCTGTTGCAATTTTTTTGTCCTGGGCATCCATGTTATCCCTCAATAATATCATCTTTTAGGTATACGACTGATGCAACAACTGATGCGATATTCTCGACAGTTGCTGTTGACGATTCGACAATCAGATTTTTGATTTCGACATTTCGTTTATCCATCATATATCTGACCATGAATTTGGCTTCATTCTCCAAATCCATAAGGTCTTCATTGATTCCGGTTGTTTCAACCACACAACCAAGCTCATCTCCAATAGCTACTGCAATAACGGCAGTTATTTCATCTCCTGGATTGTCGGATGTGATTTCAGACAGAACACAGTTTACCATGCTGCCGGCCTTTAGTTTTGGCAGCTTTTCGATTTCCGCATTGCCTGCAAGCATGCTTGATACCTTTATGAGGTTCACATCTCCGATTCCGGCGTCACTTAGTGCATTGTCGAAGGCATTCAGTTTTGTCGGGCCTTCATCTTTTCCACTTACAATAGCTATTTTCATCATATCACTTGGTTTAATTTTTGTCGTTCTACATAATAAAATTTTTAAGTGTTGAGGCCATAATAATATTTAGGTGTACCTAATGATTTTGAACAAAAATTTATCGATTATTCTGTCACTCTGCTTTTTTGCACTGGCAATGCTTGTGGCATCATCTGTAATCATGCTTGTGGTTCCAGGAGGAACACTGCCCTTTGCGGGAGTAATTTTCATCGTGGTATTTTATTTTATCACAAATGCCTTTTACGGCTATCTGAGAAACGATGACTTTTACAAAAACAATAGGAATTACAAAAGCGACAGAAAAGGAGAAAAATACATTACTAAAGGAGCTAGAGATAATAAAAAAATATTCGTTATAGTATGGGTAATTGTTATTCTGGCACTGGCGGCCGTTACCATGTGGCTGGTTTTAATAAACAGGGGTTTAATATAATTTCCCAAAAACCCGAATAATCGAATACTTTATATAAAATAGAAAATATAGTTTATATTAATCTAATAATATTCCTTATTATGAGATTATAAAAACCGGTTTTTATTTGAGGAGGAAAATTAATGTCAACAAAAGTTGTAGAAATTAAAACATTAAAAGTTGGAAAATATATTGTTTTAGGCGGAGAAGCTTGTAAGATTATTAGTTATACTACTTCATCTCCAGGTAAACACGGAGCAGCAAAAGCAAGAATTGAAGCTGTAGGTGTATTCGACAA
>ONQL01000010.1 GCA_900319985.1 uncultured Methanobrevibacter sp. | reverse complement strand
AAAACACAATAAAATTAATTAAAAAAGACAGTACACCCAATAGTGCAATTCATCCACAACTTGCAGAAGTTGTGGTATTCTTGCATTTTAAAGATAAAATGATTTCATTCAACAACCATTACTCAAAAATGACTATTAATTCAAACCAAAATTCAAATTTCTAATTTAATCTCATCAAATGTCAGATAAGGTATTTTGCTATTTTTAATGCCATCTTCAAATTTTATAAATCCATTCTCTTCCAATTTTTTAACTTTTGGCTGGATATTGCTGACATCCTTATTTATTTTTTTAGCCAAATCCCTTATGCTTCTTGGTTTTTCATGTTTAATTGTATTCAATATAATTAAATCCAAGTCTGATAATGATAAGTTGTTTGTAACCAAACTTTCAGTTGTTTCAATTATTTCGTCAGGATTTTGATTATAATATTTCCAATTTTCCAAATCCACATACATTTTCATATTATTGGTTCGTTTAAATAGTTTTTCTAATTCACTGAAAGATTTGTAGGTATCTTCCATTTCACGAATGAATTCATGACCATTTTGCTTTTTAACTAAAGTAATAATCATTTTAATATCTCCATTAACTCTTCAATATCTAATTCATCTGAAACATTTAAGTAATCTTTAATTATTTCGTAGATTTTTTCACAATCTTGTAGCGACAATTCAACCCTATAGGCATGATTTTGAGGATCCGGGTGAATATGTGCTTTACCCACATGATAATTGTCAATTAAAATATTATCAGGCATTATAATAATAGACCATCCATTTGGTGTTTTTACTTTGTAGAGAATTTTATCACCTACTGGAGTGTGGTTTTGTTTTTTCCTTGTCCTGTAATAATATAATTATTTTAGTATTTATATATTCGTTGGTTTTTTACCAACACAATTATATATCTATAGATAAATTTAATAATACTAAATAAATTTTCAAATCCAAAAGCAAATTAAAATAACAATTTAAAAATAGCACTAATATAAATTTGAAAAAAATAAGAATATTAGGAAAAATCCTATATTTTAACTAAGTATTTAAAAAATTAATATTTAAAACATGTACTGGTTTTTTTAGAGTAACAATTATTACAGCTTTGACAAATTGAAACCCCTTCACCATTTGCTTTCCAGTCTGCTAAAAAGTCAGCCTGCGCAACAAACGGCTTGGACATTGACATGAATTCAACATGGGTATTGTTTAAAACATCATTCATCGATTTCATATCCCTTAAAGATCCTCCCAAGATAACCGGAATGTCGACCTCATCAATCAAATTATCAACATATACCAGGAAAGGATTCTTTTCATTTCCATCATAGAGATAAGAAATTGTACGTGCAGTCAATTGAATACTGTCTGCACCGGCTTTTTCAAGTTCCTTTGCAACATTCAGACTTTCCTCAGCAGTCATTCCGTCTTTTCTAACATCCCATGGATTAATCCTAACACTCACATGCATGTCCATTGTTTTTTTAATTACCTTAATGATTTCTGATGCAATTTTTACACGATTTTCAGTGCTTCCACCGTATTGGTCTTTCCTTTGATTGAAGTAAGGATTAATGAAACGTGTCAAATAAAAATTATTTCCCATATCAATTTGAATTCCATCAAAACCTGCAAATGAGAATTTTTTAGCAGCCATTATTACTTCTGATTGCAATTTTCTGATTCCTTCAATAGTCAGGTCATTAGGTTCGGCTTTTTGATTATCTCCATCATCATAGTAAAAGAATGCCAATTGACCAAGCACTGGAACATCATGATTGTGGCAAATATCTGTTATCATCTTATAATCCTTTACAAAGCCCACATAATTTAAATTTGCAGAGTATGGTGCGAAACGGTCCTTATAATCCAGCACAAACATTTCTGATATTATCAAACCAGTACCGCTACTTGCAATCTTTTCATATCTATCATAAATAGCGGGAGAAAGAAATCCTCCTTCTTCTGTTTCAGTTTCCCAAGTACCAGTTCTAACAATACGGCTATTAAGATTTAAATCTCCTAATTTACATTTATCAAAAATATCCTTCATAATAATCCCACAAATTTATTTTTTCATATATAATCATAAGTATATAAAAACATCAGTAAGTTTAAAGTTACTAAAAAAAGCTTAAAAAAAAAAGAGTAAAAAAAAGGTAATCTATTCGATTACCATTAAAGTATCTCCAGCGCTAACTGCGTCACCCGGTTCTACAAAGATTTCCTTTACAACACCATCAACTTCTGATTGGATATCATTTTCCATCTTCATAGCTTCAATAACACAGATTGTGGATCCTTTGGTTACTTTATCCCCAACATTGACATTGAGTTTGATTACCATACCTTGCATAGAAGAAGCTATTCCTCCTTCAACTGGTTTGAAGTTTCCGGAATCGGTTTCTTCAATTTCCATAAATCCAGTAGGCATGATTTTAACTTCAAATACGTCCCCATCAACTTCAACATTATATTGAGTTGGAATTCCAATACCTTCATCTTCATCGATTAAAGTAGGAGCTTTAAGTTCTTCTTCTTCAGCTTCACCTTTAAGGAATTTTGGAGCAATTGGAGGATATAATGCATAAGTCAATGCATCTTCATCAGATTTTACAAAGCCTTCTTTTTCACCTTCAGATTTAAATTTGTCAAATTCAGGTTCTAATAAATCTGCAGGTCTGCAGGTAATTACTTCATCCTCACCAATGATTCTTTCGGAAATTTCCTTATCTACAGGAGCAGGAGGTTTACCGTACATTCCTTTCATATACTCTTTAACTTCATTGGATACGGTTTTGTATCTTTCTCCACCCAATACATTCATCACAGATTGAATACCAACAATTTGACTTGTTGGAGTTACTAAAGGTGGATATCCCATGTCTTTTCTAACACGTGGCATTTCCTCCAATACATCATTGTATCTGTCAAGAGCATTTTGCTCTTTAAGTTGTGAAATGAGGTTTGAAAGCATTCCACCAGGAATTTGATACAACAATACTTCAGCATCAATACTTTCAGAAATCGGGTCTAAAATACCTGCATATTTTTCTTTAATATCATCAAAGTATTTTTTAATGTGAGTTAATAATTTTAAATCTAATCCAGTGTCATATTCAGTGCCTTGCAACGCTGCAACCATACTTTCAGTAGGTGGTTGGCTTGTTCCCCAAGAGAGAGGTGAAATAGCTGTATCTAAAACATCAACGCCAGCTTGACAAGCTGCATAATAACTAATAGGAGTCATTCCACTAGTACAGTGACAATGTAAATCTACAAGTAAATCAGTCTCTTCTTTCAAAGCAGAAACTAAATCATAAGCAGCAGCAGGAGTAATTAAACCAGCCATATCCTTGATTGCAACAGAATCACAATCAAGTGCTTCTAATTCTTTAGCTAAATTTACAAAATCATCTAAAGTATGTACAGGACTTATGGTATAACTAATTGTTCCCTGAACATGTGCCCCTTGATCTTTGGCAACTTTAATTGCTTTTTCCATATTTCTGATATCGTTCAAAGCATCAAAAATTCTAAAAATGTCTACTCCATTTTCATAGGACTTTTCTACGAATTTTGTTACAACATCATCCGGATAATGCTTATAACCTACTAAATTTTGTCCTCTCAAAAGCATCTGAATTGGAGTATGATTGAATTCGGATTTCAATTGTCTTAATCTTTCCCATGGGTCTTCATTCAAATATCTAATACAAGTATCAAAAGTAGCTCCACCCCAAGCTTCAACAGAGAAATATCCAACTTTATCCATCTCTTCTGCAATAGGAATCATGTCTCTTGTTCTCATCCTAGTCGCTAGCAAAGATTGGTGAGCATCACGAAGAGCTGTTTCTGTAAATCTAACTTTGGCCATTAATTACACCCCTTTCAATTTTTATTCATAAAGTAATCTTAAATTATCCAACTATAATATATGTTCCTATTATTATATAAATTATAAACATTGATAATTGGATATACCTAAAAAAAATGAGTTGAAAAAATAATTAAAATAATAAATTTAAAAAGAAAAAAAGTAATGTGAAAAATTATCTTTCTAATTCGCCAGAAATGAATTTTTCAACATTTTCATATGCTTCATCATCAGTGAATTGAATTGGAGGGTGTTTCATGGTGTATGATGAAATAGAAGTTAATTGTCCACCAATGCCTCTTTCTAAACCAATTTTACAACACCTTACAGCATCAATTACACAACCTGCAGAGTTTGGAGAATCTTCTACACTTAATCTGAGTTCAATATTCATAGGAACATCACCAAATGTACGACCTTCCATTCTGAGGAAACATAATTTGTTATCATTTTGCCATGGGACATAATCACTAGGTCCAATGTGGATATCACGGTCATCCATTCTTTGGGTTAAAACAGATTGGACAGCTTCGGTTTTTGATTCTTTTTTAGAGTCTAACCTTTCCCTATTGAGCATATTTAAGAAATCAGTGTTACCACCAGTATTAATTTGATAGGTCTTATCTAATTTTACACCCCTATCCATGAATAAACTAGCTAGTGTTCTGTGAGTGATAGTAGCACCAATTTGAGCTTTAATATCGTCCCCAACTATAGGAATTCCTTTTTCTCTAAATTTAGCATCCCATTCATCATCACTAACAATAAATACAGGCATACAGTTAACATAAGCAATTCCTGCATCAAGAGCGCATTGTGCATAGTATCTTGCTGCATCTTCGGAACCTACAGGCAAATAATTTACCAATATTTCAGCACCGCTTTCTTTCAAAACGCTTACAATATCTGCAGGCTCTTCATCACTTACAACAAAAGTGTATTCATCATCATAATTAGACATATGTTCTGCAACACCATCTAAAACATGACCCATACTAACTTTTACATCATATTTTGGAATATCTTCTTGGAAAACAGTTGTACAGTTAGGTTTTGCAAAAATTGCTTCATCAATTGTTTTTCCAACTTTTCTCGCATCAACGTCAAAAGCTGCAACAACTTCAATATCACTAGGTTCATATCCTCCAATATCCCAATGCATAAGTCCTATTGCATCTTCTGGTTTTTTACCATCATAATAATGAATTCCTTGAATAAGAGAACTGGCACAGTTTCCCATTCCTACAATAGCTATTTTAATTTTATCCAAATATAACACCAGCTAATAAATTTAATTTAAGTAATAATTTTATTAAATAAAACACTAATATAATGTATATACTATAATTATATAAAAGTATGCTTTATTTAATGAAATGCAATAGAAATTTGAAAATTATAGGAGATAAAAATGAATCCATATGTTGAAATTCTAAGACCCGGAAATGCAATTATGAGCGCAATTGTCATAATTTTAATAGCAATTATTGACAAAAGCTTCAACATCCCAATAATATTTGCAATGCTTGCGGTATTTTTTGAAACCGCTGCCGGAAATGTTATTAATGATTATTTTGATTATCAGATTGATTTGGTCAACAAACCCGAAAGGCCAATACCTTCTGGAAGAATCTCTCTAAAAAATGGAAGAAACTATGCATACCTATTATTCGGACTTGGAACATTATTCGGTTTTCTAATAAGCTATCTGACAAATAACTGGATTCCGTTTTTCATAGTTTTGTTAGCAGACGTAGTACTATATTTATATGCATATAAGTTAAAATCAACACCACTCATCGGAAATCTTGCAGTTGGATTCATGACAGGTTTTGGATTTGTATTTGGAGGATTTACACTAAATAATCCAAACATAATAATTACATCAATATATTTAGGATTCTTTGCATTTGTCATGACAACCGCACGAGAACTTGTAAAAGACATTGAGGACATTGAAGGAGACAAATCTGAAGGTGCGAAAACACTCCCTATATTATACGGCAAAAAAATAACTGCAATACTGGCTTTTATTTTGATAATCATAGATTGTGCATTATGTCCAGTACTATACTATAACAATATTTTCGGAGTCTACTACCTAATCATAATAGCAATTGCAGTTTTATTATTCCTGTACTCTGGCATTCTAATCCTAAAAAATCAGGACAAAACAACAGCCGGAAAAGTTTCAAAGAATTTGAAAATTGGAATGCTTATAGCATTCATATCATTCATATTCGGATCATTATAGAGGCAACAAAATGAATTTTCATGAACATAAAAGAGACATAATTGCAATATCAGCAATATCCGTAATTACAATTGCAATTACATTATTACTTTTGAACATTGATTTGAAAGTTGGAGTCTACTATGTTAGGGACGTGTTTTTCTATTTGAACAATGCTCTCTTTTATGCAGGATATGACGTCGGATTAACTGACACAAGAGGATTGTCTCCGTTAATTCCAATGATTACCTCGATATTTTTTAGAATGGGATTTGTCTCAGATGGAACAATAATAATTGTGAGCAGCGTATTCTACATATTTTCAGCTTTAGGAATGTATTTTTTATTAAGGCTGAGATTTGATGAAGTTTTAAGCTTTACCGGATCAATGCTCTTATCAACATTCCCATTAATTATCGTGTGGATTACAAAAGGAATGCTGGACATTCCCGGATTATGCTTTTCCATATGGTCCGTTTACTTTATGATGTTGGCTTTCAAAAAGAGCACAAGATATTTTTACGTTGCATTTCCACTGGTTATTTTCGGATGCTTCACAAGATATACCGTATTTCTAATGGTGCCCGTTCTTTTAATTCAGTTTTTCCTGATGAAAAATCCATTATCCTACATCAAAACCAACATCAAAGACATACTTATCGGAATGGGCCTGGGAGCGGCAGTTTTTGCAGCATTCATTGGAATTTACCAATATTTAAACATAGACCTGTTTTTCTTAAGCCAGGGCCAGGGCATTTCAGAATCAACACAGGCGACAATCAATACAACCTACAACAATATCTTCTATTATAAAAACAACTTTTTAATTTATCTGAGCACTCAACGTTTCATACCATATTCTTTAAAACCTGGAGCATACCTCCTAAACGAAATGCGCTGGATAGGAGGATACCCAACTAAAATATCCTATATTTACTTGGCAACATTGATAATAGGATTAGTATTATACCTTAAAAAATTATTCAGTTCAGAAAATAGAAAAATATTGAAAAACAAAAATGAAATATTAAAATTGACAATCTTCCTCATAGGGTTAGCAATATTTTTATTTACATTCATCAAAGTATCAATAATTTTATCAATCATAATTATTTCAATATCACTTTTAGCGCTTTACAGAGCATTATATAAAACAGACATAGATTATTTCTCATTTGATTTCATAATGATATACTGGTTCGTGATAAATTTTGCATTCTTCACATTCCACCAAATAAAAGTGGACAGGTATTTCATACCCATGTTGCCGGTTGTCGCATACTTCATCATTTTATCAATTGAACTGATTTTTGATAAATTGAAAAACATACAATATATGGACAAGATAAAAATAATAGTTCCAATCGCATTAATTTGTGTGATACTGTTATGTAGCGGAATATATGCAATGAAAAATAGCCCACGTACTTTTGACAATCAGATGCATCCCAATTTTGAAACTGCGGCATCAGAAGAAAAGGCAGTTGGAGAATGGTTAATCAATCATGACCCTCAATATCAGAATAAAACAATATGGGCAGATCGTGGAGAAGACATGTCATTCATATTGAAGATGAACCTTCTTCCATATGAAAAAGTATCGAATGAATCGAATTTCACAGAAGAGATGGTTAAAAACCATGTAGATTACTTCATAGCTAAGGACAATAAGACTATAAACGAACCATATGAGAAAATTTATCAAAATGGAGAGGTAAACCTATATTCATATAAAAATAGGTAGCATCAATCAAATTAATCCAAAAATACCCCCAAATAAAAATTATTAAAAATACTTTAAAAATGATGTTTCTTTAGAAACATATATAATAAAAAAAATAAAGAAGTAATATCATAACAAGTAATTATAAAGAGGATAATATGAAAGTTGTATGCTGTAAGAACTGTGGTGCGAAATACCAACTCGATGATAATGATGATTTAAAGACCTTCGAGTGTTCTTCATGCGCTGGAGAATTAGAATATTTAGAAGATTATTCTGATAGCAGTGAAAAATCTCATTCATCTTTTATAGATTCATTTAGGTATGATAATTCTTATATTGTACAATGTGAAGATTGTGGATTAAAATATAAGATTAAAAGTAGCGATAGCATACTTGATTATGAATGTGATAGTTGTGGAGGTTCTTTAAGATATCTTGATGAAGATATGAACAAAGAATTAGACAGTTATTTAAAAGAAAGGAAAAAAGAAGCTGCAAAATTTAGAGCTCAAAATACTCCTAAAGAACCAGAGCAAGAAGAAGCAAAAGCAGAAGATAGCAAATCCTTAAAATCAATTACTAATAAACTAGAAAACTTTTTCTCAGAAGAACACATGTTAGAGATTGCTGACGATGAGAAAAAACTGCAAGAACAAGAAGAGGAAGAAGAACTTGCCACAAGAACTGCAAGAACCACCATACCGCAAGCAGTTATGACAAAATTTGGAAAAGAATTTGCAGTGCCAAAAACTAACGATTATGGCATTATGAAAAATTTCCTTAAAGATGAATTCATGAAAGGAATTGATGAATCTTATCCAAAAATCGAAGAAAGCAAATCTAACGACGGTTTTGGAAGTTTTATAGATAAAATTAGTATAAAAGAACCAGGTGAAAGTGTTGAAGAAGCAAACATTTCTTTTATTGAAAATGGAGGTCCTGAGTTTAATCTTCCTTCCATGGAAGGCCATTCAACATTCATAGCTATTGGTGCAATCATATTTATTTTAAGCATAATTGAAATAATAACTATAAATAGTGGAATTGGTATCTTTACTTTGTTTATCGGTGTGATTATCTTAATTTACGGATTTTATAAAACTAAAGATGTTCAAGAACATGAAGAAAGAACTAGAATCATTAGAGAACATTTATTGACTTTACCTGACGACTATTATGTTTTCTATAATGTTAAAACTCCAACTTCTTCAGCAGGAATTAATCATTTAGTTATAGGTCCAACTGGAATTTATGCACTTCTCTCACAGAAATACAATCCAAAAGTCAGGTTAGAATCTGAAAACGAAAACTTAAATTTAATCGGATCCAGTGAATTGGAAGAAGATAAACTTGAAGAATTCACAACCTCTGAAAATTTAAGCAAATTCAGATATACTACCAAACAAGCTAAATTTTCCCAGGACAATAAAATCAAACAAAAATCATTAAGTTTAGGTGAAGATTTAATTAATTTCCTCAATGACAACAACATCAAAAACTGTTTTGTGGAACCATTAGTGGGATTCATAAACAATGAAGTTGTTGTAATCAATATGCCTTTAACCGATGAAGATTTATTTATTGAAGAATTATTAAACAAAATCGAAACCGGTACAATAAAATTAGATTCTGAAACAATTGACAAATGTGCTGTTTTAATTAACAAGTATTCCGCAGATTGTTCTTCAGAAATTTAATTTCTTTTTTTATTTTTTATTAACTATTTTAAAACAATGCCTAATTTTAATCCAATATGATATTACATTTAAATATTAAAAACTTAATAGAAATGTATATAAAAATTTTGGAGATAAAAAAAAATGGCTGATATTACAATAGATATGGAAAAATGTGATAACTGTGGAGATTGTAGTGACACTTGTCCGATGGAAGTCTTAATTCTTGAAGACGGTAAAATAACTATTAACGACCCAGATGAATGTAGTTACTGTGAAACATGTGTTGACATTTGTCCTAACGAATGCATAACCATAGAATAGACTTAAAATTTTAAACTACATTTTTTTAAATTTTTTAAAGAAAACACCACACATTAACTATTTAACATTTCATAATCAATTATGGCATCTTTCGGGATATCCACATTTGCAACCTTGCCCACCACATCATCAACATCTGCAGGAGAAATTCCAGTACCAGGTCTTTTAAAAGTAATATCAGATTGTAAAATCACATTACCCCTTTCAATGTCATTTTTAGCTACAATTGACCTTCTTGACTCTTTTCGTGTAGATGACTCACAAATTAACGGTTGTTTATGCTTGTAACCACTAATTTTAGATAAAAAATTAATATTTGATTTGAACTTACCGACATCATTTGAATCCATAGAATAGGAGTGATCATATCCCGGCAAAGATTTATCCAATGTGAAATGCTTTTCTATTATATTGGCACCATAATTATATGCAGTTGTTAAAACCACCATATTTTCATCAGATATTGTATGATCAGAATATCCTATTTCATAATCTGGAAAATTACTTGACAAATCCTTAATCATTGAGAGATTTGCATCTTCAAAAGCAGTTGGATGAGACAAAACACAATGCATAATAGCAATATCCACTGTTGAAACATCTTCAATAGCTTTAACAGCATCTTTAATTTCTTTTAAAGTTGAAGCACCAGTAGACAATAGGATTGGCTTATTTTTGCCTGCAACATATTTAATAAAAGGAATATTTGTTAAATCAGAAGAAGATATCTTAAAAACACTCATGAATTCGTCCAAATAATCAGCAGCCTCAAAATCATAAGGTGTTGACATAAACAGGATTCCCACATCCTCACAATAATCAGACAACTTACGAAATTCATCCACACCGAACCTATCAAACTTCTTAAATAGCTCAAATTGTGAATCAATTGGCTCCCCAGAGGATTCCCAATAATTAGGAACATTAGTGGAGAAAACATTCTCTGATTTATACGATTGAAACATTACGGCATCGACGCCACAGGATTTGGCTTCATCAACCATAAGCTTTGCCGCATCAATATCGGAAATTCCTTCCCGTTCTGCAATATCAAAAAAATTAAATCCAATATCTGCAATTAAAAATGGATTTTTACTGAAAATTTTCATAAGAACACCTATCTTCTTAGTTGGAATTTACGATATTCCTCCCGGATAACTGCCCAAATATTATCAAAACCGTTTTTCAAATCGACAGATAACATTTTTTCATGCATTTCAAGCCTACGATCATAATCATTTACCAAATCAACAAACTGATTAGCAATTTCCTCGTGTTCAAACCCATGTTTACAAAACCTGTCTTATCGCTGCAGAATATATGGGTCAATTCCCTTTCATCCTGACTTAAGCAAATTGTCGGAATGCCCAATGAGCAGCTTTCATACATTGCCGTTCCTGCAGACGTAAAAATAAGATCTGAATTAAACATGAATTCGCTAATGTTGGATACATTGGTATAAACCTGTATTGAAGGATTTGTTCGTATTTTGGCAATGAAACCTTCCTTATCAGGATAATGCAAACCTAAAATAATATTTATCCTGCCTTCATAATTAGTGGCCAAAATAGAATTCAATACCTTTTCAGTTAAGTTATTGGAATCATTTCTATTAAAATAAATTAAAACATTATCTACTTCATTAGTAATGATTTTTTGAG
This sequence comes from uncultured Methanobrevibacter sp., assembly GCA_900319985.1. Taxonomy (GTDB): domain Archaea; phylum Methanobacteriota; class Methanobacteria; order Methanobacteriales; family Methanobacteriaceae; genus Methanocatella. Next base: position 46,117 of record ONQL01000010.1, on the reverse strand, counting down.
GCTGGAAGAAAAACTCTTCCTTTAAAATATAATATTTATAACCTGAGAATATGTTGTCCTTAGAGGAATCCTGTTCATACAATGAATCGAAAACAACATCTGCAAATTCACTGCCAACGCCCAAATCCTCAAAGTTGACAACAAAATAGCCTTCATTTTTAAGAGTAATAATATACTCAGCAGATGTGTCCAATATATCATTGATAACGATGTGAGGATTAAATTGATTTAATTTTGCAAACAACTCATCTTCACCATCATAAATTACATGAGGATAATTGAAATTATTTAACATATTTATTCCCAATTCATGGGTCTCATCAATGAAAAACAATACATCATGAAAAACTAACTTTGAAACAAGGGACAGACATCTATCCATATGGCTTGAACCGATTTCATCATAAGCACTAACCACAACTGCTATTTTTCTTTTTTGAAGATAATTTTCAGCAATTAACCAGTCTTCCCTATTGACAATATTGATACTTTCCGCTTTGGACAGTTCGATTATGTCAATATTTGTTCCCAATCTAGAATCAGGATGTACAAATGACCTGCGAGTAGCCAACAAAGCCCCAGTTTCCCTAAATGATTTAGGCAATAATTCCCTAGGAAGTCTTTTAATATATAGTGGGAAATATCTTTGATGATCATCATCATATCCCCAACTCAAATGCCTATCATCCACTACAGTAATTACGCTATCTACTGAAAAGTTATCAAATTTTTCAATTGCTCTGTTTAACGTTGACACTTTAAGCAATGGAGAAGTAGGCTGGAGAGTAATTACAATATCATACTCATCTAAAGTTAATTTCTCTTTTTGAACCATTGCATTATAAATTATTCCATCGGCTGAAACTGCATCTTGTGAATCGTTGGAATATCTGATAACACTAGCTCCAAACTTTTCAGAAAGCAAAGCAGTTTCAGAATCATCAGTAGTGACAACCACATCATCCACATATTGTGAGGATTTGGCGATTCCAATAGCATAAGCAATCAATGGAACTGTTCCAAGCAAACGAATATTCTTACGAGGAATAATTTTAGAACTGCCTCCAGCAGGAATCACTACTAAAATTTTATTATTATTAAACATAAAAATCCCTAAAAATCTACAATAAAATTTAATTAATACAAATAGATATATCTATAATGTAATATTAAATCTTCGGTGTTAAAATGAATATGAAAAATATGTCACAAGAACTATTGAAAAGAATTAAAGAATTATCCACACCCGTAAAAATAATGCATGTATGTGGTTCTCATGAGCATACCATAATGGAAAACGGAATTAGGAGTTTGCTTCCCGATGAAGTTGAAATAATTGCGGGACCAGGATGTCCGGTATGTGTAGTACCGTCCCGTGAAATTGATGAAGCTTTAGAACTTATCGACAAAGGAGTTACAATAACAACTTTTGGAGACATGCTGAGAGTTCCAGGTTCTGAAAGATCACTTGCCGATGCAAAGGCCGAAGGAGGAGATGTAAGAGTAGTATATGGAATTAACAGAGCCATTGAAATAGCTGAAAAGGAAGACAATGACGTTGCATTCATATCAGCAGGTTTTGAAACAACAGCACCAACCACCGCTGCAGAACTATTATCAAAACCTCCTGAAAACTTCTCAGTGCTTTCATGCCACCGATTGATTCCCCCAGCGATTGACTTTTTAATCAATTCCGGAGAAACCAGCCTAAACGCTTTAATTCAACCGGGACATGTTTGTACAATCATTGGAACAAAACCATTCGAATACTTCTCAACAGAGTTTGGAATCCCACAGGCAGTGGCCGGATTCAATCCATTAGACATATTGATGTCTGTTTACATGATTCTAAGACAAATTCATAACGAAACACCGAAAATAGAAAATGAATACAAAAGAGCAGTCAGAGAAGAAGGAAACACAATCGCACAGGACATGATAGACCAGGTATTCTATGTCGATTCAAGAGAATGGAGAGGATTTCCAAAAATACCAAATTCCATTTTAGAAATTAAAGATGAATTCAGTGAATACAATGCCCGTGAAAAATATGACATTGAAGTGAAAGATGTCAATGAAGCTCCAAAAGGTTGCATCTGCGGCCCAATATTAAGAGGACTTGCAAGGCCTGAAGACTGCAAACTATTCAGAAAAGCATGCAATCCCCTACACCCAATCGGAGCATGCATGGTAAGTAAAGAAGGAACATGCAACATTGCACACAGATATTCAAGAGGATAAAATGACAATTGAAGCTATTGCAGTAGACATTGACGGAACAATAACAGATGAAAAAAGACAAATCTGCATTTCCGCAATCGAAGCATTAAGAAAAGCAGAATCCCAAGGCATTCCAACAATTATTGTTACAGGAAATGTTGTAAACTATGCATATGCAACTGAAGTATTGATAGGATGCAGTGGAGGACTGGTTGCTGAAAATGGAGGAGTCGTTTTTAAAGAAGGCGAAAACAACAATGCCGTTGAAACAATGGTTGAAAGGGACTTCGTGACTTCAGCAGAAAATCACCTGAAGGAAAAACTGGGTGAAAAATTCGGCAAGCATGCATCCCACGACAACATGTACCGCCTGACCGAAACAGTATTCTACAAAACACTCAGCCGTGGTGAACTTGAAGAGGCTCTAACTAATTTCAAATACATTGACCAGTTAGAAATTTATGACAGCGGTTTTGCATTACACATAACCGACAAAAGAGTGAACAAGGGAACTTCACTCAGATATCTATGTGAAAGAAATGGAATAAACATGAAAAATGTCATGGCCATCGGAGATAGCGAAAACGATGAAGATTTTTTAAAAGAGGCAGGTTATAAGATAGCTGTTGGAAACGCTGAAGAAAAATTAAAAGAAATAAGCACATACACCTGTGAAAATAAATTCGGCGACGGTGTTGCTGAAGCTATTGAGAAATTTGCATTATAAGTGATAACATGATTTATGAAATAGCTGAAAAAGCAAAAAAAGAAGTTGAAAGCAATTGTGACACTTTTGAAATTTACATTGATGAATCCAAACTGATTGAACTTGATTCCAAACAAAACGAATTAAATTTTGCAAAGGAAGAAATTGAAACCGGAATTGGAATTAGAGTAATTAAAGACAACAAGATTGGTTTTGCATTTACTTCAAACCTGGACAAAATTTCCGAAACTGCAAGACAATCAATTGAAAATACAAAACTAAACAAAATCGATGAGAATTACTCATTTGCAGAAGTGGAAAAAGTAAATGATGTCAAGAACGTTTATGATAAAAAATTCGATGATCTTGACTTGGGCGAATCCGTGGAATTATTGAAAAGTGTCATTTCACAGGCTGACGACAGCGGTTGTGAGGTCACAGGATCCGGATTTTCTGCAAGTGCCGGAAGATCATTAATATTGAACTCAAACGGCGTTTCAATAGAAAATAAAGGAACCGGATTCAGCATTGCATTATCTGTAACCCTTCAAAAGGATGGTGAAATTGCAACAGCATACAATTCCCAATCATCAAGATTTTACGATTTGGATGGTGAAAAATTGGCCAATGAAGTGTGTGATTTGGCTAAAAGTTCATTGAATACAAAACCTATTGAAACTGATAATTACAGTGTTGTCTTAGACTACTACGCTGCTACCGGACTTCTTCAAACATTCATCAATGCATTTGATGGTGAAAATGTGAGTAGAGGCAGGTCAATTTTAAAAGAGAGAATCGGAAGTGAAATAGCCAACCCAACATTAAGCATCATCGACAATCCCCTTTTAGAGAAAGGAATGTACAGCACAAAATGTGACGACGAAGGAAGTGTCTCAAAAGCCACTGAACTAGTAAAAGAAGGCAAACTGAACTCATTTATCTACGACATTTACACTGCAAATAAGGAAAGCGTTGAAACAACATCCAACGGATACCGAGGAAGCTATTTGACAACTCCAAAGATTTCCCCATCAAATCTTGAATTCAAGTTCAGTGAAATGAAAGACATATCCGAAATCAAAAAAGGAGTCCTGACAACAAGCGTTCTTGGAGCCCATACCGCAAACCCTATTTCAGGCGACTTTTCAGTGGAAGCAAGCAATGCATTCAAAATAGAAAATGGAGAACTTGGCGACCCTATTAATAAGGCAATGATTTCTGGAAACATCTTTGAAATCATGAAAAAAGTAGAAGGACTGAATTCAGAAATCAAACAGTACGGATCATTCATTATTCCAAAACTGTTAGTACACGACTTAAGAGTAGTCGGCCAAAATTAAAAAAAAAGAGAAAAAAATTAAATCTTTTTTAATTTTTCTCTATACCTATTGATGGTTGATTCTGTATAGTCAATAGTCAGATACTCTTCTGTCAACTGCTTATTATTATCAAAATCCTTTATTTTTTCCTTAACAATCCTATCAATATCATTATCCAATTTTTTAAATTGCTTTTCAAATGAATATTCTGATTTTCTAATGTTTAAATTGGATTTGCGGGCAATCCTTTCAACCTGTTCCTCAAAGCTTTCTTTTTTCTTAAACACAATACCACCTACATTTCTATAATGGGCAATTGTATTTCAGTTACAAAATCGTTTTCATCATCGCAATTGTGGAAATTTTTAACCAAAACCTCTTTTGGAGAACCAATTATATCATAATGATTAGCCTGAGCTATTTCAACCAATTCCGCATAGGTATCCATAATATTGTCTACAGAGCCATAGTGAATTCCGGACAATACCTTATTTTCAATCATGTCGACAACACGAATCATATCCTTTTCATCGGCATCTTCCTTAATGACAAGACTTACGTCATAAACCGCATCTCCCTGATTCACTTCATGTCTTGGTGAAAAATAAACAACGAAAGGTTCTCCTTCATATTCTATTTCTTCAGCATCAACCCAACCCATCAATTTAGAAACTAAAATTTCCAAATCGGAAATTGGACCCTTATAATTAATTACTCCCAATTTTTGTTCCGGAATAACTTTAACTTCACTTTCCATAATAACACCTAATAAAACTTTAATCTTAATTAAATAAATAAACTTCTACTTCCTCACCTTCATCCAAAAGTTCAACAGATTTCGGAACTTTAACATATCCATCGGCACTTGAAAGTGAGAAGATTGCTCCTGAATCTTTGAAAATCGGTTGAATATCTTGTCCCTCAACTTTTACAAGCTGATATTGCATACGTCCAACAGGAGAATGGATTCTTCTGGTCATTTTGCCCTTAACGGTATTAAGTTGAAAGTCCTTTTCGATTCCTGCTAATCTTGTCAGAGGCTGAGCAACAAAAGCATTGAATATCATTAAAGCGGAAACAGGATTTCCAGGAAGACCAATGACCAGTTTTTCATCGATTACTCCCACAATAGTGGGTTTTCCAGGCTGGACTGAAATTCCATGAATGTGGACTTCACCCAATTCATCCAAAACATGCTTCAACACATCTCCAAGTCCCGCAGAAGTTCCACCAGAGCAGAAAAGCACATCAACCTCTTTTAAGGAATTTATGATTTTTTCCTTGACCTCATCATAGTCATCCCTCATTACCCCTAAAAATCTTGCATCTGCACCGCAGGAAACGGCATCGTTTTTAATCATGCCTCCATTTACATCATAGATTTTACCATATTCTAGCTCCTGGCCCTGAAGTGTGATTTCATTTCCGGATGAAAGTATACCAACACTTGGTTTTTTATAAACTTCGATTGTTTCAAAACCCTGAGAAAGCAAAACTCCGATTTTTCCAGGATTCAGGAAATCACCCTTTTTAAGAATCAAATTGCCTTCTTCAATGTCTGAACCCTTACGGGCAACGTCCTGGGAAGGAGTTGCAGTTGTGAACAGATTGACTTTATCACCCATCTTTTCACAGTATTCAACCATGACCACAGCCTCTGCACCTTCAGGCATTGCCGCCCCAGTACTGATTTCAATACATTTGCCTTTTTCAACTTTTTTATCGGTGGTAGAACCTGCCTCTAAAAAATCAATGACTTCCAAGGTATTTGGAGACTCCTCAGATGCCCCAAAACTATCACTTGAAAGTATTGCAAAACCATCCTTCAAAGCCTTATCAAATGGAGGGAAATCCATTCGAGAATAGACATCTTCATATAAAATTCTGCCGTAAGCTTCACTTACTGAAATTTCTTCGCTTTCGGCCTTTAAATTTTCATCAAACAAATTTTGAATTATATCTATAGCTTCGTCACATTCCTTGATTTTTAAAAATTCAGTTCCCATATTAATCACATTCGGTAAAATCCAATAAATTAATATATAATATATTCATATAAATATAAATAATTTAATCTTATGGAGAAAAATTGTATTATTATTTTGGAGGAGAGTATTTGTCTAAACCTAATAACAACCAACAACAAGAATATAGAAGGGTGAGAACTCCTAAAAAAGGAGAAATCCCTGGAGTAGTTGAACAAATTATGGGACACGGAAAATTAAAAGTCCGTTGTGCTGATGGAAATATCAGAATGACCAGAATACCTGGTAAAATGAAAAAACGTATTTGGATTCGTGAAGGAGACGTCATCCTTGTTAAACCATGGGATTTCCAATCTGATGAAAAAGCAGACGTAATTTGGAGATACACAAAAACCGAGTCCAACTGGCTTGAAAGAAAAGGCTACTTGAAAATGTAGTCCTACTTACTTATTTTTTTGATTTTAATGGATCCCAAAGTAGCTAAAGCAGACGAGAAACATGCAAAGATTCATTCCGAAAAAAGAAGAAAGGACAATTCTGAGAGAAAAACCGGAAATGAAATTTTTGATAAGATAACCCTGGAAACATTATACAAATTAGCCAATCAGGGATACATTGACATTTTAAACGGCGCCATAAGTACCGGCAAAGAGGCCAATGTGCTAACTGGCATAACCGACGACGAAAAATATGTAGCCGTCAAAGTTTATAGGATAGCTACATCTGATTTTAAAAAGATGGATTATTATCTTAAAGGCGATCCAAGATTTAACGTGAAAACCAAAAATAAAAGAAAAATAATTTATTCCTGGGTCACTAAGGAATTCAAAAATTTAACAAGATTGTATTCCGCAGGAGTGAATGTTCCCGAACCAATAACAAGTGCAAATAATGTGCTTTTAATTGAGTTTATTGGTGATGATGAAGGAAATCCTGCACAACCTGTAAAAAATCAACTCCCAGAAAATCCTGATGAATTCTGGAACCTACTGCTGGTTGAGCTGAAAAAATTTGTCAATGAAGCGAAACTGGTTCACGGAGATTTGTCCAACTACAATATTTTGAACCTGAATGAAAAACCAGTGATTATAGATGTTTCACAATCGGTTGTACTGGACAATCCAATTTCCAAAGAACTGCTTGAAAGAGACATAAACACACTTGTACGTGAATACACCAAACTTGGTGTTAAAACTAGTTTTGATGAAGTTTGGGAATATGTCAACCCAAAATTTTAATTCAGATTATTCACAATCAATTGCAATAACCTTTAGATATTTAATTTAGAAATATTTATTATGTAAACTTATTTTTACAAAAAAGGCAGTAAAACCTAAAAAGATATATTAATATGCAAAACAAACTATATAATGTTTGATAAAAAAAAAATATAGAAATGGGGAGATAGTATAGACCTAAATAGAAAAAAATCATTAATTCGATCAAACGAACTTGATGAAATTGCTATTGATGACATGAAACACAAATCAAATGTCAGACTAGGATTCAGCGAATTTTCTAAAGAATTATATGAAAATACCAAAAATAAAATTTTAGAAGAATTGAATGCAACTGAAAAAGATTGGAATAATCCTAAATGGCAATTAAAGAATCGTATTAGTGATGTGGACGAAATTTCAAAATACACCAACATTTCACAGGAAGAATATAAGAATATAAAAAAAGTTGGTGAAAAATACAGATTTGCAATAACTCCATATTATTTCTCATTAATTGATTTCGACAATCCAAATTGTCCAATCAAATTACAGTCATTTCCAAATATTGAAGAGCTTGGAGAAACCGGACAATTAGATCCTATGAATGAAGAACAGTCCAATCCTTCAGGAAAAATCACTAGAAGATATCCCAACAAATTAATTATTAATGTTACTAATGCCTGCCCGATGTATTGCAGGCACTGCCAGCGCCGCAGATTAATAGGCAACTTTGATAAACATACTTCCAGAAAAGACATTGACGAATCAATAGAATTTATAAGAAATAATCCGACAATCAGGGAAGTATTAATCACCGGCGGAGATGCATTATTATTGCCAAACATGAAATTGGAATATCTATTCGATACATTATCCAATATTGACCATGTTGAAGTATTAAGGATAGGTACAAGAACATTAGCAACACTCCCCTTTAGAATCGATGATGAACTGGCATGTCTGCTCAGAAAATACAAAGTGCATGTCTCAACACAGTTCAATCATGCCTGTGAGATTACTCCAGAAGCAGTTAATGCAATTGATAAATTAGTCGACCATGGAGTCCTTGTGAGAAACCAAATGGTATTACTGCATAACATTAACGACGACAAATATTGTATTCAAAAAACCAATGAAGAATTGCAAAAGTATCGTGTAATTCCTTACTATTTATTCCATCCAAAAGACATTAAAGGTACTGAACATTTCCAAGTGGACATTTCCAAAGGTCTGGAAATTATGAAACATTTAGAGGGCAGAACAAGCGGCATGTGCAAACCAACATACGTATATAATTCACCATGCGGTCTTGGTAAGGTTCCTTTGGTGCCGATAGAAAATATCGAACATGTTGAAAACGGATATAAATTCACAACATGGGAAAATAAAACAGTCAAAAAAGATTAGATGAATGCATTCATTACAATGATGAAACAAAAGTGCAAGTACAATATCTTTCTTGAAAAATGATATCTAATGATTAAAACCAATGATTCTCTAAGTCCCAACTAATTTTTAGAAATCATTATATAAAATAGTTCAAATAAATATTATTAACTTATAAAGGTGATATTATGCCAGAAACAGATTATTTAAAAATACCTCAAAACAGAGTAGGGGCATTAATTGGAAGCAATGGTAACGTTAAAAAATCCATTGAAAAAGCAACTGGAACCATCCTCGACATTGATAGTGATGAAGGCACAGTTTATATCACACCTAGAGAAGATATGGAAGATCCATTAGGAGTATGGAATGCAAACCATATCGTCAAAGCAGTAGCACGTGGATTTAATCCGGAAGTTGCACTCAAGTTAGTAAGTGACGACATTTATCTGGAAGTAATCAGCTTACCATTATACATCGGCAAATCCAAAAAAGCCCTTGCAAGACATAAAGGCAGAATTATAGGAAAAGATGGAAAAACACGTGAAATCATAATGGAAATGGCCGAAGTTGACATGGCAGTTTATGGAAAAACAGTTTCATTGATTGGTGAAATGGACAACATCCTGGTTGCAAAGGAAGCTATTGAAATGATTCTGAATGGTTCCAGACACAAATCAGTCTATGGATTTTTAGAACATAAAAAAGAAACACTTAAAATGAAAGAATTCAAAGATCTAGTTGGAATCGAAGACGATAAAATTGAATTTAAAGATGGAATCGAATTTGATGAAAAGGATTTTTAGGAGTTTAATCTCCTAAACCCATTATTTTTTATATACTAATTTTGAGGAATTAACTGATTGACTTAAATATTATCCAATCAATACAATTTTACATACTAAACTAATTTTATAAAAGATAGCTATAAAAATCATGGCCCCAATAGCAAACTATTATATACTTTAATCAACATATATAGGTAGCGTAGTTTAAATACTATATTTTCTACATGTTTTTAAATTATTATTTTACCACATATTTAAACAAGTTAGCTAGGGTGCCGTATGAATATTACTTTTCAAATGCTCCCTGACTTTATTTAAATATATCAACACATAATAACTTTAAACATACATTATTTAAAGGAGGAGAAATTTTGGCTCAACAACAAATAGGACTTGATTGGGAAGAGGACTTTCAAAGATTAACCCCATCCCAGTTTTTTAGAAAAAACAAACAGATGTTGGGATTCACAGGTAAAATACGTTCTTTAACAATTGTTTTCCACGAATTGATTACAAACAGTTTCGATGCATGTGAAGAATCAAAAATATTGCCTGATATCGACATCGAATTGAAACGTGTTGATAAAGAACATTATATCTTAAGACACCGGGACAATGGACCCGGAATTCCAGAAGAATATGTGATGCAAGTATACTGTATGATGTTTGCAGGATCCAAATTCAGAAACATCCAATCCCGAGGACAACAAGGTTTAGGTTGTAGTGGTTGTGTGCTTTTATCCCAAATGACAACAGGTAAACCTGCCCATGTAATTTCATGTTACAAAGATGGCGATGAAATTAAAGGGGTGAAAATGAAATTCCAGATGGATGTTGAAAACAACCGTGGAATTTTAATGGAAAGAGAAGATTACCCTGCCGAAAGTACCGGAGTATGTATAGAATTACAGTTCAAAGACGTATCATACTCATTAGCCGAACAAGGTGCATTCGAGTACATCAGAAGAACAATGATTGGAAACCCACATGCAAAAATTACATTCAGGGATCCATCCGGACACAAGTACATATTCAAAAGAGCTGCAGACATTGTTCCGGTTCAGCCAAAAGAAGTGTTACCTCACCCAAAAGGTGTAAGTGCTGACGATTTAATGACAATGGCAAAAAATACCGACAGTAGAAGATATAAAAGTATGTTAACTTCATCAATGTCAAGAATGTCAAACAAAAGAGCTGATGAAATTGCAGAACTTACTGGAATCGACATGAATAAACGTCCAAAAGACATGACTTTCCAAGAAGCAGAAGCTATTGTACAATGCTTTAAGAAAATGAAATTCATGGCTCCTCCAACAGACGGACTTATACCAATTGGATCTGAACAAATTGAAAAAGGTATGAAACAAATTCTTAAACCTGAATTTGTAACCACAATAACAAGAAAACCTGTAACATATGCTGGAGGTGTTTCATTCATTATTGAAGCCGGTCTTGCATACGGTGGAGATGCCGGAAGAGTTGTCAATGAGAAAAGAAAATCCGAAATCATGAGATTTGCAAACAGGGTCCCATTGACATTCGATGCAGGAAGCTGTGCAATTACCGAAGCGCTTAAAAGTATTGACTGGAAACGTTATGGATTAAAAGATATGGATAACACCCCATTAACATTATTCGTAAACATTATTTCAACACAGGTACCTTATCTTTCAACCGGTAAGCAAAGTGTTTCACCCGAACCTGAAATCGTTCATGAAATCAGACAGGCAACTATGAAATTAGCTCGTAAATTACAAAAACATTTAAGAGCTAAAAGAGCAGCTAAAGAAAAAGAAAAACGTTCCAAAGTATTCGAGGAATATGTGCCAGTCATTATTGAAGAAGCTGCAAAACTTGGTGAAACAGGAGTTCCAGAATACCACGAAGTACTTGCAAAAGTAACCAAAAGGGCTCTTGCAGAGTTACTTGGTGAAAAAGTTGAAGAAGAAGAGGAAGAAGAAGAACTTGATGCAATCATCATGGAAGAAGTCGACGAATATGGACATGCAGTTGGTGAAGGCGAATCCACTTTAGACAGCTTCCAGGAAGACGATGTTGAGAACGGTTTTGAAGATTAGGTGATTTAAATGAGTGAAGCAACAGATAAAAAATCACATAAAGAAATAAGAAAAGAATACACTCTTAATAAACTTACCGGATTAGGTCAGGAAATTATTGAAAAGATTGAAGAGAAAAAAGTGCCTAGTATCAGAGTTCCTTCAAGAGGTACCGGGAACATCAAATACGATGAAGCGAAAAGATACTATGTATTAGGAGACAGATACGGTAAAAGATCTCTCGGTAATGTAAAACAAATCAGAAAATTAGGCCAAATGGTTTATGTAGGTAATTTCTGTAAGGATTTAGTTGCAAGAGATAAAACAGCAACAATAAGGGAAATGTATTACGTATCTGAAGGTTGGGGAATCAGTTTTAAAACACAACAAGAATCAAACATTGTTGGAGAAGACCTAGAAGTAACCCTTGGAACCCAACGTGAAGAATTAGGATTAATGCCTGAAGAAGATGGTGCATCCGTTTACGGAGACATCACCCTTTTTGACGATGTTGAATTCAATGCTTCAAAAATGGGTAAATCCGGTTATACCATCTCACCTACCATTGACCAAGTCGACATTCTAGACCATAACGTGGACAAGGTATTGGCAGTGGAAACCATGGGAATGTTCCACAGGCTAGTGCAAGAAAATGCTCACAAAAGATTCAACTGTTTAATTGTTGGACTTAAAGGACAGGCTGCCCGTGCTACAAGAAGATTCATTAAGAGAATGAACGAAGAACTTAATTTACCAGTATACATCTGTAACGACGGAGACCCTTGGGGATTCCACATTGCACAGGTAATTATTTCAGGAAGTGCAAAATTAGCTCACGTTAACGATCAACTTGCAACCCCTAACGCCAAATTTATTGGAGTGACCGCATCAGACATCATCAATTACGACTTACCAACAGACAAACTCAAAGATGTTGACGTGATGAGACTTAAAGAGCTTTCTAAAGACCCAAGGTATAAAGGTGAATTCTGGCAAACAGAAATTAAAAAAATGCTTAAAATTGGTAAGAAAGCAGAACAGCAATCTTTCTCAAAATATGGGCTTGAGTACGTTGTAGACAACTACTTCCCAGCTAAATTTGAAGAAATGGAAAATCAAGCATAGTCTTGAACTTTTCCTCTTTTTTTATTTTTTTATTTTTTAAGATATTCTAAAAATTGAATAACTATCATCAAAATTAATTGAAATCTCATTTTAAAAAACAATGAAAAGATTTATATATAAAAAATATTCATATACCCTAGTAGGTATAGGTTGTGTTATTTTGAAACAATGTATGGATACTGAAAATTTACATAGGAGACTCAAAAAAATCATAGGCCAGATAAATGCTATTGACCGAATGATTGATGAAGATATTCCTTGTGAACAAATATTAATGCAAGTAAATGCATCTAAATCAGCTTTACATAAAGTTGGACACATCATTGTTGAAGGACATCTAGAACATTGTGTAAAAGAAGCAATTGAAGATGGAAACTCCGATGATGCGTTAGGTGATATTTCTTCAATCCTAGAATATTACTCCAGACTTTAATTTTTTTTAAAATAACTTTATATACCTATGGGGGTATACCTATACTATTGGGGCTGTTTAATATGAATTTTACAAGAGATGAGAAAGTAGACATTCTACTTATAATTATCTCCGCAATAAGTGTAATTGGTAGTTTTATTCTATCTCTCGACTATATAGCTTGGATTGCAGTTATACTTTGTGGAGTACCGATATTCAAAGAATGTGTAAAAGGATTAATAACTGAATTCGATATAAAAGCAGATTTGCTTGTTACAATAGCCATCATTGCATCAATTATAATTGGTGAGGTTTTTGCAGCTGGTGAAATTGCAACCATAATGGCAATAGGTGGATTTTTAGAAGAATATACCGTATCTAAAACACAAGGAAGAATAGAAGAACTTGTAAAAATGAGTCCACAAGTTGCAACACGAATAAAAAATGGAATTGAAGAAAAAATATCTGTCGAAAAAGTACAAATCGGAGATATGCTAAAAATAGTGCCTGGAGAAAGCATTCCAACTGATGGAATAATTATAAACGGCGAAACATCAATTGACCAATCTACATTAACTGGCGAATCCCTACCGGTTGATAAAAAAGAAAATGATAAAGTATACAGCGGTACAATCAACCTTTATGGATCTTTTACAATGAAAACAACAAAAGTCAGCCATGACAGTTCTCTTCAAAAATTAATAAGATTGGTTGAATCATCCAAGCCGGAAAATGCAAAAATTGTTCGCCAAGCGGACAAATGGGCAACAATAATTGTAGTAATAGCATTCACCACTGCAATACTAACTTATCTTTTTACCTTCGAAATAATAAGATCAGTTACAATATTGGTTGTATTCTGCCCTTGTGCATTGGTTCTTGCAACGCCAACTGCAATTATGGCGGCGATTGGAAATTTGACAGGACATGGAATTTTGGTAAAAGATGGAGAATCTTTAGAAGAGTTATCCCACGTAGACGAATTTGTATTTGACAAAACTGGAACATTAACTTACGGCAAACCTGAGGTTGTTAAGGTTATTTCAGACAATCCCAAAGAAATGATGTATCTTTTAGCATCATTAGAATCAAAATCAGAACATCCTTTAGCAAAAGCTATTGTGAAATACTACAGTGCCAACAATCTAGCTGAGGTTAATGATTTTAAAATGCATATTGGAAAAGGAGTAACTGGCAACATAAACAATAATCTCATAATTGCAGGAAATAAGGAACTATTGGAATTGAAAAAAATCAAAATTGATTTCAAAAACTGTTCTGAAAACGGCAAAACCGAAATATTTGTAGCTAAAAATAACGAATATCTTGGAAAAATACTTTTAGCAGACACAATACGTAAACGATCACCAGAAACCATCAGAAATTTAAAAAGATTACGAATCAAAACAACATTGCTTACAGGAGACAATGAAAAAACCGCTAATTTCATTGCAAAACACCTGAAAATAAGAAATGTTAGGTCAAATTGCCTGCCTGAAGACAAAATTAAATATATCAAAAATGAACAAATCCTTGGCCACAAAGTTGCAATGATTGGAGATGGAGTAAATGATGCGCCATCACTCAAAAAGGCAAATGTTGGAATTGCAATGGGAAATATCGGAAGTGACGTCAGTGTCGAAGCCGCAAATATTGCATTGATTAATGACAATATTGAAGACATTCCCCATCTAGTTGGAATTGCTCGAAAAACAATTAGAACCATAAACATCAGCATCGCATTTGCACTAATTTTAAATATTATTGCAATGGGCCTTGCAATTTTAGGCCTTTTAAACCCCATTGAAGGTGCACTAATTCACAATATCGGCTCAGTTATCGTGATAATTTATTCATCGACCCTGACAAAATACAAAATTTCAAAAAAAGATTACATCACATCTAAAAAGTTAGGTATAACTAAAAGTTTAAATAAGTAGGTAACATAATATTAACTATCGATAATAAGGTGATTTAACATGGCTGAAAAAGAAATTAAAGTAGTGGGTATGCACTGCCCATCATGTGTAAATGCTGTTGAATTATGTTTAAAAGATGTTGACGGAATTGAAGATGCTAAAGCAGATTTAGACTCCGGAGTCACAACAATAACAATGTCTGAAGACGTAAGTGATGCAGACATTAATGAAGCCGTTGAGGAAGCTGGTTTCAAAGTAGAATAATTCTACTTATTCTTTCTTTTTTTACTTAAGAAATCTTGCAAAATTTCTAATATTTTCTGATTATTTTCTCCAACCAGCAAATTATGCTTAACGTTGTCAAAAACTATTAATTCAGAACCCTTAATTTTTTCATGAACTTCCTCTTGCATACTCAACAGACAGAGACCATCATATTTTCCAGCTAAAATCAATGTAGGAACATTTATTTCAGACAGCCTATTTTCCACATTGAATTGTGAACCTGCTTCAATAGCCTTTCTAATAGCTGAAACACTATTATTTTTTGATGAAATCTCCTTAAGGATTTGAAGTTCTTCAGATTTACCTTGAATAACCTCAGGACACAGTACCTTTGGCAAAATCATATCAAAAAATTCTCCAAATCCACCATCCAATGCATCTTCAAACTCGGAAAATACATCTTCCAAATGAGAATTGCACTTAAAAAAACTTGACATCATAACCATTGAAGAAACCTTATCGGGATATTTAATTGTGAAACCAAGTGCAACGGCCCCACCAAGAGAAAAACCAACAAGGTTTGCTTTTTTAATTTTCAACTCGATTAAAATGTTATTCAAATCATTAATATAAGTATCCATGGTTATTTCATCATTGCCCAATTCCGAGCCGCCGTGCCCACGCAAATTAAATCGGATTATCTGAAAATCCTTTTTTAGATTTTCAGTTAAAAATTGCCAATAATTTAAACTATCTGAAAGGCCATGAATGAACACTACTGCCTCACCAGTTCCATCTACGGCATAATCAACTTTCATACTACTATCTTTATTAGAACTTCCATATTTAATTTTAAAAAAATACGGAAAAATCAACCAAAAAATAATATCAAATTTTAAATAAGTTAAAAAACAAATTAAGACCATATAATAAATATTTTATTATAATTAAAAAAGGGATTAAAATGAAAACTGTTGCAATTAATGGTTATGGAACCATCGGTAAAAGAGTGGCTGATGCAGTAGCTGCTCAAGATGATATGAAAGTAATTGGTGTAAGTAAAACTAGACCAAATTATGAAGCAAGAACTGCAGTTGAAGAAAAAGGCTACCCATTATATATTGGAATTCCAGAAAGAGAACAATTATTTAAAGATGCTGGAATTGAAATAGCAGGTACTGTTGAAGACATGATTCAAGAAGCAGATGTTGTTGTTGATTGTACTCCTGGAAGTATTGGTCCGCAAAATCTTGAAATGTATAAAAAAGCAGGCGTAAAAGCAATTTACCAAGGTGGAGAAGACCATGAATTAACAGGTCTTTCATTTAATGCTTTCGGTAACTATGATGACTCCTATGGTGCAGACTACACAAGAGTTGTATCCTGTAACACAACCGGATTAACCCGTACATTATCCACTATTGACCCTATTGCAGACATTAAAAAAGTTAGAGCAGTAATGGTTAGAAGGGGATCAGATCCATCCGAAATTAAAAAAGGACCAATTAATGCTATTGTTCCAAACCCTCCAAAAGTACCGTCCCACCACGGTCCGGATGTAAAAACCGTTATGAACGGAATTGATGTAACAACCATGGCATTGCTCGTACCGACTACCCTAATGCACCAACACAACATTATGGTGGAAATTAACAATGATGTTGAAACCGAAGAAATCATTGAAGCATTAGAAAAACGTTCCAGAGTAATTGTCGTTTCTGCAGAAGAAGGTTTAGGTTCTACTGCTGAATTAATGGAATATGCTAAAGAACTTGGAAGAAACAGAAATGACTTATATGAAATTCCAGTTTGGAGAGAATCCATTAATGTGGTTGGAAACGAATTATTCTACATGCAGGCAGTGCACCAAGAGTCTGATGTAATACCTGAAAACATCGACGCAATTCGTGCACTTTTAGAAATGGAAAGCGATAACGAAAAATCAATCGCAAAAACTAACAAAGCTATGGGAATTTTATAAATTCCTATTTTTTACTATTTTTTTAAACTGATTTAAATGAAAAACAACGTATTTTTTGGACCTGCAGGAAGTCCAGTCAATTATAAAGGTGCCGCGTATAAGGCTCCGAAATTTATTTCTGAAGAGGGTCTTGATTCATACGAATACCAATCACCATATGGAGTCAGAATTGGCGAATCATCTGCAAGTACTTTGAAAGATGAATCAAAAAAACATGATGTTCTTGTTTCAATGCATGGTCCGTATTACATTAACCTATGTGCAAAAGAAGAGGATAAACTTGAAAAAAGTTTAGGTCACCTAATTTCAATGGCTCGTGCAGGAGAATGGATGGGAGCTTACAGACTGGTATTCCACCCAGGAGCATATTTAAATAGAAAACCTGAAAAAGCTATGGAAATATCAAAAAATACTGTCAATAGGCTTTTTGAAGAGCTCGAATCCGAAGGCATTGAAGAGTTTACATTTGCTCCGGAAACCACCGGAAAAAGAACCCAGCAAGGAAATATTCATGAGATTGTTGAATTGTGTGCTACTTTCGACCATTTCGAACCGACAATCGACTTTGCACACATACATGCAAGGGGAAGAGGATATCTAACCAAAAAAGACGATTACAATTGCATATTTTCAGCAATTGAAGACCAGTTGGATATTGATCGCCTGCATTGTCATTTTACAACAATAGAATATGCATCCCATGGAGAAGTAAAACATCATACATTAGATGAAAGCGATGAATATGGTCCGAATATTGAGGATTTGCTTGCCAACCTAATAGACAACGGATGGAAAGCAAACATCATCTGTGAAACACCCCTTCGAGATTTGGATGCTTTAAAAATGAAAGAAAAATATGAAAATATGAAATGAAACTCATAATTTTCATTATTTTTAATTTTAGTAATCTTTTACGGAATTAATCAAATCGTCCAGTTCCTTGGTTAAATTTTCCACATCTTTTTCTGTTTCGCTGGCCGAATGAATAATTAATTCATCAATAAACTCTTCCAATTTATCTATAATGCTATTCAATGTATCAATCTTACTGTCAAGCTCATTTTTAATCTTCAAAGAAGGTTTATCTGATAGCTTTATGATATCCCTTGCAATCTCAACGTTATTGTAAAAGACATTATTGCTGTCGTTAATTGTAGAAATAAAATTAGAATAGCTAATTTGTGAAGAATCAAATTGTTTTTTAATCAATTCGAGGGCTTTATTCATTTTAATATTATACTCATCGTTTAATGCATCAATTTTGATTTCATATTTCAAAAAGAAATCATTATCATCAAAGAACATGGAATCATATTCCTCCAATTTAACACCACAATTTGGGCAGAAATTATCCGAAGGGTCTAATTTATAACCGCAATTCATACAATAATTAAAACCTTCCATAAAAAACACAACCTCCACATTATTTTTTTCTTAATTTCAATATTACAAGTTCTGAATCTGTTCCCCATCTCATTGGAGTGTCCATTGAACCAACACCTGTTGTAACATGAATATATTTGCCTGACTCATTTTTAAAAAGTCCCATATTATATTTAAACATTATATTTGCAATATTGACAACAGGATAAAATTGCCCCCCATGAGTATGGCCAGACAATTGGATATCAAAACCCAAGGATGAAAACTCGTCCCAGCGATACGGAACATGATAATTAATAATATTTATCAAATCAGGATTTAAATTATTTTTTATTTCATCATTGGTCGGCACGGAAATATCATCAAAACTGTAAGTCAAACCGTAAATGTTTAGATTTTCAAATTGATACACATCATTATCCAAAACAATGATTCCAGCATTTTTACATGCTTCGACAACATTTTCGATTCCCATATAAAAATCATGATTGCCCGGAGTGAATATGATGGGCATCTTTACATCCTTCAATGCATCAAAATCATGAGGCTCAACAATAGATGAACCGTCTGCCAAATCACCGGAAATAATAGCCAATTGACATGAATTATCCAATTCTTTTAATTTATTTGTAATTTGAGCAATTATTTCTTTATGCCTTACCGCACCGAAATGAACATCAGAAAGATGCACTATATTAATATTCCTAGCCAAATTATTGAATTTCAGTGTTTCCTCGTTAACCACCAATTTATGTGCCTTGTAATAATTGTAAACACCCAATATCGGAACAATGCCCAATAAGCAATAAATGATTAATTGAGGAATCTTGATAAAACAGCTCACAATATATATTATCACAATATCAATGAAAAACATTACAGAAGCCCACATCCAAATGCCGTCAAGTGTCTGCAGAAACCTCCCAATAACTGTTGATTTTTTCTCTTCGAAAAACATCGGAATGCAACGCAATAAACCCAATAAAATACTAGCAACAATTAACTCCATATCACCAACATTAGCAATCAGCAAAAAGATATATTTTAATAAGAAAAACTGGAATAATGCATAAAAAGGTGCTGTGAATAAAACTCTTCGGGTTCTAAAGCTCATGATATTCCCCTCAATTTAAATATATAGCAACTACTATAAATAATAAAACATACAAAAAAAGAAATGTTAAAAATCAGCAGAAAATCTAGGAGGTGATTTATTGAAAACAGATAATAAAAAACCAGAACTAAAATCCACAACATCCAAATCGGCGAAAAAGGAAAATGAAAATAAAGAATTTGCTGAATGTGTTGTTTTAAGGGCTGTTGGTTATCCATTCGATTTTAATTTAATGGAAAACGATTTTGAAATAAAAAATAAAAAGTTATTTGAAGAATATGCCCGTGACCAATGGCAAGGATTAGAAGTAAACGAAAACTCATATCTCTTTGATCAAAAAATCATACCTGATTACGGTTTTGAGATTATTACTGCAAAACCTAATGGCTCAATAATTTCTGAAAAAACCAAAATCATACTTATCGATGAGGAAATCAACAACGTTACTGAAGAAATTAAAATAGACACTTCAGTGAAACTTTCAGACATTGTTGGTCAAGAAAATGCTAAAAATAAAGTTAAGGTTTTAACAAAATATCTGGAAAATCCTGAAAAATTTGGACCCTGGGCTCCAAAAAACATTTTATTCTACGGACTTCCAGGGACTGGTAAAACTATGCTTGTCAAGGCACTTGCCAATGAGCTTAATGTTCCGCTCCATTTAATTAAAGCTACATCATTAATTGGAGACCATGTTGGAGATAGTGCATCTAAAATTCATGAATTATTTAAAAAAGCAAATGAAAAATCACCATCAATAATATTCATAGATGAAATTGATGCAATTGCGCTTCACCGGTCATTTCAAGCATTGAGAGGAGACGTTTCTGAAATTGTTAACGCATTATTAACAGAAATGGATGGAATTAGTGAAAATGAATCTGTCATAACAATAGGAGCTACAAATAATCCTACTTCTCTTGATTATGCTGTGAGAAGCAGATTTGAAGAAGAGATTGAATTCAAATTGCCTGACGATAATGAAAGAAAAGAAATATTAGAAAAAAATCTCAAAACGATCCCTCTGGAATCTGACTTAGACATAACAAAAATTGTTAAAATAACCAAAGGAATGTCCGGAAGAGATATAAAGGAAAAAATACTTAAAACATCCCTTCACAATGCAATAGCCAATGATGAAGATGTCTTAAACATGAAACACATTGAATATTCAATCAAATCCTGTAAAATTAAAAATACAGATGTTAAAGGAATGTATGAATAATCAATCAGAATTAAAAATATACTCACATGCTGCAATAACATCCTTATTTTCTTCTTTTGCAGCTGCTTTAACTTTTTTAGAAATATCAAAAAATATTTTATTTACAATAGAATTTGTTAAATTATCTAAAATTTTCACACTACCATCTACATCGGCCAACTTAACAGATGCTTTTTGTGTTTCACGTTGCCTTATTTCTTCCATAGATGACCTTAAACAAGCAAGAGTATCTTCAACTTCCATTATTTTAAACGATTCTTTGAGTAAATTGAACTCTTCATCGATGATATTTTCGGCTTCAGCAAATTCCTTAATTCTGAGCTGAGTATTCAAATCTGCAATTTCCCTCAAATCATCAATATTAAACAATTTAACACCAATTTCAGACACATCTTCAGAAATATCACGAGGATTAGCAATATCCACCATCATCAGGCTTTCATAATCCCTATCAATATTTAAAAGACGCTGTTTATCGATAATTGTGTGGGGCGCACTGGTCGCACTAATTACCAAGTCAGCCTCAGCAAGATACTTTTCAAGATCATTAAACAGTATTGCTTCCCCGCCAAGGTCTTTAGCAAGTTCAACAGCAACATAATAAGTCCTATTTGCAACAAAAATAGCATTCAAATCTTTTTCAGCAAGCGCTTTAGCAACCAACTTGCCCATTTTTCCAGCACCGATAACCAGAACGGATTTATCGTCAAGGCTCCCCATATGTTTTTCAGCCAAATCAATTGCAGCAGAACCAATTGATACAGAACCCTTATTGATATTGGTTTTATTTCTTACAACCTGACCAACATGGATTGCCTTGGTAAAGACTGTATCCAAAACCTTACCGCAATGATGATTTTTAATAGATTTATTTTTAGAATCCTTAACCTGACCCAGAATCTGGTCTTCACCAACAATCATGGATTCCAAACCAGAAGTCATTCTCAATAAATGAATTACAGAAGATTGCCCATATTCAATTATGATGCTTTCATTTTCATGAGATAAAAGCTCATCATTCTCGGAAATATAATCATTATGAATATAATATTCCTTTCTGTTGCATGTGGAAATTTCCACATATTCACTGACTGAATACTTTTCCTGCAACTTCCAAAACAAATCATCCATTTCCTTTGAAATATTTTCCATAGATTGAATATCCGCAATTTTGTGGTCAACTCTTAAATTAAGTATCACTGTAATCCCCTTATTAAATTATCAATATATAACTTGGCTTCATCAATTTTATTGTCTTTAACATATTCATTAATCTGCTTATTTTCAAAAATCTCATAAAGATATTTTCTGCGTTGCTTTTGGTCACTAATTACTTCCTTTAAAATTGACCTAGCATAATCCTGAAGTTCAATTTCCAAAATATCCTCTTCGGTAATAACAGATTGAATTTTTTTTCTTAATTGACGAGCCATCAATGGACTTTTGCCATTAGTAAAAATAGATATTTCAATTTCTCCAATGTTAAAGCTTGTAGGAACAATAATATCTCCCTTTTGTGGAAAATCCGCCCTATTAATTAATTTATCTTGAGCAATATTAGAAACATGTTCGGACAACTCATTATCACCACTAGCAACGACAACCAAATCAGACCATGAAACAAGTTCATCAACCTCATCAGTGGAACATAAAACAGCCCCTTTATCTTCCAAATCTTTTGAAAGGTCATTTCCAGCTAATTTAACATTAGCACCATGGTCTAAAAATTTATTGGCGCGCCTAGTTGCAACTTCTCCAGTACCTAAAATAAACACATTTAAATTAGAAGTTTTAAAATAAAGAGAAGTCCAATCCATTTTAATCAGATTTTTCAAGAGATTTGGCATGCAATACTTTTACTGCTGCCCTTAAATCATTATTACAATCAGTTAAAACATTCATAGCTTCAAGTTTACTAATATGAAATGTTTCAGCTAATGCTTCAGCCCTTTCATCAGGATCTGGTTTTTTAACACCAACTAATTTTTCAGATAATTGTTTTTTCAAGTCTAAATATTCATCATGACTCATTCCCATATTTCTTAAAGTCATATCCCTTAATGGGCATGGTTTTGATGGTTTGCAACACCATACAAGTGATCCAAAACAGGTTCCAGCTCCTTCACCTAATCTAGTTTCTTTTGCAAATTGCGTTTTAATTTCAATATAATCTTGTGGGGTCAAATTAACTTCCTGTAAAGCGTTTAATACTGGGCATGGTTTTACGGGAGGACAACAAAAAGCAAGTCCCCGTACATCTCCCCCTCTACAAATGTGAGATGGTGCATCTTCCCAAGTCATAATAAACCTCCAATTTTCATTTCTCTTTTGATAATAAGTAAATAATATAAAATATTAATATAATTTATTTAAACTTAGAATATATAACCTTTTTTGTAGGAAAAATATTTAAACTTAATACTGTAAAAAAATAATTTAGGATTTGAAACAAAACTAGAATCATTTCCCCATAGTCCGATGATAATAATGATAATAGCAACATATTAGAACAAATGTTCCAAATGCATTGTCTCGCGATGAGCCCTAAGGAATTTCTTATATCTGGAGCCTTAATATGACCAACTGCATATTTGCTATTATCTTAACCAATAATATTCAGACTAGCGAAAATAGTCTTTGGATTTGACACTATGGCAAACAAGAATTAAGGTTTAAATAAAACATTAACACTATTTTTTAATAGATAACATGAGAAAGAAAGAAATTGAAATCGAAGGAATAACAATACAACTACACCGAAAAAACATTAAAAATATGTATCTTCGAGTTTTACCACCAGAAGGAGAAGTTGTAATCTCTGCACCATACCGTTTACCCTATGAAGAAATCAGCCATTTTGTAAAGTATAGAAAAGAATGGATTTTAAAAAAGCAGGAACTGATTTTAAACAACAATAAACAAGGTCCATTAAAATACAAAACAGGTGAAAAACATTACCTCTGGGGAGCAGAATACGAATTACAATTGGTTTCCAAAGATGAATTAAAAAAAATTCATGTTGATTATAATGAAAACATAATATATCTTCCGGTTCCCAAAAGAAGCAAAAAGGAAACCCGAGAAAAACTTTTAAATGAACTGTATCGGTCTGAACTTAAAAAGGCAATACCTCCAGTTTTGAAAAAATGCAGTGCAATGGTTGGCAAAACCCCCTCAGAAGTAAAAGTAAGAAACATGAAAAATTGGGGAAACTGTAGATATCAGGACAAAAGAATTACATTAAATTTGAAATTAGCAAAAAAAGATCCAATTTGCCTTGAATATGTAATGATACATGAATTATGTCATCTGATAGAATTCAATCATGGAAAAAACTTTAAAAAATTGATGGACAAATTTTGCCCAAATTGGAAAAAAATAAAAAAAATATTAAATGAATAAGAAGATTATCTGTTTTCTTTAAGCATGTCTTCTTTTTCATCTGGAGTTAATTGTTCAACAATATCTTCAGGAGTACCTATATCAAGGATTTTACCTCCCCTCATTAAAGCAGCCCTATCACAAACATCCAAAACAAAGTCCATATCGTGAGAAATGATAATGAATGTTTGTTCTAATTCAGTACGTGCTTTTAAGATAGAATCTGTTACAACAACACGAGTGACAGGGTCCATTGTACCTGTCGGTTCATCTAAAACAATAAGATTAGGTTCTTTAATTAAAACTTGCGCAAGAGCAATCCTATGTTTTTCCCCAACACTTAATTGGTCAGGATATTTGTCAAGAATAGCTACAGCAGTTGCATCTGAAAATCCAACTGTAGTTAATGCATGAATAGCTTTAATTTTACCAAACTCAGCAGGCAAATTCAAACTGATTGCATCAGTTAAGTTACCCAAAATAGTTCTATGAGGATATAATGAATACTCTTGATGTAATAAACCAATATAAGGCATAATACGGCCACGATTAAGAGGACCCACTTTAGTCATGTCAATCCATTCATCACCAAGTTTAATTTCAATGTTACCGCTACTTGGTTCAGTTAATCCCATCAACATTCTAGTTGTAGTTGTTTTTCCAGAACCGCTTAAACCTACAATACCGAATATTTCTTCTTTATTAATGTCTAAGCTAATTCCATCAACAGCTTTTACTACTCCTCTTTCAATAGAATAGTAATGTTTTTTAACATCTTCAAGAATTACTTGTTTTTCACCGAATTCAGGGATTTCTGGTTTTTCTGGAATTGGTACAGTTTCCATAAACTTGTCTACAATAGTTTGTGGTTCTCCTTCTTCTTTAATTTGACCATCTTCCAACCAAATAACATTGTCAGCAAGTTCAGTCATAACTTCTGGCCAGTGAGAAGTAATTAACATGGTGATTCCTTCATCTTTTACGCCCTCTTTCAAAGTATTGTGAAGTTTTACAGCTGTTTGAGGATCTAATGTACCGGTTGGTTCGTCAGCTAAAAACATCATAGGGCCTTTAGCCAATTGTCTTGCAAGAACAACCCTTTGCTTTTCTCCCCCACTCAAATCACGAGCAATATGAGTGATCCTATGATTCATCTGAACCATTTCTAATAATTCAAGAGCAAAGTACAGTCCTTCTTCATAATCGACATTATCAGGCATTGCCCTCATTACATTTTCAATTACTGTTTCCTCATCATACAATGCGAAATTACGTTGCAACATGATGGAAATTCTTCTTTTGATACTTGCGAATAATTTTCTTTCAGCATTGAAGAAATCAACTTCTTTTGATTCTAATGTTGCACCACAACTACATTTTTCACCGACATGTGATGGAGAGTCTACTGCTAAACATTCTGGGCAAACAGCAAGGTTCATTATAATATTACCTGCATCAGGCTTGTAATCTAATGTACCCCTAAGCATGTTAATTAAAACAGATTTTCCACTTCCACTACGTCCCAAAATACCTAAAGTTTCACCTTCATTAATCTTCAAATTAATATCTTTAAGAACATCAACACCATCAAATGTTTTTGTAATATTCTTAAGTGTAATAAAATCCATGAAATCACCTATTAAAATAATTTTTATTCAAAACTATTAATAATACTTTCTAATAACAATTGTTTTAAAAAAAAATATTAATATTGAGAAATATTAAAATCCAAATTGCCAGAAATAACTGCTCTAGCAATTGAAAAACCATAAACGCCAGCAGCTATCATTTTTTCAATATTCTCTTCACAATTTAAAGAATTGTTTCCAATTACATTAACATCAGTATTATCAGAAATCTCTTTTACAAGAGAATAGTCTGCATCAAAAACACCTTTTTTCATCGCATCAATATGCAAATAATCTGCACCTGCATCCCCAATCAATTGGGCAACTTTTAACGTATCAATCCCATCAACATTAGCCCTAATTTTAACAGAAACTTCACAATCAACATTATTCACGATTTGAGATATGAATTTATTCAAATCAGCCCGTTTTAACATTTCTTGTCCACAACCAATAGATGTAATCTCCTCTTGGCGACAATGACAATTAATTTCAACAATATCCAATTCTTTAATATTTCCAACATCGATAATTGGCTGCGGAGTTGTTGCCCTTACATTTGCAGAAACTTTTACATTCGGATGAACCTTCTTTATTGAAGCAACTTCAGATTCAATATGTGAAAATATTTCATTTAAAGGGAAATCAAACTCTTTTCTCCCCCTTTCAACAATTTTCTTACTAGCTTCAATAGTAGGCGTGTCTAAACTATAACCACCTAAAGTAGCTACATCAAAACCTAATGGAATAACACGATTTAAAAATTCAGAATTTGAAATTCCAGCCATAGGTGCAACTACTTTCATCATAAAATCACTTAATACTCTTTTTCAATAACCCATGTCCACATTTCATTATTGTTAGCACGAATTTCCTCAAGTCCAATATCAGCCATATACGCTGCATCTTCAGCATTTTTACCCCTGCCAATACCTGCTTTGAGTTTAATACCTATTTCTTCATCAATTTCAACCATTATTTCTTCAATTTCCTTTTCGGACAAACCATTACATGGAGACATGAAATTATCTCCGCCGATGAAGAATAATAATGCTCCTTTTTTAATCAATTTAGTCATCAAATAATGTTGAGCTTTGTTAACCATGAAACTAGTGTCAAAAGCAGATTCAATGTCAGTTAATGTTTCAGTTACACTATTGATATCAATGTGAGCTGCTTGAACATAACTATCTTCTTCACTAACCAAACTATCGATAGCTAAAATTTCTTTTCTTTCACCAGATTGGGCACTACCTGCTTTTTGAAGAGCAATAGTTGCTAATTTTTGAGCTTCATGAGGAGTTTCAGCAGCTCCAACACCCATACTTACAGTAATAGGATATCTATTTCTAATAGACCTTTGAATTCTTAAGTGATCTTCTTCATCAAGACCATTGGAAATTGCAAGTAAATTATCGAATCTTGTAAAGAAAACCAAACCTTTCTTATTGCCGAAATGATTATTTAAATCAGCAAATAAACTAGCTTGAAGCATTTGTAAATCAGATTCAGTACGTGGTCTTGGAGTTACAGTCCATGGCCCATAATTGTCAATTTGTATTAATGTCATTTGTATCATTTGATAATCGCCTCTTTAATATTAGGGAATACTATCTATAATAATCTGGGCTAAATTTTTTTTAGCACCTAAATTATTCATTATAGTATTTGTAATTGTTACCTTATTAACTATTTGATTTATTTGTTGTTTTTTATCAATATCCTCATTATCAATAACAAAATTATCTAAAAAAGTTTCATATAATGATGCAACACCAATTGATGAAACTTCAATATCAAGTGCTTTCATAAATTTACTGGCTGGACCTGAAACGGAATCAGAACCGATTATCGGAGAAACTGCAACAACATAAGTTTCTTTCAAAGCATCATTAACTCCATCCAATGATAATATTGGAGATATTGAAGTAATTGGATTAGATGGTCCAATTATAACTGCTTCAGAATTTTTAATGGCTTCAACAACACCAGGAGCAGGTGCAACCTTAGAAAATTTAACATCTAACACTTCAGGCTGAGATTGATGTTTGATTAAAAAGTCATGAAATTCCAACTCACCCATATCCGTGATGATTTTAATATCTGAATTCTCATCACTCATAGGAATTATTTTAGATGTGATGCCCATTTTTTCAGCTTGAATTTCAACAGCTTTTGTGAGGCCGTATTTTTCCATCAGTTGGGTCTTTTGTATTTTAGTCGCACGATCAATATCTCCTATCCTAAGCAATTCAGGACAACCTATCTCATTAAGCCTTTCATTAGTAACGAAAGTGTCTCCTTTTACACCATACCACAATTCATCATTGATTATGTCAGACATTGTGTATAAAACAGTGTCAATATCAGCAGACACATAAACACCAGAAAAATAATCATTTTCTAAAGTATTTACAATAATTGTTAACTCTTCAGGATCAACAATCTCTTTCAATCCTTGCAATAATTTTGGAGTGCCAGTACCCCCAGATAAAACAGTAATCATAAATTTCACTCATTTCCTAAATACATCAAATTCTTTTGGCATTATTATGGATTTCATGTTTGAATCGACATTTCTCAATGTGTCAAAGCTATCGAATCCCCTAATGATTACAACAGGAAGTCCTTCATCAGCCTGACCCATAATAAGAGATGCAGCTGCAGCCAATTCATCACCAGTGGCAATTTCAGTAGTTTCCAACTCTCTACCATACAAATCCTTTTCACCAACTCTTCTCCACAAAGGTGAAATCCCAGAACATCCGATAGCAGTCCCAATAGCTCCAAATCTGAAAGCTCTTCCTTGAGTATCAGTAATTATTACTGCAATTTCTTCACCAAATTCTTTTTCCAAATTTTCGCGAATTTCAAAAGCGGATTTGTCAGGGTCAATGGGCATTGGAGTGGCCAATCCTTCACCAACATTGGATTCATCGATTCCTGCATTTGCACAGACAAATCCATGTTTTGTTTCAGTGATTATAAAATTAGGACCCACTTCAACAACTTCATTAGATTCATTTAAAATTGCTTCAACTAATTTTGGATCTTTTTTGGATTTTTCAGCCAAATCAATAGCCTTTTCACTTGGAACCAATTCATCAACATTAATAAAAGTACCTTCAGATTTGGAAATTAATGTTTCAGCAATTAAAATAATATCCCCATGCTCAATAGAACAGCCCTGTTTGTCAATAGCATCCTTAATAATTTCAGAAATATCGCTAGAACTATCAACAATCGGAATATTCTCTAAACCAAATAATTCAATTGTCATAATATCATCATAAAAAAATAAAAAAAAAATAAAAAAATTATGGATTATAGACATCAATAGTCCATTCTCCATCAAAAACAGCCGCACCAGATGTTACAGGCTTTTTGTAATTAGCAAATGTACCTTCATCAAAAATAAATTTAGCAGATTCAGCAGCAGTTTTAGCTTCAAACTCTACAACATCATGTACCTGACTACCATAAGTAGATATAAATACAGCTTCACCATAAGGAACCTCTTCAACCAACAACTTTTTATCGTTGGCAATTCCAATATAACAGCCATACTCATCCCTCTTATTTGTTGATGTCACAACTCCAGCAATTCTTGGAGTATGATAATCATCTTTTTCATAATCCATAGTCAGTAAAGAATAAGCAATAGCATCCTTAATGTTCATTCCCAATGATATTTTATCAGCAATAACATCAGTATGAGACCCATTGGATACAATCGCCATATCTCTTACAATACGAATACAATTATACGTAATGTATGTATTTTCATAGATATCCTTTTCAAAACCTTCTTTTGGAACAATAGCCGCACGATTATCAAATTTTAAACATTGCCTATTAGGAAATGATCTACTTGATACCCGATATGCTACAAAAGGTTTACCATCATTATTCATCCCAATTGATAAAATTCTCCCCGTATACATAATCATTCCTCTCACAACTATAACGCTGGACGTTGAACCGCCACTTCAGGAGGTACTCCTGGAGGTGTAGTGATTTCAATTAATCCAGGTTTAATATTGACTTCACCTTGGTCCATAACCTTCGCCTGGACCCCTACGGCACTACCCGCAATGGCATCCGAGCGATCTTTACCATTAACTACAACTTTGTGTAATCCTGCCACAGGCACAACATAATACTCTTGGTCACCAGAAACATCAGTCACATTAGGTTTTCCAGTTGCCTCAGAAGCAGGATTAGAGTCATCAGTTTGAACATCAGTAGCTGAAAAATTACTAGTGATAACTAAAAATATCATAATAGTAAATAAGATATCGATAAATGGAACCAAATTAATACTTGGTTTTTGATCAAGAACCTTCTTTTTATGTTTTCTTACATCAATTGCCATTACATCACCTATTGTCTCAATTTACTTTCAGTAATTTCAGCATTAACATTACATTTCTCTAAAATAATATTGGAAATACTCTTATCCAACATACTTGGTTTAAATGAAACTTTAATATTTGCATAAGGGTCTGAAATTAATCTGGTATTGACCACACCTTCAGCTTCCTGAAGAGCTTCAAGAGCACATTCCACGTTAGAATCAACCCTTACTTTAACTACGGCATAACCCCAATTAGTCATTTTGGTAGCAAGCTCAATCTTATCCATTTCAGCTTCAATCAACCCTTGAATATAAGTATGGAGCGGAAGCAAAATAATAGCTACTAAAAGACCCATAATTGTAGTTGTTAAAGCAACATAAATACCTTCAGCCATAGCTGCAGAATCCGGATGAACCCCTAAAGATTTAAATGTCATCCAAATACCTATAACAGTACCGATTAATCCTAAAAAAGGAGCCAATTCAATTATGGTTCTGAGAGTATTTAACCCTTTAGTCATCTTTGCTACTTCAACAATGAAAATCTGTTCCATACTTTCTTCAACTTCAGTTTTATTTTTATAACCAATTTTTAAAGTTTCAGAAATAATTCTAGAAATAGGATTTTTAAAACCGTTAATTTGTTTTAAAGCTTCAACAGCACCGCCTCTCTCCATAGAAGCAGTTACAACACCAAAAATTTCAGTAGTGTCTACTTTACTGATTCTCCTAAGATATGCAATCTTCCTAATAGCGATAAGAAGACCATAAATACCTATAAAGAGAATAACATAAGTAATTAAACCGCCTTGAGTAAAAATATCCACCATTCCACTTAAAAATGAAGAAAAATATTCAACAACCATTATATCAACTTTCTTTATACCCTATTGAAAAAATATATAAAAATACTTTTATTAATTCATATACTTAAATATTATTTAAAAAAAAGAGAATTATTTCATTTTAGAAACAGTAGCCCAAGACTTTCTGACAAATTCCGGCATCTCATCATAAGTATAATTAGTTAAAAATTTTTTTGTAGTTGGGTCTGAAGGATAACCTGAACCAATACCACCCATTTTAATAAATTCCTTATTGATTTCAGCAATTTGAGAGTCTCTTTCAGCTTTAGCAATGATGGACGCTGCACTTACTTCAATATACTTATCATCAGCCTTATGTTCAGCAGTAACATCGACCCCTGTTGATTCACAAAGATAATTCTGAAATCTTTCCGCCTTAACATCAACTGCATCGACAATGGCTTTTTCAGGATTTAACTTAATGATAAGATCCCTCATGGCATTTTTTTCGATATCATTAAGGTTAATACCATCAGCTCTCATTTTATCGATTTGCAAAGCTGAAATAACTACAATTTCATATTCAAACATTTTTTTTAGTTTTCTTGACAAAATTGTACGTCTATTCGGAGTTAGTCTTTTTGAATCTTTAACACCCATCCTTTCCAAGACTTTTTCCATTTTTTCAGGAATAATGACTCCTGCAATCACCATAGGTCCTAAAACAGATCCTCTTCCAGCTTCATCAATGCCTAAAATATCCATAAAAATCAGTAAAAAAAAGTAAAAAAAAGAAATAAATAAAAATATTTATTTCATAGCCCTAAGACGGACTTCAGGTTCTAATGCGAGTGGTTCTGCAGCAACTATTGCAGTACCTTTTGCAACAACAGTCATCGGATCTTCGGAAATTTCAACAGGAATAGAAATCTCATCAAAAATTCTTTCTTTTAATCCACGTAGTCTGGAACTTCCACCAACTGCAACGGCATTGTTATAAACACCCATCATCAATTCCGGAGATAATCTTTCTAAGACCACATTTAAACCATCAACGATTTGTTGCATATATGGCTCAACAGCATCAGCCACCAACATTGAATCAATGACAACCTTTTTAGGCCTATTAGTTTCTAAAGATTTACCAATAACTTCAACACTTAAATTTTCAAGTTGTTCGGAACAGTGAACCATACCTACTTCCATTTTTGCGGATTCTGCATCATGAATACCAATAGCTACATCATATTTTTCTGCGACAAGTTCCACTATTTTATTATCAATGTCATCTCCACCGCATCTTACGGTTTCAATATCATTAATACCACCAAGAGATATAATTACGATATCAGTTGATCCGGCACCAATATCAATAACCATAGTACCATTAGGTTCAGCAATAGGTAAACCTGCACCAATAGCAGCTGCTAATCCTTCACTAATAACTAAAATATTTTGAGCACCTGCTTTTCTACCAATTTCTTCAGCAGCATTTTTTTCTACTTCAGATGCATCACCAGGAATTCCAATAACAATCCTACCAACACTTTCTCCTTCATTAATACCAATTTGCATTGCCTTTATGAGTAACGCTTGTGCTTGAACAACATTTTCAATAACACCCTTTTTCAAAGGCCTTACAGCAAGTATGTCCTCAGGAGTTCTTCCGAGCATTCTTTTAGCTTCTTCCCCAACAGCCAACACTTCAGAAGGGTCATCCTTTTTAACAGCAACAACAGATGGAATTTGATATAAATCAAATTTATCCCCTGAAGGTTTTGCAATAACAGTGTTTAAAGTTCCTAAATCAATTCCTAGACTATTGCTAATAACTTTAGTATTAGTAGCTTGTGGTTCTTCCTCATCCTTTCCAAAAATATTCATGATTAATCCTCCGTTACAATATCTTTAAAATCAATAACGAAAATTTTATTTGATGTAGCAATACTCTGAACCCTTTTAACAAATTTGTCATCCTCAACAGAAATTAAAATTGTTGACAAGACAACCTCA
Organism: uncultured Methanobrevibacter sp.; assembly: GCA_900319985.1. GTDB lineage: Archaea > Methanobacteriota > Methanobacteria > Methanobacteriales > Methanobacteriaceae > Methanocatella. Next base: position 12,867 of record ONQL01000010.1, on the reverse strand, counting down.
TTTGCATTATAAAATGGTTTCAAAGCAGATTTGATGAAGTTTGGCAATTTTACTTCATTATTTAAATCAATATTAATGAAACTGGTAGTCTGTGATTCTTGCAATATTGCAAATGGAATTCTGGATTTTTCAATAATTGATACGGCATTCCTAATAACATCATCTGGCGCTATAAAAGCCATTAAATTAGGTTCTTCAACCACAAAACTACGAGAAATGCTAATAAAAGCACCACCCCTTTTTTTAGTTTCATTATTGAAATCATTCATGAAAATTGAATTACCATAAATCATGATAAAATCAAATTTTTTATCCAATTTACCTTCCTTCAATATAACATGTTCCCTAAACAGAATTTTAACATTATGATTAGAAGCAATAGCCTTGTATGCCATTCCATCTATTAGCTCCGCATTCCCCGCAATAATACCCCAACTTTTTTCGATTTTATAACTACTATCAGTGGTTATTCTTGCAGCCTGTCTAAGAACACGTATATTATCTTCAATCATCGAACTACTCACATTACATTAATTAAATCATATTAACTCTAAAAACATGCGTTAAAATTAAAAAATAATTAATATTAATCATTTAAAATACTAACAATATAACCGTTTTTAAAGTCTAACAATTAATATTTTTTCAAACTATTATTATATATATTTTATCTTTTAAGGTTATTTATAAAATAAATAAACAAATTCCCATATTTAAATGTTTACTGAACAAAAGCAATAGTTAAATTAAAAAAAATTAATTAATACACAATCAAATTTTAAAATAATGGATAAATTCTTTCGAATTATGAAAAATAACACTTATTAATAATTAAAAATAAATATAAGTAATAATAAAACGAATTACAAGATAAAATTAATAAGATATAAAACCAAAAAGTATTACTGGAGTTATAACATGGAAATTGAAAAAACAAATATTCAAAATTTTATTGCCACTTCAGACATCATTTCACTATTGAATATGAGTTCTGGCTTTTTATCAATATTGTGTTCAATCAATAATTATTTTGAACTATCAGCAATATTGATGATCATAGCAATCATGTTCGACTCCACAGATGGTTGGGTAGCTAGAAAAACAAAAAGAAATGACAGTTTAGGTTTTGGAAAAAATATAGATTCATTATCTGATGTTGTATCGTTTGGCGTAGCTCCTGCAGTATTTATTTACACATCAATTAACACCACATCAATACCATTACAACTCATAGTAATACTTGTCAGCTTATTAATTGTTGTATGCGGAGTTTTAAGATTAACCAGATACAATGTAATTGCAGACCATGTGAAAACAAGCGGTTTTATAGGATTTCCAATTCCAGGAATATCTTTTATAATAGCCACATATTATTTAAGCGGATTATATAACAGCTATTTAGCATTAATATTTTCAATCATAACATCAATTTTAATGATAAGCAATGTTAAGTATCCTAAATTTTCAAATGTCCCCTTAATTTCAATATCCTGCATTTTAATAATTTTAATAATACTTCCGATTCCAACAACATTATACAGTATCAACATACCTGCATTAATATTGTTATTATTCTGTCTTTACTACCTTATTATTAATTTAATTAAGTAAAGCATGACCAATTTACTCCTATTAATTAAATTAACCATCAAAATTAAAAAGGAGTATTGAAAATGAACAATAAAAAACCAAGAGATCCATTCTTTTCGAAAGATTTTGAAAAAAAAGAATTTGATGAAATTTTACCAAAACCAAAGCCAAAGGATGATGAATTATCGCTTCTTAAAAAATTTAATCACAAATTAGGAATTTATCTAAATCCTAGTGACACAGACATAACTGAAAACGAAAAAAAGAGAAAAATTGGAGTGATAATCACTATTTTAATATTATTAACGTTGATAATATCTGCATATTACTTTTTAATTTATGAACCCGGACAAAAAGAGTTATCTGGAGAAAAAACAGCAAAATTAAACGAACTTCATGAATTGTATAGTGGAGCATTGACAACATCCCCAAATGCAATGCTTTTAGAAGAAAAAATTAAAAATGCGAATAATATTAATGAGCTCAAAATGATTAATATAATGAGTTCCGCCACCAAAGACTGGAAATCGTATCATCAAAAATCAATCAAAACGAATATTGACAAATATAACCGAACCATGGCTGTTTATTCAAATGAAAGTAAAAACGTGATAATGTCACAAGAGGAAGCTAATAAAATTGTTAATGATAATGATGCACAAATTTTATCAAAAATGAAATTTGAAAAACCGAACACCGTTTCAGTTCCTGTATTAGTTTCAAGACTCCAGGCAGGTGCTGGATTAGTCAATGTTGGAAGTATTGTGGACATATACACAAATTCGAACAATACAGGAGAAGAATTAAACACCAGCAATACAAACCCAGACATTAGCGGATGTACCGTTTTATCCATAATGAGATATGAAGAAAATGGAGAAGTTGACTCAGAATATTCAAAATCAAAAATGAATGTCAATGGCAACATAACCAATCCTCAAGAAAATTCTAAAAAATTCTCATCAAATGTATTGGAATTGATAAAAGGAAGTATAATGAACGGTTATGATGAACAGGAAACATTTGAAATGCTTAAAAATTATGGGGTGAAGCTATCAAATTATGAAAGACAGATAAATTTAGGCGATTTGGATGCACAATATATGCTTCTAATTGAAACACCTCAGGACAAGGTTAATTTTATGTTGAATAATATGGACAATATTGTTCTAACAATCCCTACAACAAATGCACCGGATTGGATGGTAAATGAGATAAGCGCCACATACCAATAAGAAAATATTATTAATGATAATATAACAAAAGTGATATTATGAAAAGACCAACAATAATGACCATAATAATCATCATTTGTATCCTGATTGTTGGGTTATATGCAATGGGAGAGGTAAACTATTTCTCATCCAAAGTGAGTATTGAAAGAAATGTTACATCTCCTGTGGTAGTTATCCCATCAATAGGAGTAAATGAGAAAATAAATAATGTAAGCCTTGATCAAGGAGTATTGTATGAATCAAATTCTTATACACCTGGCAGTGGTGATGTATTGATATTTGGACATAGGACACTTCAAGGTTCTCCTTTCTTAAGACTTAATGAACTTCATAATGGAGATACATTCTTCTTAGAATGGCCAGGAATCGGAGAATTGAAGTATAGAGTAATGAATACAATGGTTGTTCCTGCAACATACCAACTTAGTCCGCAATCAGGTGGTAACAGCGCATATCTAATTACCTGTGACCCTATTGGTTCAACTGAAAATAGATTAATAGTTCAAGGAGAATTAGTAAGTACACAACCAGTAAATAATGCAATTCTTACTAGTAATCCTCAAGAATCAAATGCATTGATTATAACTGTACTATTTTTAGTAATCGGTCTTATCTTTACTTTCTTATATCCTAGGGAAAATAGGGCATACATATTGACCACCGTTTTAATAGTGTTTGCAATACTGCTATTCTTCTGCATACATCCAATTCCGTCCGGATTAATATATGATAAAATCATCTTCCTGAACGGAGGAATATGAATGGATGTTGATGAAAAATATTTCTCCAACATAACCAAAAGGGAAAGGGCAATATTTGAAGGAGCCATCAGTATGGGGGCATTATTCCACCAATTTGTGGGAACCCCCGTAAATAAACATTCAAAAGAAAGTTTAGAAAGAAGTATGGAAGAGTCCTTAAAATTGCAGCCTGCTATTGAAGATGTTCAAGTTGAAATTAGATTCGACAAATTAGAAGAGTCCATGACTGAATTTGACTACACTTCACTTACCGGAGATATGTTGGACGTTAAAATATTTACAAAAGTAGATAGCGTTAGAGCAATTATAAGAATCGAATTTATAGAAGAATTAAATTATCCTTTAATGTATGTGGAAAAGATTGAAGAATGAAAGTTAGTAGATTTTTTCCAAATCTTCTAACAATTCTTCCAAATGACTTTTTTTAATATGATTCATCAATACAATCCTAATTGCAATAGGACATTTTGCAACAGATACCTTCCAACCCAATTGATCTAATTTTTCAGAAAACTCATGAGCTTCAATTTCAGGATGATTGAAAGCGATGATATTCAATTCAGGCTCGCAAACAATATCATAGCCAATATTTTCCAAACCCTCTTTTAAAAAATAAGTATTGTCCATTAAAGATTTAGCAAGTTTGGAATATCCTTTTTTACCGAAATATTTCATTATTGCATAAGTAGCTGCAGAAGATGCACCTAAACGAGTTCCCACAATAGTTGACTGAGTTTTAACTGTAAGATATGGAGAATCAACGGCCATGACCTGCAGATATTCTTCTTTTCTAAAAATGATTCCCCCAGCAGGAATAGGCGCCAAACCCATTTTATGAGGGTCAACAGTAATGGAGCAAACTCCATCTAATGAAAAATCAAAAACCGGAAAATCATAACCGGAATCTTTAAGAAATGGAATTGAAAAACCTCCAAACGCAGCATCAACATGGAAATAGATATTATGCTCCTGAGCAATTTTGGAAATTTCTTCAATAGGGTCAATTAAACCCAATTCAGTAGTTCCAGCTATAGCAACAATAGCAACAGTATTTTCAGAAATGGACTCCTTAACAGATTCCACATCGATTTTATAATTTTCATCCAAATCTGCTTCAACAATTTTTAAATTAAGCATGTCCGCTGCCTTTTTAAATGAAAAATGAGCAGATGAAGGAATGATTATCTCACCATTTTTAATTCCTTTATATTTTCTTGCATGATTTCTTGCAGCGCGAATAGCCATAAGATTAGCTTCTGTACCTCCAGTAACAATATTACCATATGCTCTTTCAAGAGATAGCAAATTACCAATAGATTTAATAACTTCATTTTCTATATGTTTGGTTCCTTTAAATAAACCAGGGTCACCCAAATTTGTATCCAAAAATTTACAATAAATTTCTTTTGCAAATGGATGTGCTTCAGTACACATAGACCCTAAAATTCTACCATCAGAATATTTACAATCCAACTCATGAAATTCATTTAACTCTTTTAAAATATCTTCCTTATCCATTGGTTCATCTTGCATAAAATAACCTAATCTAAAAATAATTAATAAATAAAAATAAAAAAAAAAAGAAATAATAAATTATTCTAAACGTTTACGGGCAGCGTCGAGAATAATTTTTTGTTCAGCTCTAGCAACAGTCTTTCTCACATCAGCGATTGCATCAGTATTGGAAGATACGCTTGTAATTCCAAATGCAACAAGTTTTTCAACAATGTGAGGCACACTACCTGCTTGACCACAAATACTACAAGTTACTCCTGCTTCAGCACATTTTCTAATTGTTCTTTCAATTAATTTCATTACTGCAGGATGTTCTTCGGAGTAATGTTTTGCTACGAATTCATTGTTTCTATCAACTGCAAGAGTGTATTGAGTTAAATCGTTAGTTCCTAAACTAACAAAGTCAATTCCAACTTTAATATACTCATCAATCATAATTGCTGCAGCAGGAATTTCAACCATCATACCAAAGTCAACATCTTTGTGAGGTTCAAAACCAATTGAGGAACAAATTGCTTTTGCTTGTTTGAGCTCTTCAGGATTTTGAGATAATGGAATCATGATACCAATGTTTGTGTATCCTTTTTCGTGCAATTTTTGAATTGCTTTGAATTCACATTTAAGGATTTCAGGTTGATCCAATTCTCTTCTGATTCCTCTCCAACCGAGCATAGGATTATGTTCTTCAGGTTCGTTTTCACCACCTTCCAAAGTAATGAATTCATCAGTTGGTGCATCCAGAGTTCTGTACCATACAGGTTTTGGATAAAATGCATCTGCTACAATTTGAACTTTATCAGCAATAGTATCTATTAATTCATCTTCTCTTCCGTCAGAAATGAATTTGCCCGGGTGAACTCCAGATGTTAACATTAAGTGTTCAGTTCTTAAAAGTCCAACACCATCTGCACCGGTTGCTGCTGCTTTTTCAGCTGCTTCAGGCATACTTACATTAGCTTTGACTTCAGTTACAGTTATTATTGGAGCAGCTTCAACATTAGCAGTTGCTTGAGTTGCTTCCTCTTTAGTTTCAGAAATTCCTTCAAATACTAATCCTTTTTTACCATCTAAAGTAACACCAGAATTTTCTTTTAATGTACCTGTAGCATCACCAGTACCGACAACACAAGGAATTCCTAATTCACGAGAAATAATAGATGCATGACAGGTTACTCCACCTTCATCAGTTACAATACCACTAGCTCTTCTCATAGCAGGAACCATATCAGGAGTGGTCATAGTGGTAACCATGATGTCGCCATCTTTAATTTTGTCCAATTCATCAATATCTAAAACGATTTTGACTTTACCGGAAGCCATACCCGGACTTGCACCTAAACCTCTGACAATAACTTCCCCTAAATCAGAAGATTCATCATCAGCTACTTCAACATCATCCCCTAAAGTAGTAATAGGCCTAGCTTGTAATAAGAATAAGTTACCCTTTTCAAAAGCCCATTCTGTATCCATAGGTTCACCATAATGAGCTTGAACCCTTTTACCCATTTCAGTTAATTCAATGAGCTCTTCATCAGACAATACTCTTTCTTTTCTCATATTTTCTGGAACTTCAACTTTTACACTAGTACCGTCTTCATCATTAGTATACATCACTTTCTTATCACTAATGGTAACGTTGACAATTTCATTGTTCTTTTTGTCAACCTGATAATTATCAGGAGTTACATCTCCAGAAACAACTGATTCACCAAGACCCCAAGATCCTTCAATCAAAGCAATTTCTTCTCCGGTAGATGGGTTTACTGTGAACATAACACCTGCTTTATCAGCATTAGCCATTTTTTGAACAACTACTGCAATATAAACTTTAGAATGTTCGAAATTGTTTTCTTCCCTATAAAAAATTGCTCTTGCTTCAAATAAAGAAGCCCAACATTTCCTAATATATTCCATTACTTCATCATTTCCAGAAACATGTAAAAAAGTATCTTGTTGACCTGCAAATGAAGCTTCAGGTAAATCTTCTGCAGTAGCGGAAGAACGAATAGCTACATCAGTATCATCTTCATCAACTCTTTGACAAAGTTGATTATAAGCTTCAATAATTAAAGTAGTCATATCATCCGGAATAGGAGTAGCAATGATTAAAGATTTAATTTCTTCAGCAGCTGCTTGAAGTTCTTTTGTATCATTAATATCAATTTTATCAAGAATATCCATTACTTGACCATTAATTCCAGAGTCTTCCATGAACTTTTCATAAGTTTCTGCGGTTACTACAAAACCTGGCGGCACAGGAATACCTGCTTGAGTTAATTCACCCAAATTAGCACCTTTTCCACCGGCAATTCCAATATCAGATTTATTCAAATCCTCAAATTTTACAACATACATGAAAAATAACCTCTTGGTTTAAAAATATTTATATTGACAATATTCAGAATGTAAAAAAACATAGCCAATAATATAATTTAATATTTCAATTTCAACGTTTAAATATTTAATTATAAAAATAGTTAAAAATAAGATTACATAAAAAAAGTAAAAAAAAAAGTTTTAGTTAAAAAATCTATTTAACTAAATCTTGACCTTTGTCAACAACAACTCTGCATGGAACCGGTAATTTCATACCTGCTCTTTTTAATGCAAGTTTAGCTTCTTCAAAGTTCTTTTCTTGACAGTCAATAGTGATAATACTTTGACCTTTTTTAACGATAGCTTCAACACTGATAGGTTTACCGAAAGCGTTTCTCATACCACTTTGTACCCTATCCGCACCTGCACCGGTTGCCATTGGGTTTTCCCTTACGATTTGATGTGGGTAAACTCTTAATTTTAAGTGGTAACCTAATCTTCCAGCAGCTCTTTGCATCAATCTGTTAGAAGCGATCCTTGCAGCTTCTAAAGAATTGTGTCTAATTTGAGCAGGTTTTTTAACAACTAAACTTAATCATATTGTACAATTCTTGAATTTGGGGTTTTTCTAATATAATCTCTTCTAGTATAAGCACGAACCATTATTATTCCTCCGAAATAAAAATAACATGTTTAACATGTTTAATTAAAAAATAGCTATGAATAAGACAGTTATGAAAATAGCTATATAAAAATTATATATCATAATATAATAGAATACTTAAATATATTAATTAAGTTATTAATAAAGGTTACCATATTTTCAAAATTTGATAGTAAAATTATTTTAAATAAAATAACATATAACATCATAACAAGCATAATTAGTGATATTATGAAAATATCTGGAAACATAAAATTCGTTTACAAAAATAAAAAAGATGCAAAACATATATTCAACAGTTTAGAAGTAGACAATGAAGATTTTCTTGAGTCACACTTAACAAATAATACCATAAATTATAAAATTACTTCAAAAAGCCTTGGAAGCTTTTTAACAACAGCCGATGATTTGATATCTTCAGAAATCGTGTCTGAGAAAATCATTGAAAATACAAAAAAATAAATTTAAACCACACCATTCTAAATTAAAATTAAACAATTTATAAAAATCTATGAAAAAAATAAAAAGCTTTTAATCGTGCTTAAAAAATAAAAATTATATTTTTAAAAAAAAGATTATGAAAACAAGAATTAATAGCAAATTTTATATAAATAAAAGAAAAAATATTAAATTATTAAATTAAAATTAGAGAGTGTTTAATTATGGCATGTCATTATCATCCAGAAAGAGAAAGCACAGACATATGTGCGATTTGCGGAAAACCAATTTGTAAAGAATGTGGTTTGGAAATAGCAGGCAAAATTTATTGTAAAGACTGTTTACAAAAAATTGTGGGCATCGGATTAGAAAATAACGCAGAACCTGCTGAACAACCTGTTGCCGAACAACCACCTGTCGAACAAGCACCTGCTGAACAACCTGTTGCCGAACAACCACCTGTCGAACAAGCACCTGTTGAAAACATATATGCTACTCAAGAAGAAGTAATATATACTTCTGAAGAACCAATCACACAAGAATATCAAAAAATCAGTGAAGACTCTCCATATAATATAAAAGAGAATATAAACTATTCTGGAGGTCTTGAATCATCATATTTATACGAAAATGAAAAACCACAAGCTCCTGTTCAAAATGAAGCTAAGTATTATGCTGAAGAACCAGTAAAAGCTCCTCAAGAAGAGGAATTCATATATCCTGACCATTCTTTTGAACCACAAACAACCAGCGCAAGAGCTGATTTAGAAGACAAATATGAAAAATATTTGGACGATTTATACTTTGATGAAAATGAAGTTCCATTAAACGAACAGCTCGCAAAAGATGAAGAACAATACGGATCTTTAACTAGAAAACCATACACACCTAGTGAAACCCCTGCTCAAGACCAAAAACTAGTTAAATCTCGTCCAGAAACACCTGATGAGATGGAAGCAAGGATTAGAGCAGAAATCATGAAGGAACAAGGTGTTGAACCAAAAATGGATATGGCCATTGAAAACAAAGAAATCGGGAAAAATGGAGACAATATCCATAACTTAAATTATAAAGAAGAAAAAGAGCCTATGAATGCTGTAGACATATTATTAACAATAGTTTTGGTTATTGTTATTTTGATTGTAATCTATTACTTAATATATTTATTCGTGTTACATTCAAGCTATCCAACATTCATGGATGCAGTATTTGGACTTTCAAATCCACAAAATGTAATTAACAATGCTTTAAGCAGCCATTAAAATAATGAAACATTTTCATTATTTATTTTCTGCTTAAACTTTTCTAAACACTCTTTACTCTTATATCCTAAAACTCGAATATTTGATGGGTATCCATCAATATATTCTGAGATTCTGCTTTTTTCAATAGGATTTTCTAAAATACTTAAAATACGTTCTTTATAATGAGTTGAAAATCCGTAAAGTATAGATTTTTTTAATTCATCAATATCATCGAAAAATCGATTATCGACAATATTTCTTGCTAATTTTTCATTGAATAAATTTAAACTAGATAGCTGCTCAAACGTGAAATTATTAGCAGTATCCAAAATAGCATTCTCATCACGAATACCATATATGATTGAATCATTTTTAATTGCATCCTGCAGCACATCAATTGTTTTTTGAGGCATCATGTCCAATACATTGGTAAAATTATCTTCAATAATGCTTTGTCTTATCAAAGTACCGCTAACGCCACCAATCCTCTCAACAAATAAAAATTTATCAGTATAATCAAAGCCTATTTTTGATAATGAATTGGCAAAAGAGGTTATGACATAGTTATCCTCTTCAAGTTTGTCTTTTAAAAGAATTTCACCTGTCGTTTTATCAACTATTTTATATGGTCTTGGAGCAATATGATGACCCATATTAATCCTTTTTAAAATTTCATCAATCCCCTCCACTTTTTTATAACCTCTCGGAATATATGAAGTGTTTAATGCTTTAAACATTTTACAAAGACACAGAGAATATTGACCAGAACCCATAATCCCCATAGGTGGGCCTTCAACAACAATATCCGCTCCAACTGCAATTGCTATTTCAGCTCGAAGTTCCCTTGGAAGTATATATGGAATACCCCTACCACTTCTTTCAAATAATCCCGGCACAATAGCAACAAAAAGCGAATCGGGAAATGTATCCCTTGCAGTCTTCATGCAATGAAAATGACCATTATGCAAAGGATTATATTCTGTAAAATCAGCAACTAAATCAATATCACATGAATCATTTGAAAATTCAGATTTGCATTTCAAATCATTATAAAATAAATCCGTGTCTCGTTTAAGAATTGATGAAATATGGGACATATATTAAGATATGAATTTTAAATTAAAAAAAATTTATGTTAAATAAAAAACATAATTAAAAATAACAAATGACCTTTAGGAGTTAAAACATGGATTTAGTAATAAAAAATTGTAGATTAGTCGATGAAACTGGAGATTATTACATCAAAGTTGATGAAGGAAAAATTGCAGACATTTCAAAAACACCACTTGAAGCAGACAAAACAATAGATGCTAAAAACAATTATGTTCTTCCAGGTTTTATTGACCCGCATATACACTTTAGAGATCCAGGGCTAACTCAAAAAGAAGATTTTAAAACAGGAAGTTTAAGTGCTGCAAATGGAGGATTCACCACAGTCTTCGACATGCCAAACACACTTCCAAAAACTAATACTTACAAAGCACTCAAAGAAAAAATAAAGATAGCTGAATCCAAATCTGTCGTTAATTTCGAGCTTATGGTTGGAACAAACACACTTGAAGAAATGGAAAAGATGATAAAACTAAATCCAATCGCATTCAAAATATTTATGGATTTGGAAAGCGATGAACAACTGGCAGAAAATTTCCACAATTTAGGACTATTAAAAGAAAAAACAGAATATAACGGACTTGTAGCTACTCATTGTGAGAAAAAATCAATTGTTGAAAAAGAAACTTCAAGATTAAAGGGAAAAGATGAAAACAAAGCAATTGACTATAGTTATGCAAGACCTGCCATATCTGAAGATGAATCTGTAAAGCAAGCTATTGAACTTGCAAGAGCAAATAATTTATCTTTGCATATATGCCATCTAAGCTCAAGGAAATCACTAAGTCTTGCAAAAAATGCAAGTAAAACATACCCCGTAAGTTGGGAATTTACACCACACCATTTATTATTAGACAATTCATCATACAATATATATGATACATTCATAAAAACAAATCCTCCACTAAGAGAAAAGCAGGACAGCATCACAATATCAGATCTTGATGAGACATCCATCATTGGAACAGACCATGCCCCACACACCATGGAAGACAAGCAAAAGGGAGTCTGGAACTCCTCACCAGGGATACCAAACCTAGAAACTGTAGTTCCACTACTTCTAACAGAAGTCAATAAAGGAAATATAGATTTAAATTTGATTCCAAAAATCTTTTCTGAAAATGCTTCAAAAGTTTACGGATTGACAGACAAGGGAGAAATAGCTATTGGAAAAGATGCTGATTTTACTATAATCGACTTGAAAAAAGAAGGCAGATTCAATATTGAAGAATTTGAAACAAAAGCAGAATACTCACCATTTGACGGTGTTGAATATATTGGAATGCCCGTAATGACCATAGTCAACGGAAAAACAGTAATGGATAAATTATAACTAATTTTTAAAAAAAAAGAAAATAAATAAGGTGTGTGTTCACACCTATTTATAACATAATGCGTCTTCAGGACATGCTTCCATACATTGACCACATAAAGTACAGAATCCTGCAATTGGTAATTTAGGATTGTCTGTTTCGTGGAGCATATCGTATGGACATGCTTCGATACAGTCACCACATTGGTCACATTTAGATGGGTTGAATGAAATCCTGTCTCTAGATACAGGTTCTCCGTCAATGGTTACTTCGTATTGTTCAACTTTCAATGCATCGTTAGAACATACTGAAGCACAAGCTCCACATCTAATACAACTTGTGAAAGATGGTTCTGCATCAGTTTCTACTAAAGCAGGGCAGGACATACCAGTTTTGGTAACTACACGAATAGCTTCAGTAGGACATTTGTTTGCACATGCACCAATGAAATCACATTTTTCGACATCTCTTCCGATACCTTCTGCATCTACAGGTGCACCTTCACCCCATTCTACATCAATGTCTAATGCATCAACAGGACAAAGTTTTACACATAAACCACATGCAGCACATACGCTAGGGATTGCTACTGTTAAGCTAGCACTGTTAGCAGCAATGAAATCACCAGGACATGCTTCTACACAGGTGTTACAACCGATACATTTAGCGGAATCGAAAGTG
>ONQL01000069.1 GCA_900319985.1 uncultured Methanobrevibacter sp. | reverse complement strand
CCTACACAGGTAAGTTCTTGGAACGTATGCTTGATGAGAATATCACTCCTTATGCAAAGGAATTGGTGGATGATATAGGAAAATAATTTTTTCCTATATGATTTTGCTATTTTTTCATTTCTTTTTTTGTTAAAATTTTCAACTTTTTTTTATTTTCATTGAATATATAAATTAATTTTTACTTTTTTTCTGGAAATTATTTAAACATCTTTAAATATTATTGATTAAATACTTATGATTACTGATAAGTTACTTAAAGTATAAGTTCTAGTAATTTATACTTGTTTTAAAGGTGATATTATGAGAGAGTTATATGAAAAAATGATTGATGAATCTATGGCTGCTCAAAAAGCTGATGTTAGTGTCATTACTGAAAATCGATATAACGATTTCAAAATAACTGATGCTAAACCATACTCTGATGCAGTTGCAGGCATGAAAGCATTGGACAACCAGGCAGAATCTGTGATTAACTTGCACAAGGAATCTGTTAAAAACCATTATGGGATATTGTCTTCCATTACCGACACCTTAAAATGTGAAGATGATCCTTTCATTGAACATTTCCAAACTCCGCCTGTATTGGAGATTTTATGTGAAGAGGATGGTGAATTTGCAGATAGTGTCGATAAATTTATTCAGGCTATCGCTGATTCAGAAGCATTAATTGCTAAAGAATCTATCAGGAGATATGGTGGATTTTACGGCCCTACATGTGTAGTTGACTTTGCATTAATGCCTGGAAGTACAAGTAATGTTGTAAATCAGATACTGCAGAAAATGGACATTCCTGTTCCTCACAAACAGGGTATTTTGTCTGCTAAATCCTGGGGTATGAATACCTCATACGGTATTGGTGATGCGTTTGCCAATGCAATTGAGGATGGATTTACTGCGGCTCAGGCAACAGAAAAAGAAATTGAAACATTGCAAATGATTTACAAAACTCCTATTGAAGGACAAGGCACCCTGATGGATGATGCCGACCACTCTTCATTTGATGTTAGAGATTACATGAACAAATATAAAAAGGCAATGACTCCTGCCGTTAAAGCTGCAATGGATGATGGAGTGCATTACGGTAACATAGTAACCGTGCCTGCATACTGTGTTGGAGATATTGGACACCATATCGGTCAATCCACTTACAACATGTGTAAGGATGATGTAACTATGGCTGTTATTCAGGCTACTGCTGGTGTTATTGAAAATTCATTAAGAAACAATCTTGATGTATTTAAATCACCATTCGACGTATTGAAACTATCAACTGGTGCATCTGCATGTGCTACTGAATTCTTATTGGAACTTGACGGATTTACTGCTCCTATGATTGTTGATTTATTGAATAAAAGATTCCACAATTATGTGCAGCAATATCCAAAAAGAGGCGCTGCCGCTGAACTGCATAACTGTGACTTCATGGACATGATTTACAGAGGATTCAATGCAATGAGCAATGCTAGAAAAATGCGTTCATCAAGTGGATATGAAATTATTCCTAGAATTAAAGGAATGGAAGTTGACTTCACTTCTATATTGGAAAACGAAGTTCTAATGAATCCGCAAAGATACACTTACCCTGCATGTGCTATTTCAGTAAGATTCTCATCACTTATGAGATTGGCAGACTATCCATGCCTTTTAACTTCAGAGCCTATTACTGCAACAATGATGACAAATATTATTGCACTTGACAAGGAAAATCCGGAATCTCCTGTCAGAGGATGTAAACAGTGTGCTTCAGCATGTCTGGCTGATAACAAACACGAATACTGTCAATGGAGGGAAGCTGTTTAAGCGATAAAAATGACTTGTAATATTAGAAAAAAATTCTTTGCAGAACTTTTGGGAACATTTTTCCTTGTATTGTTCGGTACCGGGTCTGCAGTTGCAACACTTTTAATCTCCGATAGTTTCAATCCGGGAAATGCTGCGATTGGATTTTTAGGAGGTTTGGGTGACTGGATTGCAATTGCATTGGTATTTGGTCTGACTGTAATGGTATGTATTTATGTATTCGGAAAAATATCTGGGGCACATCTGAATCCTGCTGTAACAATAGGACTTCTTGTAACCAAAAACATCGATTTGGTTGACAGTATATATTATATTGTAGCACAATGTATTGGTGCAGTTCTTGGAAGTTTATCAGTTTACCTGTTCATGGGTGCTTCAGCAGTAACCATCGGAGGATTGGGTGCTACTGCCCCTGGCGTTGGTGTAAGTTATTTCCAAGCGATTTTCGCTGAATTTTTAGGAACATTCTTCCTAATGATGGTAGTGATGGGTGTGGCAGTTGATAAAAAAGCGGAACCTGGTTTTGCAGGAATTTCAATTGGTATGACTGTAGCTGCAGTAATTGCAGTTTTAGGAGCTTTTACCGGTGCTTCAATTAACCCTGCACGTACATTTGGACCATACTTGATGGATACTTTATTGGGTGGAGCAAACTTCTGGTCATTCTTCCCAATTTATGTAATCGGACCTATTCTTGGTGCAATCTGTGCTGCATTTGCTTATGCATATCTTGCAAAAGGCAGTGGAGTTTGCGAACTTCCGCAACCATTTAATGATGAATAATTCTTTATGAATTATTCTCTTTTTCTTTTTTTGGATAAATTATTTAATTAATTAAATCAAATATAATAATAATTATTTTAGGTGATAAATTGAGTTTTGATTTAAAGGAAGCATTTTTAATTTTTATTCGCGGTGTCCTTATGGGTTCGGCGGATATTGTTCCGGGAGTTTCTGGAGGAACAATTGCATTAATTACCGGAATTTATGGACATTTGGTGGAAGCGATAAGTAATATTAAGTTTGGATTTATAAAACCATTGCTTAAAGGAGATGGCAGAGGTTGTATTAATAGCATATTGGAAGAGGTTGATTTCAAATTCTTTATTCCATTGATTTTAGGTATTGGAATTGCTTTTTTAACATTGGCAAAAGTTGTTACCTATTGTATGGATGTATATACTTCTTTAACTTTTTCATTTTTCTTAGGTTTGATTATAGCTTCAGCAGTAATTCTATTCAAGAAATTAAATGAAATTAATTTAACAAATATTATATTTGCCGTAATAGGTGCCATTTTAACATACATATTTGTAAGTTTAAATCCGGTGGCTGCCAATCATTCCTTGATTGTATTGTTCTTCTCTGGTATGATAGCAATCTGTGCAATGATTTTGCCTGGTGTTTCAGGATCATTTTTATTATTGCTTCTGGGACAATATGAATACATGTTGACAGCACTTCATGAGTTTCATTTCTCAGAAATCATTACCTTTGTTGTAGGTGCTTTGATAGGAATTCTCGGATTTTCAAAAATCTTAAATTATCTGCTTAAAAACCATGAAAACGTCACAATGGCATTTCTTATTGGTGTTATGCTTGGATCTTTAAAGGTTCCTGCAGTGGAAATTATAGATTCTGCCGGTTTAAATTTTGCAGGTCTTTTCCCATGTTTAATCGTTGCAGTAATTGGTTTTGTATTGATTATTATTTTAGAGACTAGATTTGATTACATGGAGTAGGGTGTGCAAAACATAACACTCTACTAAAAATTTTATGGATTTTGTGCAAGTTTTTTTTTTATCACAAAATTATTTTTTTTAGCCCTTAAAAAAGAAAAAAATAAGGAAAGAATATTCCTTATGCATATAGTGTTATAATCCAATTACAGAATGTATTTTGAGTTCAATTGTTCATTTATAAAAATACGAATAAGTATTGCTAAATTGAAATCAACCAGTTGTTGTTGGGCACTTCGGGAACATTCCCATATTCTGATGCATTGAGTTTCACTTCTATTGGATCAATAGTTACCTTTTCACCCATCATTTGGTGAACCTCAGGATTTTGTCCTGTTTTAAAGGTATTACTATTATAGTTTTGCTCCCAAATAACATTGTTCAGTATTTGTTTGCCGTCTTTGAATGCTTTGGTCTGCATATCATTGCAATAAGAAGTGATATATTTTGCTCGGATATTATTGTCCTTAATTTTTGCCGCTTGTGTAATTACCTTACTCATTCCAGAGAACATGTTGCTTTCCGCTTCATGCCAGTATCCTTGCACCGGTTCACCATAGATTTTGTAGTTTTCCGGTCCCAAACATCGAGTACAAAGATCCTTAAAGACATAATATGGGTATTTATTTGTATCAAACACTCCACTTTCATTTTCAGGCTGATTAGCCCCATAAGCCTCACTGACATTAATGCAGTCGTTGGATATTGGTACATACACACCATATACCGGCGGTCCGGAACTAATCCAACTAACACATGACATTTCGGCTGGAAGATTTGGGAACACCTGTACTATATGGGCACTTAAAGTAGTTTCACTTCCAATTACTCTCATGTCTCCCCTACTTGTTTCATCAGGCGAATATTCAGTTCCCTCATACCTATTACGGTAAATCTGAGAAACATCTTCTATTGAAACCTTCTTATCTGGTGAAAAACAGAGTGGATACATGGAGTCACGATTGTAGACTGTACTATATTTAGAAGGCGCTAGAATATGGTGTCCAATCCATGTTCGCATATGAGAATAATCTGTAGTGGTCTGCTCTCCGGAATATGTATCAAACAAGTTAATTTCACCATTTTTACCATACACGGCAAAGCCCTTTTCTTCTGCAAGTGAAATCAAATCTTTAGATGTAATATTGTCTTCATAGTCAGATAAGTACTCTAAAGAATACTCATTACCGAAGACTGAGACTTTATCTCTTGGTAATTTCACTGCAGCGTACTGATGCCCGGTATATATCTCAACATACCATACTTCTTTTTGATCAGCAATTATGGCAATATCAGACCCACTGCTACCATACTTGTCAACGATTCCCAAAAGGGTTTCTACACCTTCTCTGGCCGTTTTGCTCTGGCAGATTACAAGATCTGTTGCGGTATCTTCACAAATACCTTCTTTCACTAATGGGTCTGCTTCTAGTGATGCATTGTTTGGAAATCCTGTAACAGACATGGTCATAGCTACACCGTATTCATTTGAGCATGTAGCTGCATTATGGATACCCTGATTCTGTACTACTGTGCTGTTCATATATGGTGTTGCAGTGTATTGATAGGTGGTTGCTGGAATCTCAGTTTTTATCTTTCCATCCAGACTTACAGGCATTAACCGACTGGGTTCGTTCTCCACCTTGGGAGTCACAGTAATATGTTCTCCAAAAACTTTCTGTAAGTCATTTGACCTGGCAAAAATTATTGAACCGTCAGCACTGACATCAGGACCTACATATACTGCAGTACATGCCGAACAAGACTGCATACTACACACCAGTATTAAACATAAAACTAAAAAAACCAAATTTTTAGATAAATATTTAAACTCAGACATGAAATTTTTCTCCTAAACAAATTCATATATGTATCATAATCTATGAAAAAAATATTTAATAAAATTATTTAATTTATAATAATCCTTCGCAAAAACTATTCTTTTTAGACATGATATTCAAGATATAATAAAATTATGTCAATGAGTCTATAAATATATGACTAATATATTATTTCATTAAAGAAATGAAGTTATATTAAATTAAAGAAAAATTAGATAGTTAAATGATAAAAATAATAAAAATTAAGAAAAAACAGATATTGGTAAAGTTCTTAAATATGAATCGGGGATTGTCATTTGTATAAGTTATATATTATACAAAACATATAGATATATATCTTTTGATTAAACAATGTTTGATTTGAAATTGGTTGGGAAAACATGACACTCTAACTTCAATTGTTTGCAATATCATTCCCAATATTTTAAACAAACTTGATAAGAAATAATCTGAAATACATGTTAAAAATATGTGGTATTATGAAATTTAAAAAGATAATGTTTGTAGTGCTCCTGTTACTTGCAGTTTTAACACTTGGTGCAGTTAGCGCGTCACAAGATATTGATGCATCTGCTCTTGAAAACAGCAATGATGATGTGATTGTTGGTGAATCTCAGGCAGGTGCCCAGGTGGATGGAGGGTCAAATGAATTAAGTCAATACAATGTGCAGGATATTGATGATGAAAGGGAGTACGGCACCGACACCTCCATTCAAGAGGACAATTTTGGTGTTGAAATTCCAGATAATGCAAACGGCACTGTAATGGTATCATCTAAAGAACAAGAATTTTTCAACGATGAATTGAAAGATATCAAAGATGAAGACACTCTGAAAAACGAGAATACTGAAGTATTCGGTGAAACATTAGCATTTAACGGATATGATCTCTTTAACCAAAGTGAAAAATCTGCTGTCGGATTTGAAGTTTATGGTAGTGACAACATCTTGGGAAAAAGCATAGGCAATTACATAAATATTGGGGCTGGAGAAAATGGCTTTACAATTTTGAATCTGTTGAATTTTATTGAAAAAAATTTACCGGTTATCAAAACAAATATTATTAATCCATTGCTAAACAATGAGTTGGCTTTATATATCAATGGTATAAAAGCGGCTACAATAAAATTGGTTACTGGAGAATTCAAATTCGCTGATTTTAATCAAAGTTTCCTTGATATATTGGAAGGCCTAAAACTAGGCAAATATGTTGTAACAATTAAATTAAATGATGCAATTGTGCTTTATGAGGCTTCATTCTCCACTTTAACCAAAGAGACACCAATTAATGTCAGCATGCCTTCCAATGCTTTAACTAGTCAGGATGTATATCTTACACTTTCCACAAACAAACCAAAAGACAAAGAGTATGTAATCCATGGGGGATTAATTGCATTGATTGATCCTCATCTGGGACCTGGAAAATCTGAAAGTAATTTTGTCATTGACCTATGGGGCAGTGATATGAAAGACTTTTGGGAAACAGGCGGGCGTAAAGTTAAATTAGGTCGCTTTTCAGAAGGTTCACATAAAATCATCGTTTTATACGCTATTAATTTCGAAGACAAACAAAATGAATATGACTATTTGTCCGAGATATTTACTCTAAATGTCACAAAGGATAAACCAAAAATCATTGCATCTGCTGTCACTGCAGCATACAAATCCGGTAAAAAGCTTATAATTACATTAAAAGATTATCAAGGTCTTGTATCTGGTAAAAAAGTAACAGTTAAAGTTGGAAGCATTTCAAAAACCTTGAAAACCAACAGTAAAGGTAAAGTTTCAATTGACATTTCAACTTTAGCTCCTAAGTCCTACAAGGCAACAATCAGATCTGCCGAAGACAGTGTCTATGAGGCTTCCAGCAAAAACAATGTCAAAGTGGTTGTTAAAAAAGCAAAAACCAAAATATCTGCAAAAACAGTAAAAGCTAAAGCCAGTGCAAAAGTCAAGAATGTTGTTGCAGTAGTGAAATTCAACAGCAAAAAGCTATTGAAAGGTAAAGTAGTTACTTTGAAAATCAAAGGAAAAACCTACAAAGTCAAAACCAACAATAAAGGTAAGGCTGTCTTTAAAGTTAAAAATTTGAATAAAAAAGGCACATTTGTTGGAACCATTAAGTTTACAGGTGATAAATATTTCAAAGGAACTTCTAAAAAGGTAAATGTGATTGTTAATTAAAGGAAGGGATTAATTTTCCTTCAATTTTATCTTTTTTTTCATATGATTAAACTCTTAAACATTAACGCAGGGATTTTTTTAGTTTTGCTTTGCTTTGAAGTGTTTTATATATATTCTAGCGTTTTTCAAAACTATATTTTGAAATGGTTGCTCTCAATGTTAATGTGGCGTTGATTAAAATAGGTTGGTGTGAAATATTTTTGATTTAATTAATCTTTTAGATTGTATTTGGGTGATGTATCTATCATTGATGTCTATTATTCAACAATATCCTTTTTTTGAGTCTGTAAAATTTTATAGGCTTCTTTCAAATTTTATTTTTTTACACTTGAAATTTAACTTCGATAAAAATTCGTTCTAATTTTTCTTTAA
>ONQL01000061.1 GCA_900319985.1 uncultured Methanobrevibacter sp. | reverse complement strand
CGGAAAATCCACTTTAGTTGGACACTTATTATTAAAAGCTGGTGCAATCGCTGAACAACAATTAGATGACGGAGAAAACAAATTCAGATTTGTTATGGACAAATTAGGAGAAGAAAGAGAAAGAGGAGTAACTATCGATTTAGCTCACCAAAAATTCTCCACCAAAAAATACGACTACACTGTTGTAGACTGTCCTGGACACAGAGACTTCGTTAAAAACATGATCACTGGTGCATCTCAAGCTGACGCAGCTGTTTTAGTAGTAGCTGCTAACGACGGTGTAATGCCTCAAACCAAAGAACACTTATTCTTATCCATGACTTTAGGTATTAAACAATTAATTGTCGCAGTTAACAAAATGGATATGGAAAACTACAGTGAAGACAGATTCAACGAAGTAAAAGAAGAAGTTGGTGTCTTACTCAAATCCATCGGAAGAAATCCTTCTGACGTTCCATTCATCCCAATTTCCGCATTTGAAGGTGACAACATTAAAGAGAAAAGTGACAACATGCCTTGGTACAAAGGTGACGCACTTATCACTGAATTAGACAAATTAACCCCACCTGAAAAACCTGTCGACTTACCATTAAGAGTACCTATTCAAGACGTCTACTCCATTACTGGTGTAGGAACCGTACCTGTAGGAAGAGTCGAAACCGGTATCATGAAAAAAGGTGAAAACGTTATCTTCGAACCTGCTGGAGCTTCCGGAGAAGTTAAATCTATCGAAATGCACCACGAAGTATTCGACGAAGCTGAACCTGGTGACAACATCGGATTCAACGTAAGAGGTGTAGGTAAAAACGATATCAGAAGAGGAGACGTAGCTGGACACACTAGTGACGCTCCAACTGTAGCTAAAGAATTTACTGCACAAGTTGTTGTATTACAACACCCTGGTGTAATCACCGTTGGATACACTCCTGTATTCCACTGTCACACTTCCCAAACTGCATGTACTTTCTTAGAATTAACTTCCAAATTAGACCCTGCTACTGGTCAACCTGAAAAAGGAACTCCTGACTTCCTTAAAACCGGTGATGCAGCTATCGTCCAAATTAAACCTACTAAACCAATGGTTATGGAAGAAGCTCAAAAAATCCCACCTATGGGAAGATTCGCTATCAGAGATATGGGTCAAACTGTTGCTGCAGGATTATGTCTTAAAGTTACCTCAGCAAAATAAGTTTGTAAACAATAATTAGAAAGTAATTTTTACTTTCTTTTCTTTTTGTTTTTTGGAGGATAATAAATGAATCAAGCAAGAATTAAGCTTACAGGAACAGATCCAGAAAAATTAGCATATGTATGTGATCAACTTAAAAAAATTGCTGAAAGAACTGGTGTTGACTTATCTGGTCCTATTCCATTACCAACTAAAAAATTAGTTGTACCAACAAGGAAATCTCCTGATGGGGAAGGTAAAGCTTCTTGGGAAAAATCCTTTTCATATGCCGAGATAGTCTAGTCTGGTAAGGCGCAGGACTTGAAATCCTGTGAGGTTTCCCTCGCCTGGGTTCAAATCCCAGTCTCGGCGTTTATATCTATTTTTAAAAAAAGTTTTTTAATTTGATATCTAATTCATCCAAATTAGATACAACATCATTTTTATTTAATTCGTCTATTTTTGGTCTTTGAATCATAATCACTGCAATGTCTGTTTCATTTGCGGCCTGTATCTTTTCAACGACTCCGCCTATTTCGCCGCTTTCCTTTGTAATCATTGATGATGCATTATATCTCTCAATTAGATCAATGTTTTCTTCAAGGCTTGCAGCTCCCTTCATTGGAATGATGTGGTCTGGATCGATGTTTAGTTTTTCACATTTTTCAAGTGAGCTTTCCACTTTCAGAATTCTTGGATAGAACCTTTCGGCGGAAACATATTTCAGGATGTCTTCCATGGTGTTGGCTCCTGCAAAATGCAGAACATTTCCTTTATCGAATCTCTCAGCTATCAATTTTCCTGCATCGTCAAATGATTCTACATAATGAATATGTGATGTGTCGATATTTTTCAGGTCTGTGGTAGGTCTTTCAAAGCGAATATATGGAATTTTTAACTCATTTGCAATGCTTGCGCTTGTTTGTGTAATGTGCTTTGCAAATGGATGTGTTGCATCAATCAGAATGTCAAATCCATTGTCAATTATGATTTTGATGATTTCATCTTTGGGAAGCGGACGGGCAATGCTATCGTCACTTCCGCCCTCCATTGCCAATTTGGCACCATACTCTGTTGTGGTGGTTGTCAGGATGTATGCATCATAGCTGTTTTTAATAAATTCTATGATGTTTGTGGAGTCTTTGGTTCCTCCAAGCAGGAGTATCTTCATTTTAGCACCTTGTCCATTATTTTTTGGGCTATCAATATTGTTGATGAAACCGCAAGGATTATCACCCAGTCAATCGGGTCGATTGATGTTGTTCTAAATATTGTCTGCAGCTGAGGAATGTATAAAATCAACAGCTGAAGCAAGAATGAAATGATGATTCCCAAATAAAGATATTTGCTTGATTTTTCTGAGTTTGCCCTTCCATTGAACGCATTCATCAATTGGTATACTACAAACAAGGTGAATGCAACTGTCATTGCCTTTCTTGTTGAAACCCCTGTAGATATTTCATATGTGAATACGCATATTGTTCCTATTGCCATTACTATGCCTAAAATCAGTATCTGAAGCATAGTATTTTTGGTCAGTATATCTCCCTTTTCGGGAGGTCTTTTCATAATGTTTCTTTCAGCGCCTTCAATACCCAGCATCTGTGCTGGAGGTCCGTCCATTACAATGTTGAGCCATAAAAGCTGTGCCGGATTGAATGGCAGAGGCAGATTCAGAAGTGAAGTTCCGATGATTGTCAGTATTGCTCCGACATTTGTGGAGACCTGATATTTGACGAATCTTTTGATGTTGTCATATATTTTCCTTCCGCATTCAATAGCTTTGACGATTGTTGTAAAGTCGTTGTTTTGAAGAATCATGTCTGACGCTTCTTTTGCAACATCTGTTCCGTCACCCATTGCAACTCCAATTGATGCCTTTTTAAGTGCAGGTGCATCGTTTACGCCGTCTCCTGTCATTGCAACAACATTGTCCAGTTTTTTAAGTGTTTCAACTATTTTCATTTTTTGTGTCGGTTTTACTCTTGCATAGACCTGAATTTCCGCAGCGATTTTCAGGTATTCCTCATCGCTTAGAGTGTCAAGTTCGGCTCCGGTCATTACCTTTCCGTCGGTCAGGATGCCGATGTCTCTTGCAATTGCACAAGCGGTCTTTTCATGGTCTCCGGTAATCATTATGATGTCGATTCCAGCGCTGATGCAGTCCTTTACGGATTTTTTCACATCCTTTTTAGGCGGATCGATTAAACCGAGCAGTCCTGTAAATGTCAAATCCTCTTCAGGTGTCTGGGTGTCATTTATCTTGTATGCAAATCCGATTGTTCTGAGTGCATGTCCGCTCATTTCACCAATCTTTTCAACTATCATTTCCTTGGTTTTATCATCAATAATTTCGATACTTCCATTTCTATCTATATATTTGCATTTGTCTAAAATTATTTCTGGAGCACCTTTGGATAAAACAATATTATTTTCACTGTCCAATATGTGTGTAGTGGTCATCATTTTACGATTGCTGTCAAGTGGAATTTCATCGATTCTTTCAAGTGTTGCATCACATTCCCTGCAATGCTTTAGAATGGCTCCGTCAGTTTGATCTCCGATGACTTTATCATTGTCCAGGGTAGCATTGTTGCATAATTTTCCGATTAGCTGTGTTTTTTCTTCATTTGTGCAAAAACTCTCGACTACGGTCATTTTATTCTCGGTCAGTGTACCTGTCTTGTCACTGCAGATGACTGTACATGAACCCAGGGTCTCGACTGACAGGAGCTTTCTGACGATTGCGTTTGACTTTGCCATTTCCGACATTCCAAGGGCAAGTGTCAATGTCAGAACTGCTGGAAGACCTTCTGGAATTGCTGCAACTGCCAGTGAAACTGCAGTCATGAATGTCTCGACAAGAGGCACTCCCTTTAAAAACTCCATGATGAAAATAGCTATACATACGACTATTGCGATAGCAGATAAGGTCTTTCCAAGTTTTCCAACACGCTTTGCAAGTGGAGTTTCCTCATCGTCTTCCTGGACAATGTCGGCAATTTTTCCGATTTCTGTGGACATTCCAATGTTTTCAACAACTCCAAGTCCGTTTCCTGAAAGGATGTTTGAGTCCATGTAAAGTTTATCGTTGATTTGTTTTTCAACGGCTTTGGACTCTCCTGTAAGTTGAGACTCATCACAGCTTAGGGAATTGCTTTCAATCAAAACCAAATCTGCAGGTACTTTTGAACCTTCGTCAAGAACTACGATGTCGCCAACGGTCAATGTTTTTGCATCAATTTCTGCAATCTTGCCATCCCTTTTGACGACGGCATGTTTTGTAATGAAATTCTTAAGGCTTTCAATGGCCTTCTGTGATCGGTACTCCTGGATAAATCCCATAATCACATTCAAAAGAACTGCCAAAATTATTACTCCGGCATCGATAACGTCTCCGATTGCAAATGCGGCAATCGCCGCAACGATTAAAAGTCCGATTAGGATATCTGCAAATTGGGACAGAAATAGGATAGGCAATGGTGTAGGTGGTTTTTCGGCAATTTCATTCAGTCCGTATTCCTTCTGTCTTTTTTTAGCTTCACTTGAGCTTAGTCCGTCCAGTGATGTCTTGAATTGGGTCAGTATGTCACTCATATTATCACCTTAAAATGTAAAAGCTCGCCCTTTTGAAATTCTTCAGCTTCATTTTGACTCCTGGCGTATTCAAATCCTCATTTGTCAGGGGTTTGATGATTAGCTGGCAGCCGACTTTTTGAGCCAGCTTGACCAAATGCGGCTGCAGTTCACTTGGGGGTCTTATTGAATAAATGATGTCAATTCCTTTATATATCTTTGGGTCGGGATTGGTAATGTCGTCCATGATTACGCTTTCATCTGCAGGGATGATGTCTGTTTTAATCAATGTGATGTTTTCCTTTGAAGACAGCATCTGCGCAATCATGTCGAATTTTCCCACTGCAACTTCTGCAATTCTTACGTCTTCATCACCAACCTCATTCAGGATATACTCTCCAAAATCTCGCCACATTTTTTTTACTCCTTAGAATAATTTAATCAATCAAAATAATTAAATATATTGTTTTCTATAATACTTTTTTGTATGAAAGTTAGAAAGTTTGTTCCAAAAGATTTAAAGAGGGTTTTTGAAATTGAAAACATGTCATTTGACCAATCATATGGAATAAACATGTTTCAGCAGCTCTATGACATGGGAATTGGTTTTCTGGTTGCCGAAAAGGATGATTATGTTGTAGGGTATGTGATGTTCTGGATAAAATATGAAAATCAGGGCCATATTATTTCAATAGCTGTTGATAAGAACTATCGCCGTCAGGGAGCCGGAACCGAATTGTTCATACGCGCCATTACCGTTTTGTCAATGCTTCCGATTGATGCAATCTATCTTGAGGTCAGAAAAAGCAATTTAGGTGCGGTTGAGTTTTATGAAAAATTTAATTTTATAAAGGATAGGGTTGTTCCTGGATATTATGAAGATGGGGATGCGGCCATAATAATGTATCTACCTGTTGAGAGGGGTAAAGTTTCCCATAAGTAATGTTTTGTAGTCAGTAATGACTTCCGGAGGTATTGCACCTGTTGCAAACATTATCGCAAGCAATATCAAATAGAACAGTATTATTGCAATCTGGATGTATCCGTGTTTTTTTGCGCTAGGGTCTTTTCGGGTAATCAGATAAATCGCAATGATTAATCCGATGATGCTTCCCAATATTGCAAAGAAGTATCCTATAAATATCAGCAGTCTGCTGGTTCTGCCTGTTTCAACTGGAGCAGAGGCGTATTCCTTTTGGATAACAATCGGGTTTACTACTTTTACATTGTTTTCAGGATTCTTTTTAAATAGCAATGGTGTTCCGCATTTGACGCAGAATTCCGCTTCTTCGGGATTTTTATATCCGCATAATGGACATGTGTCTTTGTCCTGTGTGATTTTTGGAAATTCATATCCGCATTTTATACAAAATCCATACACATCGTCACCTGCTGTACCGCATTGTGGACATCTTCTCATCATAATATCACTTATTTTATTAATTAACTTCTGATTGTTTATATAGTTTTTTAATTGTTAATCGGCTAGATATCTATATTAAACTTGGAAGACATATTATGAAGTGTATTACTTAAACTTTTCATGATTTTTATGATAGAAAAAATAGAGATTACTCAAAGATTCAATTTCAAGCGCCTTAATCGTCACTATGAATGCTTCACCATCGATTTTTCAAGTAATATGGCATACTATAAAATTTCTGAAAGGGGAAGCGGTGACAAGTTCCTGGCCGAAAACAGCCTGTGCGATGACTCATGGGTTGATGTTCTTGTTGATTTGAGGCGAAAGATGACCAGTGAAATAAGAACATTTGATGACAGGCAGGCAGATGATTTCTTATTTGACTTTACCGGTTTGAAACTATTTGAGGATTTTGAATCTGAGGAATTTTCCTATTTTGAAAAACTGGAGTCGATTTACTCCTGCATTGTCATAATCTATTCCACCGACGGCTTTGAGGAATACTCCTTTAAAAATAACTTTCCAAAAAACTGGATTGCCTTCGGGGAGATGCTTAAGGACTTCTTTAACTTTGACGTGCTTCACCTCAACTACCAAAGGCAGTTTGCAACTCCCCTTTATCATGACCTGAGAAAGGATGGGGTCTATCTCGACGGAAAAAAATTAAAAATCAAGGCAATAGAATTCGGACATTACAGGTGCTATCCTTATGAATTGCCGAATCCACGTTTGATTGTCAATTTTGAAAACAAAAGGATTGATGGATATATTGATAGGAACATGACTGATGGGGACGAAAAAACGATTTTGGAGCTTCTTGAAAGATATCATGTCTATATGTGGACTCAGGATGACTATCACATGAAATCTGATAGCTATGATCCTGAAGACCTTGAAGGATATGACTGGTATCTTGAAATTGTTTTTGAGGGTGACGTGATATGGCATATTTTCGGCTACAATGACTATCCCGACACCTATCTTCAACTTGCACGTGAAATAATCGATTTGACCGAAATGGATTTGCTTGAAATAAACACGATTGATGAAGCAAATGTTAAATTATTTGAAAAATATGGAAAAGCCAAATTAGACTGATTTTTTCATTAATTATTTATATTTAAAAAAAGATATTTATTACTATTATATTAATTTAATTTTTATAGGGATAACATGGCAGATGTATCATCAAAAGAATTATATGAATTTAAAAAAACCTTAAAGGAATTAGCAGGTAAGAGAGGCAGAGGTACAGAGCTTGTTTCCGTTTACATCCCACCATCCAAACAATTGAGTGATGTCGGTAAGCACATGCGTGATGAAATGGGTCAGAGTGCTAACATTAAGAGTAAACAAACAAGAAAAAATGTACAGTCAGCTATTGCAGTTATTTTAGAAAGTATTAAGTTATATAAACAACCTCCCGAAAACGGTCTGGTGCTGTTTGTGGGAATGATTCCAAAAGGAGGTCCAGGTACCGAAAAGATGGAAAAATATATAATCGAACCGCCTGAACCTGTTACAACCTACTGGTACAAATGTAACAACGAATTTTTCGTTGAACCTTTGGAATACATGATTGAAGAGCGTGATGTTTATGGTGTTGCTGTAATTGACAGAAACGAGGCAACATACGCTACCCTAAAAGGTAAAAAGGAAAACATTCTGGGTCATTTGACCAGTGGTGTTCCTGGAAAACACAAGGCTGGAGGACAATCACAGAGAAGGTTTGACCGTGTTATTGAAGATTTGGCTCACCAGTTTTTAAAACGTATTGGGGAACATATGAACGAAGCCTTCCTTCCTTTGAAAGACGATTTGAAGGGTATTATTCTTGGAGGTCCGGGTTTTACCAAAAAGGATTTCTATGATGGTGAATACTTGCAGTATGAACTTAAAAACAAGGTAATTTCTATTGTCGATACATCATATACTGGAGAAGAGGGCATCCGTGAAGTTATCGCAAGGGCTGCCGATGATTTGGAAAACCTTGATGTGATGCATGAGAAAAAACTGGTTCAAAGGTTCATTCAGGAATTGAGAAAGGATAAGGGATTATGTTCTTATGGTGAAAATCAGGTTAGAAACAACCTTATTATGGGTGCTGTTGACATTTTGCTTTTATCTGAAGATTTAAGCAGCATGCGTAAAGGATATATATGTCCAAGCTGCGGCACACAAAAGGAAATAACTGTCAAAAATCAGGCTGAAGCCGACGGTCTTAAGCCAAAATGCCCTAACTGCGGTGAGGTTTTAAAAGAGGAATCCTCAGTGGATCTTGCTGATGACTTTATTGAAAAAGCTGAAGAAATGAATACTGACGTCGAGTTCATTTCCACTGAAACTGAAGAGGGTATGCAGCTTTTCAGAGCATTTGGTGGAATAGCGGCCATCATGAGATATTATGTTGAATATTGATAAGTCTGAGGCTTATTGATACTTCTTTTTTTCTTTTTTTCTTTATCTAAATAATAGAATGGGCGATAGCCTTCCTCTTGGCGAATTTTATTGATTACTCTAAAAAATATCTGCTTGTCAATTGGTATTTCCCTGTTTAAGTCTAGGTAAAGGGAATACATGCATCTGTTTTTGTGCAGATATGTTTTTTTCAGTTCATGGTATTGTGATTGGGATATCTTTGTAACATTCATTCTTTCACATTTTATAGTTTTGTGTATTAAAAAATAAATTTCATACAACTTTGTAAATTGTTTTGTTAATTATAGTATATAAAACAATATTGTTTTTTTAGTTACATATTATTTTGTTTAATAATTTTTTTCATTTGCTCTGTTTTGTTCTGTATTTTTGCCGTTTTGGGCAATTTTTTTTGACATATGTTGATTTCACCATTCGGAATTTTTTGTTGGAAGTCATTTTCCGACTTTGTACATTAATTATTTATTTTCGCTAGACAGTTTAAGTTATTATCTCAATTCGTATATTTAATTAAATAATTATTTTGAATAATATTATATTTTGTTTAAGATATATTGGATATTGTATGTATTTTATTCGGTTATTTAATTAAAAATTGAAAAATATTTAAATATGATAAAATTCAAATAATATATTATATTGTTAAATCTGGCGTCGCCAGCAATAAATTTGAAAATTTAATGATATACATCTAAATTTAATTTGGAGGAATATTTTTGTCATACGTAGATGATGTAATTGAAACTATTATTGAACAAAACCCTTCCGAACCAGAATTCCATCAAGCTGTACGCGAAGTATTGGAATCCTTAAGGGTTGTTATTGAAGAAAACGAAGAAGAATTTAAGAAAAACGCACTTCTTGAAAGATTAACCAATCCGGAAAGACAATTCAAATTCCGTGTTCCATGGGTAGATGACAACGGACAAGTGCAAGTAAACACCGGTTACCGTGTACAATTCAACGGTGCAATCGGACCTTACAAAGGAGGATTACGTTTCCACCCTTCAGTAAACCTCGGTATCATCAAATTCTTAGGTTTCGAACAAATCTTCAAAAACTCCTTAACCGGTCTTCCAATTGGCGGAGGAAAAGGTGGATCTGACTTTGATCCTAAAGGAAAATCCGACAGAGAAATCATGGCATTCTGTCAAAGCTTCATGACTGAATTATGCAAATACATCGGAGCAGACACTGATGTACCTGCTGGGGATATTGGAGTAGGTGGCCGAGAAATCGGTTTCTTATTTGGTCAATACAAAAGAATCAGAGGATTATATGAAGGAGTATTAACCGGTAAAGGATTAACCTTCGGAGGATCCCTTGCAAGAACCGAAGCTACTGGATACGGATTATTATACTTCACTAATGCTATGTTAAAAGCAAACGATATTGACATTGCAGGCAAAACCATTGCAGTGTCCGGTGCAGGTAACGTAGCAATTTATGCAATCGAAAAAGCTCAACAATTAGGTGGTAAACCTGTAACCTGTTCCGATTCAACCGGTTGGATTTACGACCCTGAAGGAATCGACGTTGAGTTATTAAAAGAAGTAAAAGAAATTAGAAGAGAAAGATTAACTGCATATGCTGAAGCTAGAGACAGTGCTGAATACCACGAAGGCAAAGGTGTATGGACCATTAAATGTGACATCGCTCTTCCATGCGCTACTCAAAATGAATTGCAATTAGAAGATGCTAAAACATTGGTTGAAAATGGAGTTTTAGCAGTTGCTGAAGGAGCAAATATGCCAACCACTATTGAAGCAACTGAATTCTTACAAGAAAACGACGTATTATTCGCACCAGGTAAAGCTTCAAACGCTGGTGGAGTAGCAACTTCTGCACTTGAAATGTCACAAAACTCAGAAAGATTATCCTGGACCTTTGAAGAGGTTGACGGAAGACTCCAAACCATTATGGAAACCATTTTCGAAAATGCTGCAGCTGCTGCTGAAGAATACGGCATGGACAAAAACTATGTTGCAGGAGCAAACATTGCAGGATTCAAGAAAGTTGTTGACGCTATGAACGCACAAGGTATTGTGTGATTTTAGAGTTTTATTTTCAATTTTAAGAGTTTTTAACTCTTCTTTTTTTTATTTATTTTATTTTTAGTCAATTATATTATAATTTATTTGTATTTGGTTGTTTTGATATTTTTAAAGTGATTTTGGTGGCTTGATTTTTCTGGTTGAATGTGGGGTGGTAACTGGATTTTCTGGTGCTGAACACCAATGGTTCTTAGGGTTATTTCTTTGATTGTGATTTTGCCATAGTTTTTTTTGGGATGGTGATGGTATTGTAGTGTTTTATTTGGCCGTTATTGTGTTTGTGTTTTTCTGCTTTTTGAATATGGTTGTGATTTTACACATTTGTGATTTTTCACACTTTTGCACTTCAAAAAATTTCATTATTTTTCAATACATATCTTTTGTTGGAATAGGTTTCAGGTTAGTTGTCTTCAATAGGATATATTAATTTACAATAAATATAAATAATATATTTAATATAATTAATGTATCTAATTAACTTTAATATACTGGAGGATTCGCTATGTCTATGAAAACTATTCGAGTAACTGAAGAAGTTCACACAAAACTAGCTCATTTGGGCTTGAAGTCCGAAACATATAATGATATTATAGCTAGATTAATAGAGGTGTATGAAAGAATGTATTTTGATGAATTAAGTGATGAAGAAGCAGATTACTATAATGAAAGAATTAGGCATTTTGAAAATGGGGACTATAGCGGCACTAGAAAAGTTGATTTAAATGCCCTCAGAAAATAATTCGGAAGTGCATTATGAACTTTTTGAAGATAAAAAAGCAATAAGATTCATGGATAATCATTCTGATGATGAAAAATTGATAAGTAGGATACATGGCAAATATTATCAATTAGCTGTTGATCCGTATAAAGAAGCAGAAAGTTCATTTAGAAGTAAAAAATGCCCTAAATGTAAGAAAACAATGGTGGGTGATTATAGAATTATATATTTCATCAATGAATCAACTAAAGAGGTTGAAATAATTGATATTGGTCCAAGAAGATCAATCTATAAAAAATGGAATTGATTCTTTCAAAGTAGGGTGGTATCACCCTATTCCCACACAAGGGATCGTATAGATTTCCTGGTTTTTTCTTTTTTTAAGAGTTTGAGGATGTGACGCAAAATTTTTAATCAAATTTTGTGTTTATGATTTTTTTATATTTTTTCTTATTATTTAGTTGTTTTTCTTGTTTATTTCATTGT
>ONQL01000084.1 GCA_900319985.1 uncultured Methanobrevibacter sp. | reverse complement strand
GATTTTCTTTTGCTTGTTTTAAAAGATTTAAACTTGAAGAACGAAGTTTATCTTTGTTTCTATCATTTTTAGATGATTCTTCTATTTCTTTTACTGTTTTTTTGAATTTTTCTTTGTCAGTTAATGATTCTGGAACGCTGTTTCCAGATTCGTCTCCCAATTCTTCATCTTCTTGTTGATCTAATTCAATACTTTTTTTTAGATGTTTTTTCATGATTTTGATTTGATTTTCATCAGTTAATTTATTAATTGATGTTTTTGCTTTGATTTTAGTTCCATCTAAGCTTAAATGATGGATTTTTATCAAATCATTGTCTTTTGCAATTTTAATGGTTGTTTTGAATGCTTCATCGATTAAATCTGAGTATTCGACTTTAAATCTTGCTATTGTTCGATATGATGGCTTTTCCATCGCTGCAAGATACATATATGCAATATCTGTGCGTGTTTTTCTCTCAATTTCTCTTGAAGATAATCCACCATCAAAAACACTCATTAAAATTAGCCGGAGCAATAATTCACGAGGATAAGCAAATTCACCAGGCTTTCCACGAAATTCCTGATTCGCTTTCGAACAATCAACTAAATCAACCACATTTTTAATAAAATAACACGGATGATCTTCAGGAATCAAATTTCGCAAGTCCATGGGGACCAACATACTCTGATTAATATTATCATCTTTCAAAACCATAAATAAAACAACCACAAAGATTAATCTCTATAATAAAAGATTGTACTTCAAAGTATATAAAATTAAAGAAAAAATAAGCAAAATAAAATTAAAAAATAGTGACTTCATGTCACATCCTCAAAAATTAAAAAAAATGTCAGGGATTGAATCCCTAACGTTTGACAGTTAAAGTTGTTTTTATTGTATTTTTAAGGTAGGTAAATTTCATAGTATATTTTTTACCTACACTAAGCTTATTTATAACACTTTTCTTAATGGTGAATTGAGCTATTCCTTTTTTATTGGTTTTCTTAGCGATTTTTATACCATTAAGATTCAATGTTATCTTTTTGCCGCTGACTGCCTTTTTACCATTCTTGAGAGTTGCCTTGACAACTAGCTTTTTGGAAGACTTTTTAACGGAATACTTCTTGGATTTAAGATTTTGCTTTACCTTAACAGTTTTCTTGATAGTTTCTCCCTTGTATGATGCAGTCAACTTATAGGAACCCGGTTTTATAGTATTAGGTATTTTAAAGGCAATTGCTCCTTTGGCATTGGTTTTGACCTTGTAGGTTTTCTTGTTAATCTTAATGACTACTACCTTATTTTTGCCGACAGGTTTGGCATTGTCGCCAAGTATTGTAGCTTTAAACTTGGATCCGTCAAAGTAATACATTGCAACATTTTTCTCATCTGAAAACCTTGAGTAAACCAGTATTTTAGTTGTTCTGCTCTCACCGGTTTTCGGATTTTTAACAGTGATTTTTTGTGCCTTGGCCAATTTGGTAAATTTAACTGTTATGTATCCTGAATTGTCAGTTTTGTAATTCTTAGATTTTCCATTGACAGAAACTGCAACCTTAGCACTTTTTACAGGCTTTCCGGCAGAATCCAAAATCCTCACTTTATAATTGCAATTAGCATTATAAGTCCTTTTGACATTGGAATCAACAACAGTGTTTTTTATAATGACATAATTAACGATTGAAGTTCCATTGTAAGTTGTTGTGATGCTGTACTTTCCAGGATTGCTGTTGATATTGAGTTTAGCAATTCCATTTTCATCTGCAATGACCTTGGACTTTTTACCGTTGAATGTGAAAACAACCTCTTCACCGGCACCGACTTTTGCAACAAATGGAGTGTCATTCTTATAGTATTTCACCAAATTTCCAGTAATGTTTAAATCGGAAATAGTGTAAGCTTTTAAAATAGCTACGTTATTAGTGTTTGCTAAATCTATCCACTCCCTACCATCTTTACTTACTAAAGAAGTGCCTTTTTTAGTATGAATTCTAAGATCAAAGAGAACCGGTAGCTTATTTTTGAATGTTATCTGGAAAACATCACCTTTTTTGATTTGGATATACTTGTTTAATTTGATTGTTGAATATCCACCAAATTCACTTGCGCCCTTTTGGGAATAAACATCAACATCATTTACAGATATTGTAAATACATAATCCCTGCCAGTTTTATCGAAATAGGTTCCAACTGCCGCAATCAATTCATTTTCATCAGCGGTGAACACATTAGAATAATAATTATAAGTATTGACTAATTTTATTTCGCCACCAACATCAATCTGATACATCCTATTGTAGGAATCGTTATTAATTATATATCCAACACTTTCCTTGTCCATAGCAAATGATTTATCATAATATGAAACATAGAAATATCCTCCGTCAGCCCAATTGGATCCCCAGCTGTTTTTAACAATCCATGCACCATCGCCGGGAGCAGGTTTTAGGAAATTATTTCTGGAATAATTATCGTCCCATCCCACAACACAAACTCTATGATTTGATATTGGCTTACCATAATAATACTGTGCAGAGCTTGATTTATTGAAATAAGTATCTTCATCAAAATCAGCATTGTGACTGACTGCCAAAGCACCGTATTTAAGAAGTGCATTCTTAATTAAATTATTGTCCGCAGAATTCTTTCTTGCAGGAACAACAACCACATTTTGAATGTGAATATCATCTGGGGTGATAAGCAATGGAGAAATCTTACCGAGCTCATCATAACTGTCATATTCACCAGGGAAAATTCCCATCCAGTCAACCAAATAAGCAATAGGGGCAAAAGGAGTTCCACCTTCATCCATATCCAACTGTCCGTATTTTGAATATTGAAGCATTGAATTTTGGACATTGTTTTCAGACAACAAATAGGTTACGTTTGCATATCTCATTAATGCAGACTCCAATGCTGCCACATTACCAAATGCCCAGCAGGCTCCCATAAATCCTTGGTTTTTGACAGGTGAAACCCATCCGTAGTCCCTCAAATCAAATTTTTCAGGTAACGGACCAACGATAGTATTGTTATATATTATAAAAGGATTTGCAGTATTTTCAAAGTTATAGAAATTATCGGTATTGCCGAATGATCTTTTATCACTATTGAAAGCATTTCCTTTACCGCTTACTTTTCCATATACTGTGTATATGCTTGTAACATTAGAAGGATTGTTGAAGTAATTATTTTCCAAAGTCAGTTTAGTATCATATGCAGAAATTGTAGATACCTCAAAAGCCAGATTGTTCTCAAAAGTGCTTTGCCTGATAATTACTGTTCCCTTATCGAAATATCCTGCACCACCATAAGATAAATCATTCTTGGCCATATTGGATTTGAATGTTGAATTTAAAATGTTCACATTAGCATAACTGGTATAAACTGCACCACCATCATACTCTACGGAATTTTTAACAAAATCAGAGTTTTTAATGGTTAAGGTTCCACCCAATTGAAGAATAGCTCCACCAAATTCGGAAGAACAATTAGTAAATTTGGCAGAATCAATTAGAATAGTTGCTTTTTGATGTTTACCCGTATCTCCATTGACATCAATAAAAATTGCCCCACCATTCTTATCTGATCCAACATTTTCAAATTCACATTCTTTCACAGTAAGATCTATTAAACTTTTGGTTGCAATAGCGCCTGCAGTTTTATTTGCAAATAAGTTTGTAAATTTGGAGTTTGAAATTGAAACTTTTCCCTTTTCTGTAGCAAATATTGCAGTTGCATATTTGGAGGTAGTGTTTATAAAATTAGAGTTCAAAACAGTTAAATTTGAATTGGATAAGTAAATTTGACCCTTAAGGATTTTATCGGAGCTGCTGATGAATGTTGAATTGTCAACAGTAACACGACCCAATGATGCGGTGATTGAGGCACCCTCACTACCGCAGGTATCAATGAATTTACAGTTTTTAACGTTTAAAGTTGCCTTAGATAAAACAATAGCTCCCATGTTAGAAGAGCCCTTACCGGAACAATTGATAAAAGTTACGTTATTCAGTGTCAGCTTTGAGTTGGTAAAAATTGCAGAACCGGCACTATGATAAGCATTTTTTATAACCAGATTCTTTATTTCCACATTATTTCCAGCAACCCTCAATGCTCTTGCCTGATTAGAACAGTCGATTGCATGATTATTTCCGTTGATTGTAAAATCAGCCTTAACTATCCTAATTCCAAGGGTATAATTCATATCAGTCAGATTATCAAATGTATAATCAGATCCCATATTAAAACTGGAATCTTCAGCGGCAATATCATTATTTAAATCAATGAATGATTTGCTATCGCCGCCATCTTTTAAAACATCACCCACATCACTAGTATCGTTTAAATCGGCTGCAGATATTGCAGTGACTGAAAACGATAAAACAATCAATATAAATGAGCATAAAACAATTTTATTAAATTTCATGAAAATTACCTAGATTATTTATATTTTACATATATCTATTCTATAAATTATAAATTATATACACCAAAATCGAGATAACATAAATTATCCAAAAAAAATAGAGTAATGAGAGTTATTAATCTCAATAACCCAAAAATACATTAAAAAATCGATTTTTTAATCTTTCCCACTACAGAAAATCAATCTTACATTAATCTTCCGACACCAGTAATTTCAATACTGGCAACGCCTTCAATACCTGAAACCATTTCTTCAACCGGTTCAGATCCACCTTCACCATCATCAGTGATGAATTTGAAAACGATTGCTACTAAACCGAATGCAATAGGTTCTTCTGAAATTTCGTGAATTTCAGCACCTTCAGGCATGGA
Source organism: uncultured Methanobrevibacter sp. (assembly GCA_900319985.1). Classification (GTDB taxonomy): domain Archaea; phylum Methanobacteriota; class Methanobacteria; order Methanobacteriales; family Methanobacteriaceae; genus Methanocatella. The sequence continues at coordinate 7,130 of ONQL01000084.1, read as the reverse complement.
ATCTTTAATAGTAGCTTTAATAGTTTCTAAGTCAACTTCAGGACTATCCGGCATAATTTTCATAGTTGTTAATACTTCACCCATTCTAATTCCTCCATTTTAAAACTTATGGTCCTTCAAATCCACATTCACATTTGTAAGCGTGACCAAAGGTACGGCATTTTTCACATCTTGCTATTTTTGCTCCACAAATCGGACATTCGAATTCGACAAATGGTCCTGTTAATGGAATTTCTTGTTTACATGAAATACAGTCTACAGTTTTCATTTTATTCACCTATTATTTGTGTGTAATCGAAGTTATAATCATTTATATTATCATCTATTAAAGATAAAACCCTTTCAGGGCACTTCCCATTCACAACATAACAATTAGTCCCAAACTCTAATAAAAGAGACGGTAACATTACATCAATCGACGACTCTTGAAAAGTTAGTAATGTTGTTGCATCGATTTTACTTATGAATGTTGAACCTGGCTCTTTCGGTTCTTGGGTATATATACCATTTACATCTGTTACTATTAAAAGGTTTGCATTTAGAAGGTGTGAAACATACGCTGCAATCGAGTCTGAAGTCACATCCCATGAGCATTCAAAAGGATTTTCATCCCTTAAAAACTTGGATACAATAAAAATTGGAGTTAAACCATCATCAGAAATTTTATTGGCTTCTTCAATAGAATATACTAATTTAGTGGAGTCCGCCTTATCATTAACAAGTTTAGCTATTATATCCATACAATCTATAGCCGCCCAATGGTTAATTTCATCCGAAAAATGAATTTCATCATCATATTTGCGAATTAAATTTGCAAAATCACCACCACCCAAAATAATTAATGAATTGGTGTTTTTCAATTGTTTTGCAAGTTCAATTGCATAATCTGGAAAAAGACTTCCACCAATTTTTACAACCTGTTTTATGCCCATAATATCTACCACATTTAATTGAATAATGCCATCATTAAAATAATAGTTAAACTATAAAAGTTTCAAATCCCCAGTCACTTCATCAATTATTTCATCCTCATCAGGACCCAGTGCCAAAACCGTAACGCTTGATGTAGGTATCTGGGTACGTCCTGCATCAACTACAAGATAACTGGAAATTCCCTTTTGGTCAGCCAACTTTTTAAGCTCCAAAAGTTCCTCCTTGGTTTTGACTTTCAAAACGACCTTTGCATAAGCTTCATTTTCCCATTTCCTGATTTTATCATGAGGAGATTTCTTATATGCACCAATAGCTCCATGACAGCATTGGGCGGCAATCTTTCCTTTGCCCATTTTCAAATCCATTCTTACAATCATTGCCTGTTTCATATTATCAATAATAAATATTTAACTAAACAATTAAAAAGTTTTTTGAAAGTCAACAATTTTACAATAAATTAATTAAATAGAATTAATAAAGTTATATATGATTATATTTTTAAGGAGATTATAATGACCCGTATTTCAATTTTAGATAAGGACAGATGTCAGCCTAAAAAATGTGATTATGTCTGCATTCACTACTGTCCGGGTGTTAGAATGGAAGAAGACACCATAGTAGTTGATGAGGATACAAAAAAACCGTTGATATCTGAAGAATTATGTGAAGGGTGCGGTATCTGTACAAATCGTTGCCCATTTGACGCTATTACAATCATTAACTTACCTGAAGCGGCCGACAATCCAATTCACAGATTTGGACAGAACCAATTTGAACTATTTGGACTTCCAAACCTTGAAGAAGGAACTGTTTTAGGGCTTTTAGGACCGAACGGTATTGGTAAATCCACAATCATGAACATATTATCCGGAAATCTGATACCAAACTTCGGAGATTTTGAAAATCCTCCTGAAAACTGGGAAAAGGTCATTGAGTTTTACAAAGGCTCATCACTTCAAAAGTATTTTCAGGATTTGTCCGAAGGAAACATAAAAACCATCCTAAAGCCACAGATGGTTGACCAGCTTCCAAAGGTCGTTAAAGGTAAAGTAAAAGATTTACTTGAAAACGTCAATGAAAGAGACAAGCTCGAATACGTTACAAAAGAATTGCAGCTTGAAAACGTTCTTGACAGGAAAATGCAAAATCTAAGTGGTGGGGAACTTCAGAGAGTTGCAATTGCTGCAACAGTTTTAAGGGAAGGAGATTTCTACTACTTTGACGAACCAACATCATGGCTGGATGTTTCTCAAAGACTGAATGCAGTTAAAGTAATCAGATCCCTTGCAGACGAAGGAAAAAGCGTTCTTGTAATCGAACACGACCTTGCTACTTTAGATGCACTTTCTGACAACATCCACATATTATACGGACAGCCTGGAGGATACGGTGTAGTATCTGGAAGAAAGGGAGTTCGTTTAGGAATCAATGCATACATAAATGGATTTTTAGCTGAAGAAAATGTCAGAATAAGAAGAAATCCAATCGAATTTACAATAAGACCGCCAACTCCAGAAGATGAAGGGGATGCGCTTGCAAGCTATTCCGATTTGAATAAGGAATATGACGGATTTACATTGACTGCAGACGCAGGTGAAATCTTTTATGATGAAATCGTTACTGCGTTCGGTTCAAACGGTATAGGTAAAACCACATTCGCAAAAATGCTTGCTGGAGTCGAAGATCCGACTACTGGAGAAGTGGATGAGGAAGTTACAATAGCCTACAAGCCACAATACATTGTTTCAGACTTTGAAGGAACCGTCAGTGACTTTTTATATATGCATGCGCCTAGTTTCGGAAGCAAAATCTTTGAAAGTGAAATAATGAATCCTTTGACTTTAAATGATATGCTTGACAAGCCCGTTAACGGTTTAAGTGGCGGGGAACTTCAAAGATTGGCGATAGCTGCAACAATTTCAAAAGATGCTGAAATATATCTTTTTGACGAACCTACCGCATTTTTAGATGTTGAACAAAGGTTAATCGCTGCAAGAGTTATCCGCAAGATGGTTGAAAGCAGAAATGCGGCATCACTTATTGTTGACCACGATATCGTGTTTATCGACTACATTTCAGACAGAGCAATGGTTTTCAACGGAACTCCAGGTCTGGAGGGCCATGCTTCCAAACCAACAGATTTGAGAAACGCAATGAACGAGTTTTTAGGAAACCTCAACATTACATTCAGAAGAGATAAGGAAACAAAAAGACCAAGAGTAAACAAGCTCGACAGTTACAAAGACCGTGAACAAAAAGAAAAAGGAGAATATTATTACTTATCAGATTAAATATTCTCTTTAATTTATTTTTTTTAGATATTTTCAAGTTCTTTTAAAATATATTTTTTCAACACTTCAACTGATTTTTCACCATCATCATCCAGGCGGACAGCATCCAGAGGATTCAAATCATAAGTCTTGACAACAGTATCGGCAGCAATGTTTTTAACTGAATCAACTTCTTTTTCTTTCAGAATTACAGAAGCACAGTCATCGCTGCATCCTGTTATTGTAACAATTTTTGCATCATCAAGAATTGGTGAACAGTTGTTGGGTTGTGCCGAATATTCTGTAATGCATGCTGCTACAATATTTTCGTTTTCCAAGGCAAGTTCAACGCTAGCTGCCCTTACAACTAATCCAAGCGGACTTAATCCGCTGCATGAAACTAAAGCTATTTTGTCACTCATTTTTTCATTCTCCCATATCTTTTTTTAACTTTTTCATAACCTCTCTTATAAAACGGGCAGAAAGTAATGCACCGGCTGCATCCTTCACGGTGTGCAGTGCATAATTTTCTTAAGAATTTTCCATTTTCGTCAAATGCCTTTTCAGGGCATCTGTCAATGCATACCCCACATGTTGAACAGTAATCCTCAACCCATTTCAGCTCGTTTCCCGTTTTGAACGGAAGATTTTCTATTGAAGTCTGAATCATGAAAAATCCAAGGTTCAATCCTTCCCTAAACATGCACATGTTGCTTCTTGTAATTATTGCATCATTTGACTGCATTGCAATTGCCCTTAAGCTAACACGGTCATCCAACGGATTGATCAAATCCGCTTTAAATCCATTTTTTCTCAATATATCTGCAAGTGCGAATGTTTTGGCTCCAAATTCCTGGAATTCCTCATCCATCAGCCGGCATTTTTCATCTGACGGTTCCATCTTGAGGATATCTTCAGACATCAAATATTTCAGAATAATGATGTTGTCCCAATCGATATCCCATTCTCTTTTAAACTCATCACTTAACTTGGAAAAGCTCAATCCTGCAAATCTTGAAGCAATGGCAATGTCTGTAAACTCATCCAGCAACTCATCCCGTTAGGATGGTGAGGGTTTTCTTGATTGTAAAAATTAGGAATAGGTTGATGATATCTCAATCTCATACCATTAACCTTATTTTTTTCTTAAAGCTTCCACAGCCTTTGGGAATTCTTTACAAAAGACTTTTACCTCTTCGGTTGGAATGGAAAAACCTGAATCAAATAATTGGACATCTCTTTAGGGTTTATTCCTGCACCAGACATATCGATTACCATCATGTTTGCATCAGACGGATAAACCGGCAGAAATACTCCATCAATCGGTTCAATCATTTCACTGATTAACCTCTGGTTTTCAAAACAGGTTTCTCTTATTCTATCAAACCAATTAGGTTTTGATTTAAGGCCTGCAATTGCACCGTATTGGGAAATGATGTTCACCCCCAAATCATTGACAACAGCATTTTTTATGGCATCGATGATCGGTTTGGATGAGATGACGCCACCAATCCTCAAACCTGCCATTCCATATATTTTTGAAAAGCTGTAGATTGTCAATGTTTGACCCGGAGCATAGTTTTCCACAAGGAAGTGTTCACGTGCGAAGTCCTTGTAGGTTATGTCATGCAATAAGTATAAGTCGTTTTCTTTTGCGATTTCAGCGAATTCTTTAAGTTCCTCTTCAGTGTATGAAGAACCCAACGGATTCAACGGATCGATTAAAATAACCATACGAGTGTTTTCGTCCATATTTTTCCTAAGTAAATCAGGAGTCAGCTTATAGTCATTTTCCTCATAATAAATAGGAACGTATCTAACTTCGCCTGCAAATCTGTTTGCAAAGTCCCCGATAATAAAATAACCTGGATCAGATAAAATCACATTATCTTCAGGTTCCAATAATGCCTGCATGACAAGATATAAAGATTCGGTTGCTCCTGAAGTCAGTAAAACTTCGAATTCCTCTAAATCCAAATCATCTAAAATCAATTGTTTAAGTTCGGAAAATCCTTCAGGGGCAGGATATTTACAATATGTCTTTAGACGAATTGCGTCAATCATGGAAAAAGTCATTTGCATTATCATAACCTTTTGGAGGTACCCGTTCAGTTTTTTGAAACTTTTTTTTGGGTTTTTTAATATCAAAATCCTTTTCCCTCATAATATCACTCAAACAATTCCAAAATAAATATATATTTTTAATTATTAATAAAAGTACCTAAATAATGCCCCTAGAAGTAATTGAAAAAGAGGTCTTTTCACCTTCAGGAATAGTTCTGTGGCGAATCAGAGTAGCAGTCCTCTGATTTATTTCTTCACCACGTTCCAGTTGGATTATGACCTTACTCCAGTACTGCAAAATTGTTCCACCAACTGCCCGGACATCATTATTTCCATCACCGTCAATTGCACTGTAAATCTGATTTGTCAGGACAACGGCAATATCGTACTGCCTTGCTATTTTAGACAAAACACCCATTTGCTTGCCCAGTTCCTTATTCAATCTAGAGGATTTCATGTCATCGACACGATACAATGCAACTGCCGAATCCAAAACAAGCAAATCAACTTCATCATGATTCTTTCTAAGCCATACATCGATAGATCTCAGATTCTCATTTTGCTCAATAAAGCTGGTGGGTTCAAAAACAATTATATTATTGGCTACATTTGAAAAGTCAGGTCCAGAAATCTGCTTAATCCTATCAATTGAGATTCCGCCTTCAGTATCAATATAGATTACTTTCCTATTATTCTTTGCAACATTAACCGCCAAGGTCAATGCAATATTGCTTTTACCTGAACTTGGAGGTCCAAATATCTGAGTTATAGTGCCTTTTTCAAAACCTCCCCCCAACAAAACATCCAATGATGAATTGGATTGGATTTTATGATTGTCTTCAAAATTAGCCAACACTTTCATGATAAAATATTGTTTTTCATGATATATTAATTAAATTGTAGCCAAAAAAAACTATTTTATTTGCTTAAAAATGAATTAAACCAACATATTTTAAGAATCAAGTAAAATACGAATAATTATCTAAATTTAAGCGAAAGTGACCGTTTGGTTACTTTAAATTTATATATAACTCCATTACAATGGAATTAATACAAAGAAAAGAGGTGAAAAATTTGAAAAAGACAATAATTACAATTTTTACAATCTTTTTAATTATCACATCAGGTGTAAATTTTGTCTCAGCAGAAAACAGCACCGAAGAAGCAGTTAAAAATACCGGTACAGCACAGCAGGAAGAAACAATCCCTCAAAGAAATGCCGAAGAAGAAAAAAGCAGAGTCGGTGAAAGTGTAAAGTCAAAAGAAAATGGACATTTCAACATTACTTTTGAAGACGGATACAACGGATACTGCATCAATTACGGAGACCATGAGGCAAAAGTCAATGATGAATTTGAAGTCAAGGACACTACATCTGCAATCAACAATAAAAATGGAGAGTCAATCGGACATTACTTAAAAACTTTCTTTGTCGAATTCCACGACATTGCTGTAAAAAACAAATACGATACCCAAAAAATCATTTGGGCATTCAGCGACAATTTTGATTCCAACAAAGCTTTAGTTCAGCAAATCAAGGACACTTCCGTTAATTTAACAATTCCTGATCATGGAGCAGTTAAAAAAATCAATGAAACAACAGAAGCATTTTTTGATTTTGAGGTATTAAGTACCAATAAAAACAATCATCAAAACTTCTTCGGATACAAAATTACATACAGAAACATTCCCGTTGAATCTGAAAACAATACTGTTGAAAAAGAAGAAAACAAACCAAACCTAAGCACACCATTTGAAAACAACACAACAGAAAAACAAGAAAATACAACAATACCACAAGAAAACAAAACCGAAAACAAAACACAAGAAAATACAACAATACCACAAGAAAACAAAACCGAA